>NZ_KV878783.1:1093613-1393613 GCF_001890765.1 Spirulina major PCC 6313 | reverse complement strand
CCCAACTGATTGCCATCCCCTCCGACTTTGACCAACTGCGCGACGCAAAGGCCGCAATCATGACCTTTTGGCGACAGGTGAGCGCCCCATTAAAACTGTGGCTGATGGGGAAAGAGCAACAACCCCTCTCCCCGGAACTCGTCGAAGAACTGGTTAAAGAGGCCGAATGGGCCGAAGTGGATGCAGGTTTAACAGAAGTCTATTTAGGCCTCTGCTGGGGCAAACCGGAGGAGCGCCATTGTCAATGGGCGTTCCCGGATTCCGGCTGTCGGCGCATCGTGGCGGCTCCCGGTGCACCCAGTGTGATCAAGGTTTAAGGCTTAAACCCGCCTTTGTCTCCGGTGCGTTACGCGGCGCTAACACAACCCTTCTGCTCACGATGGTTATATTAAGGTTATATTAAAAACTACGAATAAGTATTAAGTTTTATCGTGATTTCTGGTTGAACGAAGGAGTGCGATCGCTCCGAATTCCGGGCTATTTCAAGGCTAATGAGCAAAGACGACAATATGTAACAGAAGCGAGCGATTCCTTGAAGGTTTCTGAGACAATACACAACCAGAATCGGATTGATTAATTCTCAGATTCATTACGATACATTGACCTGTATTTATACTTATCACGGAGGCTAACTCGTTATGAAATTGGCGTATTGGATGTATGCAGGGCCTGCCCATATTGGTACGTTACGGGTGGCGAGTTCCTTTAAAAATGTCCATGCCATTATGCATGCGCCCCTCGGTGATGACTATTTTAATGTGATGCGATCGATGCTCGAACGGGAGCGGAATTTTACCCCCGTCACCACCAGCGTGGTGGATCGCAACGTATTAGCGCGGGGTTCCCAAGAAAAAGTGGTGGATAATATCACCCGTAAAGATGGCGAAGAGCATCCCGATTTAATCGTGCTCACGCCCACTTGTACCTCCAGCATTCTCCAAGAAGATTTACAGAATTTTGTCGATCGCGCTCAACTGGATTCTCAATGTGATGTGATGTTGGCCGATGTCAATCACTATCGCGTTAATGAGTTGCAGGCAGGCGATCGCACCCTCCAGCAAATCATCGAATACTACATCAAAAAAGCCCGCAAACAAGGCGACCTCGACACCACCAAAACCGAGCAGCCTTCTGTCAACATCCTCGGTGTGTCCACCCTCGGCTTCCACAATCGCCACGACTGCACCGAACTGAAGCGGTTAATGGCAGATCTCGGCATTACGGTGAATACCGTCATCCCGGAAGGGGCCACCGTTGAGCAACTCAAAACCTTACCCAAAGCCTGGTTCAACCTCGTACCCTACCGCGAAATGGGGCCGATGGCAGCCCAATATTTAGAAGCAGAATTTGGCACACCGTCCGTCGATATCACCCCTATGGGCGTGGTGGATACCGCCCGCTGCATCCGCGCTATCCAAGGCATTCTCAACGCCCAAGGGGCGGATGTGGATTATGAAGACTTCATCGAAAATCAAACCCTCCATGTCTCCCAAGCGGCTTGGTTTTCGCGCTCCATTGACTGCCAAAACCTGACGGGAAAAAAAGCGGTTGTGTTTGGCGACAATACCCACGCCGCTGCAATGACGAAAATTCTCGTCCGGGAAATGGGGATTCATGTGGTGTTGGCGGGAACCTATTGCAAATATGATGCTGACTGGTTCCGCCAGGAGGTGAGCGAGTATTGTGATGAAGTGTTGATCAGTGAAGATCATGGCGAAATTGGGGATGCGATCGCACGCATTGAACCCTCGGCCATTTTCGGCACGCAGATGGAACGCCATGTGGGGAAACGCCTGAATATTCCCTGTGGTGTGATTGCCGCCCCGATCCATATTCAAGATTTCCCCATCGGCTATCGTCCCTTTTTGGGCTACGAAGGCACAAACCAAATTGCGGATTTGGTCTATAATTCCTTCACATTAGGCATGGAAGATCATCTCCTGGAAATCTTCGGCGGTCATGACACAAAAGAAGTGATCACGAAAGGCATTTCAGCCGATTCCGATCTGAATTGGACAAAAGAAGCCAAAACCGAACTCAACAAAGTGCCTGGGTTTGTGCGCGGCAAAGTGAAGCGGAATACCGAAAAATTTGCCCGCGATCGCAACATCAGCCAGATCAGTCTCGAAGTGATGTATGCCGCGAAGGAATCCGTCGGCGCTTAGTTCGCCAGTCACCTATGATTCAACACAGATGCTATTCCCTTCTGAATCGTCTTCAGAAGGGAATTTTCTTCGGGTGCGATCGCGCCCCCATCGCCTCCAATCAAGATAGATAAAAACACCAAGCACAGCTTTGCGGCTCGTGCTTGGTGCGTTGTTCTCATCATTGATGATGGAAGGCCAAGGGCTAGGATGAGCTAGTTGACGGTTTTTCCGCCGCCCCACATGTAGCCTTGGAGTTTGGGTTGAACCAAGATGTAACCGGCAATATCGCGGAGGTCGTCTTGGGTATAGCCGCGCATTTCGGGCCAGAGATCGGCACGCTTCGTGCTGGGGTGGAGGTCACTGAGGTCAATTTCACCATCGTAGGTCATCGGGCTATTGGTGAAATCAACGATCGCAGCCACGTTATCACGCGGGGGTTCTGCCCCTTCGAGATCTTCAAGGCGCAGGGTGACGTTGGGGTTGGTTTTGGTTCGTCCGGCCATGTGGCATTGCGAACAGGTGTCATTAAATAATCGCTTACCGTGTTCGAGATCTTCGTTACTAATAACAGCGGTTTCCCCGGCAGGATTAATCACAATTTCTCGGTATTTCTGATCAACGTTGATCGCTGATGCTGGGTTTACCGCAAATTGCCATCCAAAAACTAGGGTTGCGATCGCCACAAGGATTAATCTCACAGGGCGCATCATTCTCCTCCAAAGTGGTGTGTGATCCATTCTTCTCTTTTTTTCAGCAATACAGCGTGGGCTTAACCCGTGGGGATAACACTTCTCATCACGCGAGCAAGAGTGGACAATAACACGAATGATGACTGGCTCAAGGAAGCATCCCACGATTAATTAAGCAATTCCCATAAATTATAGGATGCAAAGGGACGCTCCGAGAGGGAACTTACAAGAGTTGCGCTTGAAGATTCACCACTGATCCGATCACAGCCACCGCCGGGGCCTCAAAGCCGCTTTGTTCCACAGCCGCCTGAATCGTAGCGAGGGTGGCGATCAGTTCGGCTTGTTCGGGGCGCGTTCCCCAGCGAATCAAGGCGATGGGGGTGTCGGGGCTGAGGCCGCCGGCCTGGAGTTCGTGGGTAATGGTGGGCAGGTTATGAATGCCCATGTAGACAACGATGGTTTCGGAGCTTTGGGCGATCGCTCGCCAATTCACCTGGGGGCAATATTTCCCCGCCGCTTCATGGCCCGTCACAAAGGTCACCGAACAACTCACCCCACGATGGGTCACCGGAATCCCCGCATAGGCCGGCGCAGCAATCCCCGCCGTAATCCCCGGAATCACCTCCACCGCAATCCCCGCCGCCCGCAAATCCGCCATTTCTTCCCCCCCCCGACCAAAGACAAAGGGATCGCCCCCCTTAAGACGCACGACGATTGCATGGTCTTGGGCTTTTTCGATCAGCAATTGGGTGGTTTCATCCTGGGCTTTGGAATGGCGGCCCCGCCGTTTGCCCGCGTTGATTTGTTCGGCTTGGGGGTTAATCATCGCGAGAATGGCCGGACTCACGAGGGCATCGTAGACCACAACATCGGCACATTCGAGGAGTCCTTTGCCTTTTAAGGTCATCAGGCCCGGATCACCCGGCCCAGCACCTACTAAATACACGTTGCCCACAGGGGTGGTTTGATTCATGGCTACCGCTAAAAATGATTACCGCTAAAACGAGTGATGATTAAAGGGGAGGCTGGTGAGTTAAGACAGGGTGAGATCCGGTTGGTGCATCCAGTCCAGGATCAGGGGGATGAATTCGGGGGTATCACTTAAGGCGATTCCTAGATCAAGGGTGGCGTTGGGCCATTGGGGGCGCAGGTCGGCTAACTGCTGGGCGATCGCATCGGTAATCCCCCCTGGAAATAAAAAATAGGGCTGAATGATCCAATGGGTCTGTTCATCGGTAACGAAGCGCTGGAGTTGTTGGGGGAGACTGGGCTGCACCGACCAATAGGCAGGGATGGCGGTGAGACGCTGGGCCATGGCCTCTACGGGTTGATTGCCGCCGATGCGCCGACTGCCGTGGGCCAACAGAATTCGCCCCCGGTGGGGATAGAGGGCAAACTGTCGCCGCAAGAGGGCCGTCATGCCGAGATGACTGCCCACGTAGGGGGCAATGGCAATCGGGAGGGGGCGATCGCCCATGGCTTGGGCGAGGGCGACTTCGTGGGGGATGTCTTCGCGCACATGGACACCGGGCAGGAGAAAGAGGGGCAGCAGGATGAGGTGTTGAGCACCCTGCGATCGCGCTTGGGCGATCGCCGTCAGGATTTGCTGATGGAGCGGTTGGGGGGCGAGTTCGAGCACAGCGGTGGCAATCCAGGCCGGTGCATTATGGTCGCGGGCCCATGCGGTTTGCACCTGCTGCGCGAGGGACTCCAGGGCCGTTTGAGACCGAGGATCGCGGCTGCCGTGAGCAATGAATAGATATGCAGTAGACAAGAGATAACCCTTAAAAGAACAAGAATGCCAGTGAACCCATGCGGCCCAAGCTTGCCATGAAAAACCCCTCGCGATGTCGAGGGGAGGGGGATTTAACACCACTTGGATTGAATGATGTTAAAACCCAGACACCGAAGACGGCCCCGATACCCCTGCGGGTCGAGAAATCGCCGATGTCATCAAGGCAGTGAAACTCCCTAACATCAACATCCCCACAATCGCCACTGTGCTTGAAACACGCTTAATGCTCAAGCGACAGTTAAAAGACAGGGGTTGCAGATTCAGCGGGCCGATGGTGTCTTCATGCACCATTGTCATGTGAGTGTAGCTCAACATTTCCATACGCGATCGCTCCCATTATCACTAGAGAAAATCCGAACGAATGCACCCCTGAATTGGGTCTTTGAGTCGCCTTCAATTTAGCATCTTTCCGAGACGGTCGGATCAGTCTAGCAACCTACTGTGAAGAAGTGTTAACTTGAAGCAAAGATTCTGTCATAATCCCCGTTAGCCTTGCCCTATTCTCTGTGATTGTTCTCCTGCGCCTCGCTCCGTCGATTCGTCGTAATCTGCTCTGCCTGTTTTGCACGGCCCTCTGTTTTTGGTCAAGCCTCACGATTCTGCTCCCCACCTTGCCGCTCTACATTGAATCCGTGGGCGCAACCCAGCAACAGGTGGGTTTGGTGATGGGGAGTTTTGCGATCGGATTGCTGTTGACGCGGGGGGTGTTGGGGCGATGGTCTGATGAGCGCAGCCGGAAGTTGGTGGTGCAAATCGGAACGCTGGCGGTGGGCCTCGCCCCCTTTGGCTATCTTTTTCTCACGTCCCTGCCGATCTTGGCCCTGCTACGCGCCATCCATGGCCTCAGCATTGCCGGGATGACCACGGGTTACAGTACCTTGGTCTTGGATTTTGCGCCCCGCGACCAACGCGGGGAGGTGTTGGGCTACATGACCCTGGTGGTTCCGATTGGGATGGCCTTGGGGCCGGCGGTGGGGGGGTTTTTAGGAGATGCTTACGGTTTTCCGGTGGTGTTTGTGGTGTCGGGTCTGTTGGGGTTGATTGGCTTTGCCCTGGCGAGTTTGATTACCGATGCCCCGATCGCATCCCATGATCCCGACCCCCAAGCACCCCAATCGCGATCGCTCCTCGCTTGGCTCGGCTTGGGTCGCCTCTTCACCCTTGCCCAAAGCCCCCGGCTCCAGATTCCCGCCCTGGTTTTGCTGTTGGTGGGGACGGTGTTCGGCACCTTAACCACGTTTTTACCGGCCTATATTCGAGATACTGGGGTGGCCCTCAATGCAGGGCTGTTCTATACGGCGGTGGCGATCGCCAGTTTTTCCGTCCGCATCTTCACCGGTCGCGCCTCCGATCGCCTCGGTCGCGGCATCTTCATCACCGGCAGCCTCGTCGCGTACATTCTCTCCATGGCCCTGCTCACCCACGCCAACAGTGCCCTAGACTTTCTCCTCGGAGCCTTAGCCGAAGGGGCGGGCGCGGGCATTTTGATCCCGATGATGACCGCCCTGGTGGCCGATCGCTCTATGCCCAGGGAGCGGGGGCAAGTGTATTCCGTCTGCATTGGCGGGTTTGATCTGGGGATTGCCTTGGGGGGGCCGATGTCGGGGGCATTTGCGGCGAGTTTGGGGTATCGGGGCATGTTTGCGATCGCCACCGGACTTTCCCTCTGCGCCCTAATCCTGTTTCTGACCCGTTCGAGCAAAGACCTCGCCCACTCCTTTCGATTTGCGATCGGCCAAGGCCGCGACATCTACGCCCAAGATCCCCATTCTTAAATGTCCCTAACCGGGCAAAACCCCCTAATCCGGCAACGCCGACAACTTATCCACCACCTGCGTCCGACCCAACCGCGCTGCCCGCAACAGGCGATCAATGGAAGCCCGCTCTTCATCGAGCAGCGTGTCACTGAGCAACGCCGCCATCAAACCGTAGCGATCCGCTAGGGTTAATTCGCCCGTTGTCGTCACCTGAGCAAATAAATCCGATAATGCGCCAGGGAGTAAGCGGGGCTGTTCTTCTAGGTTAGACATACTCATAACAGAACGTGATGGGCTTACGGTTTAGTATCCTCAGGGACTTGGCAAGATTCTGTGATGGAGAACCCGATCCGGCGTGATCTTGGGTCCTTACCGGCGGTAATGTCAGTCATGATCAGGCGTGATCTAAGTCGTTTGCGATCGCCATCATGATGTGATCCTGGGCAGAATGGGTTAAAAAATACCTTGCCAGAGAATTTTTCGCTACCCTTGAGGAGAGTAATTTTGGATTGTTGGGTGCAAGGAAATGCGGGGGACGGAGACCCTTGGCCCGGCTTGCCCATGTTTGGGTCAGACGTTGCGAGGTGAACCTTGCATAATGGGAACAGGGTCACTGTATTTTTGGGGTTGAGTACATTGGCGATGGATGGGGTCTCCTCCGACAGAATCAACAAAACGATGGTGGCTAGGGGTAAGCAAAGCGATGGATGCAGAACAACGCAAAAAAATTACGGGGTACTTCATCTTAGAAGCGCAAGAGCATCTAGAGATCATGGATGCAAGTTTGCAGGATTTTCAACAGACCATTGATGATCCAGAGCAAATTCATGAGATCTATCGGGGTGCTCATTCCATCAAGGGTGGCGCGGCCATGCTGGATTTGGAATGTATCCGTTTCACGGCCCATCGCCTTGAAGACTATTTCAAGCACCTCAAAAATCATCCCGCTACCGTAGACTCAGGCCTACGGGATGATATCCATCAGCTTTACAGCATTTTGCTTGCAGGCATAGAAACCCTCGAAGCCACCTCAGACCTTGACCCAGACTATGCCCAAGGGATGCTCGATCGCGTTCAACCGCTGTGCGATCGCATCGGCCCCCACCTCGAAGCCCTAACCCAAGATCAAGGGATGGGCGGCGAGGCCCTGCCCGACGAGATGATCACGGCCTTGAATGCCCTGACGGTGCTGGCCAAGCAGCCCGACGATGCAGCGAATCGAGTCCAAATCCAGCGCCATTGCCAAACCTTGGCAGACGTGGGCCAGGCCTGGCCAAAATCGGGCTGGAGCCAGATCACCCAGGCAGCCCAAGCCGCGATCGCCATCCCCCACAATCCCTACACCATCACCAGTCAACAAATCCTCGCCGATCTTCAGCAGAACGCGCCCCACCTCGTCCAAGGTCAAACCGACCTTCACCCCAGCGCCGCCCTCCAAGCCTTGGCCCAGGCCGCCTCCACATCGCCCGATGAGGCAGATTTTTCCCTGTTTGAGGCCCAAACAGCCCCAGCCATGGAGGACGACCCGGATATTGCCGACTTTTTAACCGACGATCTCAGGGAGCCGACGCAACACCCCGCAGCGAGTACCGACAGTGACGACCTCGAAGCGCTCCTCAATGAATTTGACACCACTCCCCCCATCGAAGGGGAAGAATTAGACAACCTCCTCAGCGCCTTTGATACCTATTCCAATCGTCCGGAGCCTTCGGTATCGGCGGCTCAAGAGACCCATTTGAGCGAGGAACTCGATGATTTGTTTGGCAATGAGAGTACCTTGACGAATGAGGATCTCGGCGCGGCGACGATCCAAGCCACGGACTTGTTTTCTCCGGATGATGACTTGCTCGCCATTGGGCACACCGGATCGGACTCCCTCCCCACGACCGGGGCTGAATCGGTGGGGGATTTGTTCGGCACTGATTTTTCCTTTGAGACGGAGACGGATGTAGCGGCGATCGCTAATATTCCGACTCAACCCAGCCATGCGGGAGCCAGTGCTAGCGGTGAAGTCCATAGTGAATTGGATCAGGATTTAGACGACCTCTTTGCGGATCTAGAAGATGCCGATACCCATGGGCTGCTCTCCCATCAGGCGGAGGGAGGACTGATCCCGCCCCTGCTTGTGACGGAATCACCCTCGCCCCTGCCCGATAGTGGTGATGAATTTGGGGATTTATTAGCGATTGGTGAGGACTCGTCCTCTGAAGCAATGTTTAGTGATGAGCCGGAAACCCTCAACAGTTTTGAAATTGATCCCTTTGGGGCGTTGGGGGACGCAGCCAGGGCCGGGAATGGCAGGCCGCCCACGGCTACCCCCTCATCGGACGAATCCCTCGATGATCTCTTCGCTGATGATTCGTCGTTCTTGAGTGACAATAGTGCGATCGATGATGATTTGGCCGCCTTCCTGAGTGGAGAGGATACGGCGATGAGCCTAGAGCCGGGTGAGATCAACGAGTTAGACGGCTTGATCGGGGATGAGGGCGACTCGTTAACGGCCGCAGACATGGATGAATTGGGGGCGTTCTTCACGGGAGAGGGCGATCTTCAGGATTCATTCAGTCCCAGCGCCGCAGTGGAAGCTCCCGCCCCCTCTGTGCCCGCCGATGTGACGGCATCCTTTGATGATTTGTTTGGCGACCTCGATACCCCAGCCGAGGAAACGCTGGATCATGCGGAATTTGATGCCTTGTTTGAGACGATGGCTGATGGGAGGGGCGATCGCATTGATCGCAACGAGATCGATGACCTCGAAGCCTTCCTCAGCGGGGAACCGACGACAACCGACGCAGACCTCGCGGATCTCTTGGATGACGCGGCTCCCGTTGCGCCAGCATCCCTCAATATTGATGACTTTGAGGAATTAGAAGCCTTGCTAGAGTCCAGTGCAGCGGCGGACAGTGCCGCCGATGAGGCTGCCGTGGCGGATGTGGACGCACTCGAAGCCCTTTTTGCCGCTGAATCGGCCCAACCCGCTCAACCCGTCGCGCCGCCGCCCCCACCTGCCGCCGCTCCCGCCACCCCCACGAGCGCCGAGGGCCCTTGCTACTACGACCAACTCGATGAACTGATGGCCCGGGTGGAGCGATCGCCCCTCGACGAAGCCAAGCACCTCACCCTCGCCACCTCCTTCACCGCCCTCGAACAACTCCTCGACCAGCAGCCCCACCAACCGCCTCAGCCCGCCAACGGGGCAGCACCCACCCCGGCGATCGCCCCTGACCCTGACCCCCTCGCCGCCGATGATGGTGATTGGGATGACTTGATCAACATCATGCAAGAAACCCGGCAAAAAGCCGGAGAGATTAGCTCTGTTCAACGCCCCGCCGCCAAGCCACGCAGCAAACCCACCGTCGAAGCCACCCTCAAGGTTCCCGTCAAACAGATGGACAACCTCAACAACCTCGTCGGGGAACTGGTGGTCAACCGGAACAGCCTAGAAGGAGACGAAGAACGCCTCCGCCAATTCCTCGACAACTTGATGCACCAGGTGCAAAACCTCAACGATGTGGGTGGTCGGATGCAAGACCTGTATGAGCGATCGCTCCTCGAAGATGCCCTCTTACGGAGTCGTCGCGAATATCGCAGCAAACAGGGGGGCGGCGACTTTGGCCCCATCCTCCCCAACGGCCAAGCTCAACCCGAAACCAAGAGCGAGTTTGATGAATTGGAAATGGACAGTTTCACCAAATTCCACGAACTCGCCCAAGAAACCATTGAAATGATCGTCCGCGTCCGGGAATCCACCGCTGACATCCAATTCCTTGTTGATGACATTGACCAAGTGGCGCGCACCCTCCGTCAAGTCACCTCCCAACTCCAAGAAGGACTCAATAAATCACGGATGATCCCCTTTGGCACCACGGCATCCCGCTTACCCCTCGCCGTGCGCCGGATCGCACCCCAACTCAACAAACAAGCCAATCTTGAACTCGAAGGCCAAGAAACCTTAATCGACAAAATGCTCTTAGAGCATCTGTCCGATCCCCTGACGCACTTGGTGAACAACGCCCTGACCCATGGGATTGAACCGCCGGAAATTCGCCTCGCATCGGGCAAACCCCAAGCCGGTCACATTAAAGTCAGTGCGATGCAACAGGGGAACCAAACGGTGATCGCCGTCTCCGACGATGGTGCGGGAATCGATGCCGTCCGTGTGCGTCAAAAAGCCATTGATAAAGGCGTGATCACCGCTACTCAGGCGGCCCAAATGGATGAACAGAGCACCTTTGAATTGCTGTTTAACGCGGGGTTTAGTACGAAGGATCAAGCGGATAATTTTGCCGGACGGGGGGTGGGTCTCGATGTGGTGCTCACGAGTATCCATGAGATTCGCGGTACGGTGACGATTGACTCAAAACTAAACAAGGGGACGACCTTTACGATTCGCTTACCCTTAACCCTCAGTATTGGGAAAGCCCTCTGCTGTGTGAGTGAGAATGCACCGATCGCGTTCCCCCTCGATGGGGTGGAGGACATGATCGATCTGCCGCACCACAAGATCCGCCGCAATGCCCAGGGTCAGCCCTGTGTGCAATACCGGGATATGCTGTTGCCGTACTATCATCTGTCATCGCTGTTGACCTATACCCGTCGGATTGGGCGGGGGAGTTTCTACGGCAATAAGCGCGAGGATAATATTCTGCCGGTGGTGTTGTTACGGGGGGCGGATCATCACATTGCGGTGGGTGTGGATCAGGTGATCGGAGAGCAGGAGATCGTGATCAAGCAGTTACAGGGGCCGGTGCCGAAGCCGGCGGGGATCGCTGGGGCGACGGTGCGCGGCGATGGAACGATTATGGCGATCGCCGATGTGCTCGAACTGATCGAACTCGCCCAAGGTCGGCTCCGCAAGGAAACCGCCAACATCTGGCAGACGATGAACAATCTCCCGGAAGAGCAGGGCAGCATTGTGCGATCGGAGCCGACGGTGTTGATCGTCGATGACTCGATCACGGTGCGCGAATTGCTCTCGATGACCTTTGGGAAAGCCGGCTATCGCGTCGAACAGGCCCGCGATGGTCAAGATGCCTGGGATAAGCTGCGATCGGGGCTGCCCTGTGACATTATTTTCTGTGATATTGAAATGCCTCGGATTGACGGCTTAGACCTCCTCGAACGCTTATCCCAGGATGAAGAATTACGACAGATTCCCATTGCGATGCTCACCTCACGGGGGGCGGAACGCCATCGCAAAGTTGCCGCTGAACGGGGAGCCAGTGGCTACTTCACCAAGCCCTATTTAGAAGATGTGCTCTTGGATGCGGCGGAGCGGATGATTCAGGGTGATGTGCTCCTAGAGGGCAGTATCCGGACGCAATGGGCGGCTAAACCCAAGGCTCCCCCGACCCCCACCCCTGATCCGGTGGTCACGGCTCCGATCGCTGCCCAGCCGGAACAGCAGGCCCATGTGTTGATTATTGATGATTCGGTGACGGTGCGATCGCTCCTCTCGATGACCTTTGAAAAAGCCGGCTATGAAGTCGAACAAGCCCGCGACGGCAAAGAAGCCTGGGAACAACTCAAAGGCGGTTTACGCCCCGACCTGATCTTCTGTGATATTGAAATGCCCCGGATGGATGGCCTCGAACTCCTCGGAACAATCCACGAAGATGCAGACCTGCAACGCATTCCCGTCGCCATGCTCACCTCACGGGGAGCCGAACGCCATCGCAAAGTCGCCGCCGAACGGGGAGCCAGTGGCTACTTCACCAAGCCCTACGTGGAGCAAGATTTACTCGCCGCCGCCGATCGCATTCGTCGCGGTGAAATCCTCCTCAAAGACAGCGTCCGCGCCCCCGGTTTAACCACCCATGCGCAAGCCGAACCGACTGCCCATGCTCCCGCCCCGGAACCGGTGGACGATCAGGATCTCCCCCTTGACGATCGCTCGACGATCATCCAAGATTTTGAGTTTGAGGATGCACCGACACAAATTAGCCCCGCCGACACAGCCCCGCCGCCAGCCCCGCCCAGCTCGGCTGCGTCCCGCTCCCACCAAGCGCAACCCCTCCGCCATCAACCCCGTGTGTTGATCATTGATGACTCGATTACGGTGCGATCGCTCCTCTCGATGACCTTTGAAAAAGCCGGCTATGAAGTCGACCAAGCCCGCGATGGCAAAGATGCCCTCGATAAACTCCAAGGCGGCCTCAACCCCGATCTCGCCTTTTGCGATATTGAAATGCCAAAAATGGACGGTCTCACCCTGTTGAGTCATGTCTCTGAAGACGAAGCCCTGAAGCAGATTCCCATTGCCATGCTCACCTCACGGGGCGCGAAAAAACACCAACTCGCCGCCGCCGAACGGGGAGCCAAAGGCTACTTCACGAAACCCTACACCGAAGAAGTTTTACTCGACGCAGCCCGCCGTTTGATGGAAGGTGAAGTCCTGTTAAAGGTCGAAGCGTAGGACGCTTCAGGGCATCTCGTTCTGTTGTCTCAATTGATGGGTTTAATTTCTGATGCTTCAATGTCCTGTTTGCCAAACTGAATACGCCGAAGGGTTAGTGCAGTTTTGTACCCACTGTGGCTGGGATTTAAATGAACTCTCGCCGCTCCTGATGGGCCAACTCCCCGCCGAGTACCGCGAAGCTGAACACGCCCGACTGCTCTGGGCCCAGCGGATGTGGGCCAAGCTCGAAGCCAGCCGAGGCCTTGGGGAAAAACTCGACCAGCTTCAGCAACAGTTAAACCATGTGACGGATCTGATTCAGCATCAAACCGAAACCCTCGCCACCCAGGCCGTGAGTGAACCGCCCCCACCCCCTGCCCCCCGCCCGCCCACCATTGACTACAGCGAACTAAAGCACCTCCTCAAACAGCGGCAATGGCAACAGGCGGACTGGATGACGGCGAAGCTGATGATTACGATCGCCCATCGTCAAAAACAAGGCTTTCTCACCGAAACCGATCTTGATCATTTTCCAGCGCGGGAACTGCGGGCAATTAATCGGCTGTGGCTCTCGGCGAGTCAGGGGCAATTTGGCTTTAGTTTGCAGAAAAATATGACCTTTGAACTGAACAGCAACCGACTGGCGATCACCCAAGTCTGGCCCACCCTCAGCCAAAAACTCGGCTGGTACGATGCCGAGGGCGATCGCTGGCTCACCTATCAAGAACTGGATTTCAGCCTCAATGCCCCCACCGGTCACCTGCCCGTCCTCGGTGATGGGTTGATTTGGTTTGTCAGTGGTTGGGAAGGGGGAAGCCGCGCCTTTGCGACCTTGATGTCCCGGCTCGATAAATGCGGGATCTAGTCGCCCTCACCCTCAATCCCTCACCCGGCTTGGGCCACTGCTGATCCATAACCCAAGTTCCCCCTAGTCGGGGATTTTAATCCCCGCCTCAGAGCGAAAACCGATTAAAATGGGTTCCAAAGTGGGCCGAAGCCCACTTTCGCTATGAGCCAAGAACTGAAGTTCTTAGCGGATCGGGGTGCGGCGAACTCATTTCCACCAATTTTGGGTTTAGCTTGACCGGATTTCGTATCTGTTGGGGATTGTCATCCTGTGGAGTGCGATCGCCTCCCTCGCTGCCCTGAGATTTAGTCATTGCAGCGTTATGGATCAGCCGTAGAATCGTTTCGCAAACTAGACGCAAGATTCCCGTACCGCCTAGAGTAAAGATATCCACACCGCAGGCGTAGGTAGGAACTTCAATCGCGCCTGTAGGCATAGGATGAACGTTAACATCCAACCCCATCACAAGTATGACCATTCAGGACAGTCCCACCTGTAGCCATCTCAACGACCAAGTTAGCACCGTGCTGACTCTGTTGCATCAACAGCCCGAATTGCGATCGCAACAGGACACCACCGCCGTTGAAACCGCTCTGCACAAAGCGATCGCGCCGCAATTTGAAATCGTCTTTGCGGGCGCATTTAGTGCCGGGAAATCGATGTTGATCAATGCCCTCTTGGAGCGGGAATTGCTCTACAGCGCCGAAGGCCACGCTACGGGCACAGAATGCTACATCGAATATGCCGAACCCGATGCCGAGCGTGTTGTGCTCACGTTTTTAAGCGAAGCCGAAATTCGCGACCAGGTGAAAATGTTGTGCGATCGCCTGGGGATTTCTGCCAACATTAACATCAACAATGCCGATGCCCGCGAGATTGTGATCACTAATTGTCAGCGGATCATCGCCGACGAAAAAGGCGAAAGCAAATCCGATCGCGCCAAACAAGCCAAAGGGCTACTCCTCCTCCTCGAAGGTTACGCCCAAAACTGCGATCGCATCCAAGCGCTCCAAAACGCCACCTATTCCATGGAGCAATTCAACTTCACCAACCTCGCCGAAGCCGCTGGCTATGCCCGACGCGGCAGCAATAGCGCCGTTCTCAAACGGTTGCAATATTACTGTCACCATCCTCTCCTTGAAGATGGCAATGTTTTAGTGGATTTGCCCGGCATTGATGCCCCGGTGAAAAAAGATGCCGAACTCACCTATCGCAAAATCGAACACCCCGATACCTCCGCCGTAGTCACGGTGTTAAAACCCGCCTCCGCCGGGGACATGAGTAGCGAAGAAACGGAATTGCTCGAAAAAATGCGCCAAAACCCCAGCATCCGCGATCGCATTTTCTACGCCTTCAATCGCATCGATGAAACCTGGTACAATCCCCAACTGCGCCAACGCCTTGATAGCCTGATTCAAACTCAATTTCGCGACAGCCAACGCATCTATAAAACCAGTGGTATGTTGGGCTTTTATGGCAGCCAAGTGAAGCAAACCAGTGGGCGCGATCGCTTCGGTCTCGATTCTATCTTTGCCGAAAGTGTCAAAGGTATCGGCGGCGAAGAAGAAACCCCCCAATTTATCAATGGGTTTAACCAATATTGCGCCAGTTCTGGAAAACTCGCCCGCAGTGAATTTCGCGTTTCTGTCAATAGTTTTGAGACTCCCAATGAAAACTATGTGCGCATTCTCAGTGACTGGGGTCAACCCCTGCTCGATAAGTTAATCGAAGACAGTGGCATCGAAGACTTTCGCAACGCAATCACCCGATATTTAACAGAAGAAAAACGCCCCCAACTCTTTGAAGCCTTAGCCGATGAATTACAGCCCATTTGTATCTTGCTGCAAAATCACTACAGTCTTCAACGGGATAATCTAGAAAGTCAGCCCCGCGAAATTGATGCGATGAAGGCTCAAGAGTTGGATGTTTTAAATCAGGAACTCCAACGCATTGGTAGCGAATTTGAGGACTACCTCACCACAGAAATCAACAGCATCATCGCCCAAGAAGATCCAGAGTTTGAGCGCGACTTCACCCGCTTAAAAACGCGCATGGTGGCGCGGCTCGATGAATTATTGCATGTGTTTTCCGTGCGTGATGCCTATAAAACAGCAACGGGAACCCATCCTCGCAATGCCACAGCCCCATTTCTCGCCGTTCTGGTGGAGGCTCTATACTACCTCGCCAATGAGCTAGAAGATGTGTTAATTGAACATGCCCAAACTGTGGTGGAAAACTTCTGTGAGCGGTTGTTTGAGTCGGTGAAAAAAACGGACTGTTACCGCAACTTGTATCGGTTATTGGGTCAAGATAGCGGCTTAGAAGGACGGTTTAAGGCGTTGACGAAAACCCTGTTAGAGTTGGTGGAAAATGAGGCGCGGCGGGAGTGCGATCGCTACGTCCGCGAAAGTCCCCGTTTTTACGATGAAGGTACATTTTCGATCTACCAATTCCGCCAAACCCTCCAGCAAACCTCCCAAACCTACGGTGCAGAAAGTATCGTCGATGCAGAACCCGCGATCCGTCAACTTCTGAAGCTGGATTTTGAACCCAAAGTCGCCGCCACGATTCGCAGCAATTTCCGCCAAGCGATCAACCAAACCATCAAAACTCAAGTTCTCCCCCTCACGGCTCAATTCAAACTCGACATCCTCCAACAATATGACCAAGCCCGCGCCTATCTCGAACAAACCCTAGAACAAGAGGCAGAATTAAAAATCGCCAAAAACAAAGAGCAACTTTCGATAACCTTGGCGAAAATCAATACCTATAACGAAGCCATCAAAGGCATTAATGCTTGTCTTCAATCGTTCAATCTCTTTAGCAAGCAATTGCCCCTGATTTCGTTAACCTTCGATGCCATTGAACCCCCAGCAAAACCTGATGAAACTGCTCCTATTGATGCGGAGTTTGAATCAATTCCCGACTCTGTTTAATGTTTAACACTTAACCGGAGGGTTAACGAATGTTAACCCTAATTAGCGGGGTGGGCAATGCTCACCTTGCTATATTAAGTTTTGCTCAATACATTGAATTCAGTGATTACACGCACAACCTGGGTGCATCAAATTATGGCTCAACTCTTTGTTAAAAAATCATTATTTTTGTGATTGATTTCTTCATAGTCTTTTGATATATTTGCAATACCTGCACTTTTGGGGCTAATTGTGATGAGTCAATCCTGTGAAGCACTAACCGGAGATGGAAGCGATACGAATTCTTTCCAGGAAATAGGTCAAGTCCCTCTCAATCATCATCCGAATCTGACGTTAATCACCACCATTCAAAAAATATGCCATAATGCCGTTATTTTAATGACATTGCATTGGCATAATGCCTTATCTTCGTCTCATCAATGGAAAACAGAAAGTTTTCAATTTGGACTTTTAAATACATTCATTGACGGCAAGTGGAAGATTCGACGAGTGCAGGTCAAGATAACGTTTGAATATTGCCTAGATGACCAAGACAGATCTTGATTTTTAAAAATCAAGATCGCTAACATTATTCACCTTATCTACTCATATACCTCAGACATAGAAAATCTTTGATCTGACGATACGCCTAAATATTGACTTTCTTGTATTTTGTTAGTATACTCGCTGCTAGTCTATAGGAGTCTGATCGTAATGAATCAAAAGTTTGAAGCATTAACAAATGCAGGTGATGTCATTTCTGTTCAAGACAAATCAATGCATAGTTATCTTGCATCGTATCCAATGTTCAAGATGGCAGAAATCACTAAGATATTATCTTGTAAAGTGATTAACATACATGAGCAGTCTTGGGATGATGAGTCTTATGGTAAGCCCAAGAAATGGGTTACGGAAGGGGTTGATTGTGAAGTATTGAGTATTAGTGAAGGAAAGTGGAAATCCGGAAAAGTCAGAGTGAAAGTTTTGATTGAGTTCTGTCCAGATGAATCTGGTGGTTCTCAGTCCCCTCTTGATGATCTACGTTAATCGCCAAAGCCCAGTACAATCTTAAGTGATCGTGCTGGACTTTTATCACAATAATCCGACTTGAAATTCTCTAAGTATTTATCATGAACTCAGATTTTCAAGAATTATCTAGCGACAACGCAATTATTAATATTGGTGGGTCAACGTTCAAAGCTGTAGATTTACGACCACATATTGATATTGTTTTACAGCAGAGCTATGAAAAAATAAATGAGCAGTTGGCTTCAGCTAGGTTAGGAAAGCTACACCATAGTCGGGTACTTAGTGCAGGTGGATTTAATGGTGAAATTCTAGAGATCAAAACTGGAGAGTGGATCAAAGGAAAAGTTAGGATTCGTTCGGTTTTTGAGTTTTGCCCTGATGAAGTTATTGAAAACACAGAAAAGAATGAGTCTACAGATGATTCTTTAGATGAGATTCGGCGTTCTTTGTGAGATTTTTTAGTGGGGAATGGGGAAGTGATGCAGGAAAAAACACCACGGATTCCGATGCCGCCGGAGGTGCGGAAGTTTGTGTTTGAGCGCGATCGCAACACTTGTAAAAGTTGTGGCAGTCAGGCGGAGTTACAGGTGGATCATATTATTCCCTTGGCGAAAGGGGGCACGAATGATCTCAGTAATTTACAAACCCTGTGCCGCACTTGTAACCAGCGCAAAAAACATCATCTTGATCCGAGATTTAAGCGGCATTTTAGTTAAGGGTGATGCGATCGCGATATTCGGGTTCGAGAATGGACATTATTAGGAACGATTCAAAACCCCATTGTGTATAAATGCAGTCGCGTAATGTGCCTTCGACCACAAACCCCAAGGATTGATAAAGAGATTGGGCGCGGGTGTTGGAGTCTTTCACGTCGAGTTGAAATCGGTGGGCTTGGTGCTTGTTAAACACCTGATGGAGAATTCGTTCTAAGGTTTGCCGGCCATAGCCTCGGCCCTTGACCATGACGACAAAACGCTGGAGGGTGATGCAGCGGTGAGGACTGGTTAAACCAATAAGAATCGTATAGCCGATGGGCTTGGCATGGTCGGGGTGAATGATGATGGAATGGGCAATATTGGGGTCATTTAACGCCGCTGCGTGTTGTTCGCGTGGCCATTGCTGAATATAGCGGTTGTTATCAGGATGGTTTTCCGCCATGATGACAAAATCAAGATCATCTGGGGTGGTGGGGCGTAATTGAACCGGCATAGAGCATGGGTGAATGAGTCGCACCCCTGATCAAACCATACCCGTTGCGGAGATGCGTTTAAGTCTGTGCAAGACGTTAAGAAAATTTAATAGTTTTCTAAAAGAGTTTACAATGCTAAGGATTCGGTTATTGAAGTTGATAAAAATCACCCTATTGAATTGCAATTGTTTCCCAATCTATCCTGAAGATCTGATTTTTTAGATCTTCGCGATCGCATGATGTCATTCCGAGCAATGTTTTGACAGAGATAGGCAAGGACAAATCCGACCAGTTAGCAAAAGCGACAGCACAACCTCTCGATCTGATGCCGTTACAGCAGGAGTTGAACCATGAACGTCAACTGCGCCATCAAGCCGAAGCTCAGTTAGCGATCGCGCAGCAGGAATTGCGATCGCTGCAAGCCCAGATCGAGGAGCGGATTGAGGCCCAAGTACAACAGCGCACGATGCAATGGGAATTATTTCACCATCTGGCCGAGCAAATTGGATCAATTTTAGACTACGAGCAACTGTTTCAATCGCTGCTCGAACATTTGCAACTGCTGGTTCCCTGTGATGTGACAGCGGGGGTGTTGATGCACCCTAAAACCTGTGAGTTGTTTTTCCGCAGTAAACAGCCGCTGATGAGCCAAACCCAAGCGGATCTGATTCAAACTCTGTTGCAGCATCTCAGTCAACAGCAACAGTCGGATTTACAGGATCATGCGTTGCGGTTACACCAGGTTCATTATCCGGCTGATCCGACGACATCGGGCCTGATTAAAACGTTGCGATCGCAGTTTGTTGTTCCCATTTTGGATCACAGTTCCCCCGCTGCGCCAGTGTTCGGCCTGTTGTTAATCGCATCGGTGGACTCGACCCCGTTCACGGATGCCCATCAACAATCGGCGTTGTATGTGGCACAACAGGCGGCGATCTCGGTGCAGCAATTGCGCGTTTTGTTGCAGGCGGAATCCTCCACCCACCAAGAAGAACAAGACAAAGCCCTACTGAAGGAAAAAGAATTGAGCGAGTTAAAGTCTCGCATGATCCGTACGATTTCCCATGAATATCGCACCCCCTTAACGGTGATTTCCCTAGCGGCGGAATCCCTAGCCCATCAATATTCCCGCTTGAATACCAGGCAGCGTCACAACTGTTTTCAGCAAATTTGCCGGGCGACTCAGCACATGAATAAGTTGATCAATGAAGTGCTGTGGGTGAGCCAGGCAGAGGCGGGAGAAATGGAGGTGCAGCATCAGCCGACGAATGTGGTGCGGGTCTGTCGCCAGAGCATGGATGAGTTGGCGGTGGTGAATCCCGAAGATGGGGTGCGGATTCATTTCCAGTTGACGGGGGAGGATGTGGATGTGGAGCTTGACCCGATCCTGTTGCAGCAGGTGTTGACTCATTTGCTATCTAATGCGCTGAAATATTCGGCGCTGGATCAGTCGGTGCAGTTGAGGTTGGAGATTACGTCCCAGTTGGCTATTTTTCAGGTGAGCGATCGCGGTATTGGTATCCCTCCGGCGGATCGGCCGCGTTTGTTTGAATGTTTTCACCGGGCGGGGAATGTGGGCACAGTGCCGGGGACGGGGTTGGGGTTAGCGATCGCCCGTAAATGTGTGGAACTGTTGGGCGGGACGATTATTTTTGAGTCGGAATTAGGGGCGGGCAGTTGTTTTACGGTGACGCTGCCGCGATCGCCGTCCTCTTAGGCTGGTCTTCACGAGGGATTACCCAACTTCAAGCCAGGCCTTAGCGGAGAGAGTGGGGCACTTCGAGGCGATTGGCGGTGAGGAGTTCGGCGTTGGCGAGGATGGTTTTGGTGGGGCCATCGGCTAGGATGCGCTGATGGTTGAGAAGGAGGGTGCGATCGCACACTTCCACGATCATTTCTAAATCGTGGGAGGAAATCAGCAGGGTTTGGGAGGCGTGGTGAAAAAACTCAATCAGTTGACGACGGGCGGCCAAATCTAGATGGGCGGTGGGTTCGTCGTAGAGCATTAAGCGGGGATGCATGACGAGGACGGAAGCGATCGCCGCCATACATTTTTCACCCCCGGAAAGCTGGTGGGGGGCGCGATCGGCTAAATGCTCAGTCCCCGTCATCTGTAACGCCCGATCGACGCGATCGCGCACCTCAGCATCTGATAACCCCAAATTATCTGCCCCAAAGGCCACATCCTCCCGCACCGTCGGACAAAACAATTGATCATCCGGATTTTGAAACACCAACCCCACCGCCGGCTGAAACCGCCCCCGCCGCACCGACTGCCCAAACACCTCAATCGTCCCTCGACGCGGCGCAAGCACCCCCGAAATCAATAAAAATAGCGAGGTTTTCCCCGCCCCATTCGGCCCCACCAGTCCCACCTTTTCCCCCGCCTTCAGGGTTAACGAGAGATCGCGAAACAACGGCAGACCCTGGGCATAGTCAAACTGGAGGTTCTGAATCGACAGCGCAACCGTCATGGCGGATCTTTCCGTTCCCTGATCAAAATTATCGTGCGTATCCCCTGCCTTGCTCTCAAGATCATCTTTCGTTTGATGGGTCTATGGTTGCACCGGATGCCAAAAAATCCTGGACGATCGCTAAAATTCGCGCCGACGCTTGGCCATCCCCAAAGGGATTAATCGCCGTGGCCATCGCCTCATAGGCGGCGCGATCGCTGAGTAATGTTTGGGCGTGGGAAGCGATCGCCTCCGGAGCTGTGCCGATTAATTTCGCCGTTCCCGCCTGCACTGCTTCCGGGCGTTCCGTTGTCTCCCGCAGCACCAGCACCGGCTTACCCAAACTGGGCGCTTCCTCTTGCAGCCCCCCCGAATCCGTCAGCAACAGCGTACAGCGTTGAATTGCCCCCACCAATTGCCCATAGTCCAAGGGTTCCGTTAAAAAGACACGGGGATGATCTCCCAAGGCCTGTTGAATCGGTTCTCGTACCGTCGGGTTGCGGTGCATCGGCAAGAGCAACGCCGCATCGGGGCAATCCGTGAGTACCTGGGTTAAGCCCGCCAGAATATCCCGCAGGGGTTCGCCCCAATTTTCGCGACGATGCACCGTCGTCAAAATGACACGATACTGCTCCCAATCCAGGCCCGGCACGGGGCAGGGGGGATGGGTCGCCGCCACCCGTAGCAGCGCGTCGATCACGGTGTTGCCCGTTGGGTGGACTGCGCCGGTCACGTCGGATTTGGCGAGGTTAGCCACGGCCATCGACGTGGGGGCAAAGTGGAGTTGAGCGAGTTGGGAGATGAGGCGGCGATTGGCTTCTTCGGGATAGGGGTTAAAGAGGTTATCGGTGCGCAATCCGGCTTCCACATGGCCGACGGGAATTTGTTGATAAAAGGCGGCGAGGGCGGCGGCGAAGGCGGTGGTGGTATCCCCTTGGACTAAGACGCAGGCGGGGCGATCGCGCTCAAACCACGCCGATAATCCCTGTAAGGTGCGTTGGGTGATATCCGTCAAGGTTTGCCGGGGCTGCATGATCTCCAGATCATGATCGGCTTGGATTTCAAACAGCGCCATCACTTGATCCACCATTTCTCGGTGTTGCCCGGTTAAGATCACCCGCGTTTTGAGGGATGTTGCTTGGCGAAACTGTTGAATCACCGGAGCGAGTTTAATCGCTTCGGGGCGCGTGCCCAAAATAATATCAATACAGGGAAGGGAAGCCATGCCAAACCACATTACCAACGAAAAAAAACGGGCCAGTGCCCCCCGTTAATGTAGCAAGATTCCGAAACCTTCGGTGCAGGGTTGCACCGGGTTAACTCGGTTTGTGGGCCAGCCAATACTTGCTGACGTGGTGGGTAGTGGTGGTCACGTTGGTAAATCCGACCTGCTCTAAGTGGGCGACGAGATCATCTTGGCAATAGTGACGATAGTAGGGTTCATGGAAGAGGGCGGGGAAATTCTCTAACATCGGCCCAAACCCTTCAATATCCATCATTTGAACCGAATCACAGAGAACCACTGTGCCGCCAGGTTTGAGGACGCGGAACATTTCAGCGATCGCTGCTTGGCGTACCGCGCCGGGCAGTTCATGGAACAGGAAAACCGAGGTAAGACCGTGAACATAGTTGTCCTGGTAGGGCAGGGCTTCGGCGGGGGCTTGGATCAGTTGGGGCAGTTCACCGGGTTGCGCACTGAGGATTTGGTTAGCTTTGCGGAGATAGGCAGGAGACAGATCCACACCGTAGAGAGCGGCTTGGGGGAAGGTGGCGCGGAGGGCTTGGAGGGTGTAGCCCGTGCCGCAGGCCACATCGAGAATCTTGAGATCCGCCGGGGCGATCGCCTCGAACTGTGTCGCGATGCCTTGTTTTAACGGCTTGAGCACCCGTCGCCGCATCGGGTTCGCTGCCCCATTAAACAGAATTTCCACTTGCAAATCGTAGAGATTCGCCGACTGCTCGCTGAGGTAGCCATCGGTTTGATAATGGAAGTTTTGGAGATAGTAGGCCGGGTAGCGATCGCGATCAACCTCCGGCGCAAAGGTGTGTTTTTCCTGGTTGCGCCGCCGTTCTACCACCGTCAGCCAATCGATCCACACCTGGGGATAGTAGCGCACCACATCATCCCACGCTGTTTCAAACAGCAGCGTTTCCGGATAAAGCCCCGCCTGGGCATCCTGCCAATCTTCCTCTAGCAAATCCTGCTGACGTTTTTGGAGGGTTTGGAGCAATTCTGGCGATAGCCGCTGGGTGGCGGGGCGTTGATCGCCGAGGAACCAATCCACAATGCGATCGCCCACGGTCTTATGAGCCAAACTGATCGCACTTTTTCCGTATTGAAAGGTCGTATAGGCAGCTTGGCCGAATGCCTCGCGTGTGGGCAGACCCGCTTGCAGAATATTGATGAAGGGATTAATAAATTGCGTAGCCATACAGACTGAATAGACGAGGGTGAATGAATTGCATAGCTCCTTAGTGTAGCAAGGCTTTGAAGGAAGAGTGAGAGCCAGTGCGAATCAAGCCCTCACCCCCAGCCCCTCGCCCACCGGGAGAGGGGAGTCAAAAACTGTATCAATTATTGAAGACTGCCATAGTGAGCACCTGAGTACAGGACAAAAAATCAGGCTTTGGCTGAAACCCTGATGATTTCGTAGTTGGGTGGAACAATAGCAAAACTCAACACGCTCCCTAAAAATCCATAGTCTGTTGTAGTGTGGGCATCTTGCCCGCTGGGATCAGACAAAATAGGGAGCAGGATGCTCCCACCCCATCAAAATCAAGATGCCGCCGTACATTTCAACTTTTGTCCTGTACTCAGATTGAGCACAACTGAGCACAACTGAGCACAACCACCGCAACCGATCAAAAAACACCCTGGAAACGGGGTTGTTTCCAGGGTGTTAAACGTCACAATGAGCACGCTTTGCCGTTACGGTATTATCACGTCAAATTTTCCAAATAATCCCGCACGCGGTTCCGGCGTTTCGGTTGGCGGAGTTTTTGCAACGCCTTGGCTTCGATTTGGCGCACTCGTTCCCGTGACAGTTCGAGGGCGCGGCCAATTTCCGCGAGGGAATAGGGATTACCCGTTTTTAAGCCATAGCGCAGTTGGATCACTTCCCGCTCGCGGGTGGTGAGGTCAGCTAACAGTTGTTGCAACTCCCGCAACAAAGCTTCCCGCATTAAATTATCTTCGGGGGAGGCTTCTTCGGTTTCCAGGAGATCACCCAATTCGGTGTCCTTCTCTTTCCCGACCTTGATTTCCAAAGACACCGATCGCGGCACACGCAGGAGGACTTCCCGCACCTGTTCAGCGGTCATATCTAGCTCTTTGGCGATGTCTTCGGTGCGGGCGGTGCGGCCCTTTTCTTGGGAAATTTTGCGTTGGGCTTTTTTAATTTTGTTGAGTTTTTCGGTGATGTGAACCGGGAGGCGGATCGTGCGGCTTTGGGTGGCGATCGCCCGCGTAATCCCCTGGCGAATCCACCAGTAAGCATAGGTACTGAAGCGATAGCCCTTCGTCGGGTCAAACTTCTCCACCGCCCGTTCTAGGCCCAGGGTTCCCTCTTGGATCAAGTCCAATAACTCTAAGCCCCGGTTTTGGTACTTCTTCGCCACCGATACCACCAGGCGTAAATTCGCCTTGATCATATGTTCCTTGGCTTGAATCCCGGACTTTTGCGCCTCATCGAGTTCTGCCACGGTCAACTCTGAAATCATTGCCCAATGGGCTTTGCCATGGGAGAGGGCTTGTTTGAGTTGATCCGTTTCCATCTCTAGCGTGCGGGCCCAGCGTTCCCAGGAGGGGCGATGGCCCAATTGGGCCGCGAGGCGATCGTGGGCTTGAATCAACAGCACAAACCGATACATCACTTGCAGGTGATGGCGGTACACCAAGTAGGAATGCCAAAGGTCGTCGGCATCAGAGCAGCGTAGCAGGAGTTTACAGAGCAGCAAAGGATCGGGAATTTCGCCCTGTTCTGCCGCTTGGCTGCGCAATTCCATCAATTGCACATAACGCTGAATGATTTGGGCTTCGGACACCTCCTCATCGCGCTTGAGGAGGGGAACCCGGCCAATTTCGGTGAGGTAGAGTCGAACGAGATCCGTTGTGGTGCGACCCGTGCGCTTCACCTCTGGGGTGTCATCACTTTCGGTGTAGTCCACATCATTGCTGACATCATCAACCGCAGAAGAGGAGAACGTGTCACGATCTGATGACCCTAGGGGCGCATCAAGCGTAGGGTCATCTGGGGGCGTGCTAAAGGAAGTTTGTGACATGGCAATTTCTATCAATCGAAGGGGAGGAAAACGATCGCTTCGGGTCAAGCCGGGGGGAATGACCCCTCATCCCCTAGGATAGGGGACTTTAGAGACAAAACGGGTGACCTCCGTCAAGGGCTGGATTAATCTACATCACTGGATTCAATGATTCCCGAAGGATTTTGAAGAATTTGACCCTGATCGGAGAAAAATAGAGTTTTTCAGTTCCGGTTATAGTTGGAAAATGGCGGCTTTAGTGATCAGGCTCAACCGTTGGATCTAAAGCAATGGACGCAGGTTATGGTTCCTGAGTTGCCACCCTCTGGATCAATCTGGATCGCCCCCACTCCAAGAGAGTTGGGCCAAACCGTTAGATCCGATCGCCGCTGACTTCGTCCCTCATCACCATCACTCTATGTTAAATACTCTCAAAGTTGCCCAAGAGACTCGCTATTGGCTGTTAGGATTAGCGGCGAGTTTGATGCTGTTTCATCTCGCGCTGACGGATCAGACGGGAGACATGAAAAGCCTGAGTATTAGTTTTATTTTTTGGGGGGCGATCGCCTCCATGGTCTGGGATAAAAAAGAATCCTTGACATTCCGCAGCACCCTCTTCTCTAGTCTACTCGGAACCACAATTCTCGGACTCGCTCTCTTTAAAACGTTACAGATTTCTAGCGGCGGGGTTTTCGTCCAGGCACTACCCCTGATCTTTGCCTTCAGCTTGGCGCTCATTGCCTCCGGCTGGGAACATCTTGGCCAGTACCGCAAAGAACTGCTAGCCTTCGCCATTCTGGCCCTACCGGGCGAGCGGTTTCTCGCAGGAGGGCTAGAGGCGATTCTTCAAAGTGTAACGGGACAAAATCTCACCATGGCCACGGCGAAAGCCTCCACCTTTGGCCTCAGTCTGGTGGGCATGAATCCCTTACTGACTGATGATGTCTATATCAACTTATCCCGCTCCATTGTGCGCGTTCATGAAGGGTGTTCCGGGGCGGGCATCATTGATTTTCTGTTGCGACTGTCGTTCCTTTTCTTAATCATTTTCAAGACGAGTCGAGCCGGGAAATGGTTATCGCCCTTGATTGCGATCGCCCTCGGTTTTATCATCAACGGGGTGCGCGTCGCCCTGATGGCATTTTTAATTAACAATTTCAACACAGAAACCTTTGACTATTGGCACGTGGGTGACGGTTCACAAATTTTTGGAGCCATCGGGGTGATCCTGCTAGGGGGCATTTGCTACCGTTTCATCCAACCCGAACCCTCTGATTCTCCTCAATCTTCCGAGCATGGAACCTAATTCTTTCAAATCATCTCAATCCAACCCCGAATCTCAACCCCATCCCCCTACCCCCGATCCTGAACCCCCATCCTCCACTGATTCCGCCAACGGTGCTGAGTCCACGCCACCGGCTACATCAGAATCCTTGGCTGATCCAATCCCTGGCGAGTCAACACCTCCCCTAGAATCAGCATCCTCGGAGGAAGCCCCACCCGTTCCTGAACCCGTTGCTGATGAATCAGCATCCGTTCCTGAACCCGTTGCTGAACCATCCGAGGCTGATGAATCAGCACCCATTCCTGACTCGGAGGCGGCTGTGTCACCGAGTCTCCCAGCGTCAGCACCAACGCGCCTTTGGCTGCCGATTTTGGCGTTGAATGTTCTGATCGTTGTGGGGGTGGCGGTGCGGGTGTTCACTGATCCGAGGGTGGGGAATTTGCAGGCCTATGAGTTTCCGGAAACCATCGAGATCGAGGGCTGGAACTTTACGGATAGTGAGTCGATCAAGCCGGTGGAAAAGCCTGAATATGAAGGGTCTAGCTATCGTGCGGGTCGTCACTATCGCTATCGGCAGGGGCGCACACCGTTGGATGTGGAGATTCGCTATGTGACGGAAACCTTGGGCGGGGTTGATCTGTTTACCCGTGAGCATGAACGCTTCCAGGGTAAGGCGGATGGGGAAGAAATTGTCGCCCTCATTCGCCAGAGTCCGGAGACGGGGGCGTTTGCTCAACTCACCTATGATGACTATGCCTATATCAGCACTTGCATTAACCCGCGTGGGTTGAGCACGGTGTCGCCGGATCAGTTCCAACGCAATCAGGAGCTTTATGATACGGTGATGGGTCGGGTGATTCCGTGGTTGTTGGGGCGCGATCGCTGGCGAGACGATCGCTGTCTCTGGACATTGATGTATATCCCCCTGGGTGATGACCCCGACCAAACCCAAGACCAACTCGAAGCTGCTTGGCGAGACTGGTTTGACACCTGGGAGGGTCAATTTCCGCCCCTCTAGTTCCCCTCCAAAATCGCCAATTTCAAAACTGTCTGGGCAGGACACACCTTCTTCATATTCCTGTGACGACCCTGTGACATCCGCTGCCTATAGTGAGAATCAAGTAAGGACACGTGGGCTACGGAATAACCTCTCACACCCTCCCCTGGTGTAGCCCACGACTCACCTTGGACATCATAACAACACCCAATTAGAGGGGGGAGGCGTCCCCTCTCTTTTTTCTTTTCTCGTCCTGCCACGTCGTTCATTTCCTGGATTACCATGACTGATTCTCAAACTCCTGCCCCCTCTTCCCCTACGGCTCCCCGTCGCTTCAAATGGTTGACCCATCTCTCGCTTGTGGTCATGGGTGCGGGGTTAGCCATCGGCGGCCAACAGTTTTATCGTCAACCCTTAATGTCTTCAACCCCGACGGGATTGGCTCAAGCGATCGCCCCCACATCCCCCTCGATCGTGCCCCGTAATTTTGTCGCCGAGGTGGTGCAACAATCCGGCAATGCGGTGGTGCGCATCGATGCGTCCCGCACGGTCAAAACCCAAATGCCCCCGGAATTTAATAACCCCTTTTTCCGGCAATTCATGCCGCCGAATCTCCCCGATGAACAGATCCAACGGGGGTCGGGTTCCGGCTTCATCACCGCTGCCAATGGCGAAATTTTAACCAATGCCCATGTGGTGGATGGGGCGGACACCGTTACGGTCACCCTCAAGGATGGTCGGACGTTTGATGGGCGTGTCGTGGGTGCTGATCCCGTAACCGATGTGGCGGTGGTGAAAATTGACGCGGAAAACTTGCCGACAGTGAAGATCGGAGATTCTGCGCAATTGCAACCCGGTGAATGGGCGATCGCGATCGGGAATCCCCTCGGTTTGGATAGCACCGTCACCACCGGAATTATTAGCGGCACGGGTCGCAGCAGTTCCCAAGTGGGTATCCCGGACAAACGGGTGAACTTTATTCAAACCGATGCCGCCATCAACCCCGGCAATTCCGGCGGGCCGCTGCTCAACGATCGCGGCGAAGTGATCGGCATCAATACGGCGATTATCCGTAACGCCCAGGGCCTTGGGTTTGCGATTCCTATCAACCAAGCCCAAGACATCGCCGCGCAACTGATGGCCAACGGTCGCGCTGAACATGCCTTCGTCGGGATTCAAATGGTTCCCCTCACCCCGGAGGTGCGGCAACAGGCGAAACAGCAAGGCGGTCTCGATATTCAGTCCGAAACAGGTGTGCTGATCGTCCAAGTTGCGCCCAATTCCCCCGCTGATCGGGCTGGGTTGCAGCCGGGGGATGTGGTGCAACAGATTGCCGGTCAGGGCGTTGATGATCCGAGCGTGATTCAAAATCAGGTGAGCCAAACTAAGGTGGGCGATCGCCTCACCTTGCAAGTGGATCGCGCCGGCCGCAGCCTGGATATCAATGTCACTGTTGGCACATTAGAGCAATAGGTTTCCTCAAGTTTTCCCGTTTCTTCTTGCTCCTCAATCGGCTCCGTTTCAGGTCATCGCCCCTTGTTCATTAGGGGGCAGACCCACAAACGGGGCTTTTTTTTCGGGTTATAGCACTAGCCAAGGTAGTTAGGACATTCAGAGCCTTTGAAACAAGGGGCTTAAGCCCCTTGCCTGTCCGAATCAAGTTGTCTACCAAGATCCGTCGCAGTGGTCCGCCCATAGCCAAAGGCTTGGGGGTGGTGAAGTGACTGCTATTACTTGGCCCATGGCTCCGAGAGTGAAGACTTACCCTTAAAATAGGCGGTGATGCTAGGGGAGCCACCATGTTTTCTATTATTTATTCGGATCGTTTTCTCGACCATGACACCGGCAGTTATCACCCTGAACGCCCAGAACGGTTAACCGCGATCGTTGATGCGTTAAAAGCCGCACCGTTTTGCGATCGCCTCACCTGGCGCACCCCCACCCCCCTAGCCGATCGCGATGCGCTGCCCTGGGTTGAGCAGGTTCACGCTGCGGACTATATCGAGGTGGTGCAACGATTAGCCCAACGGCCCGGCGGCGGCGCGATTGATATGGATACGCCCGTTTCGCCCCACAGCTACGCGGTGGCACTGCTGGCAGTGAATGCCTGGCTCGATGGGGTGGATCTCGCTTGTAAACAAGAACCCGCGTTTGTCCTGGCACGGCCACCGGGTCATCATGCCACGGCACAGATGGGGATGGGGTTTTGTCTGTTTTCCAATGCGGCGATCGCGGCCCATTATGCCCTCACGAAACCGGGCATCGAGCGCGTCGCGATCCTCGATTGGGATGTACATCATGGCAACGGCACCCAAGCGATCGCTGAACAGCACCCTGCGATCGCCTATTGCTCGCTCCATCAATGGCCCTGCTACCCCGGCACAGGCAAAGCCGACGAAACCGGCCACCATCACAATGTGCTCAATATCCCGATGGGGGCAGGGAGCGATCGCACCGACTACCAAGCCGCCTTCACCGATCACGTCCTCCCCTTCCTCACCCAAGCCCGCCCCGACCTCCTGATCGTCAGTGCCGGCTACGATGCCAACCACGACGATCCCCTCGCGGGGGTCTCCCTCCATCCCGACGATTTCGGCACATTCACCACCCAAATCCGCAACCTAGCCCCCCGCCTCATGTTCGGCCTCGAAGGCGGCTACGATCTCCCCAGCCTCTCCGCCTCTGTCTGCGCCACGATCGCCGCCTACCTCGAACCCACTCCCACCCCTGCCTGATTGGGGTTGATTAAGCCACAGGAAACACCAGTGTGAGAAGATCGCGAGCAGTTGTGAGAAGATCGCGAGCTAGAAGCTCGCACTACAACAGAAAATTAATACAGCTGTGAGAAGATCGCGAGCAGTTGTGAGAAGATCGCGAGCTAGAAGCTCGCACTACAACAGAAAATTAATACAGCTGTGAGAAGATCGCGAGCAGTTGTGAGAAGATCGCGAGCTAGAAGCTCGCACTACAACAGAAAATTAATACAGCTGTGAGAAGATCGCGAGCAGTTGTGAGAAGATCGCGAGCTAGAAGCTCGCACTACAACAGAAAATTAATACATCAGTAGTGTGAGCCTCTGGCTCACTACCTCTTCGATTGGCTCACTAGCTCTTCGATTGGCTCACTAACTCTTCGATTGGCTCACTAACTCTTCGATTGGCTCACTAACTCTTCGATTGGCTCACTAACTCTTCGATTGGCTCACTAACTCTTCGATTGGCTCACTAACTCTTCGATTGGCTCACTAACTCTTCGATTGGCTCACTAACTCTTCGATTGGCTCACTAACTCTTCGATTGGCTCACTAACTCTTCGATTGGCTCACTAACTCTTCGAGGTGGATGGAGCAGGAGCCATCCGGATCAGTTGATGTTTGCATCAAATCGTGAAAAGCGGCGAGGAGTTCATTCCCTGGCCGCCTTTCACTCAAATCTTTAAACTAGACAATCCGCGTTGCATCACTGATCGCGAATTAGCTCTTCCCAATCACTCTTTACCACAGGCCGCGGATCGGTTCCGGTTGCATCCGGCTCGCCAATTCATCCGCCACACCTGCGGGGATCAAGACGCGATTAATCGCATGGATCACACCGTTGCTGGCCGGCACATCGGGCATAATCACACTGCCGTTATTGACCACCACTTTATCGGGGTCAACCCGCACCGCCAAACCGCCATTCAAGGTTTCCACCGGGCCCGTTTCGAGGTCGCTCGACATCACTTCACCAGGGACGACATGGTAGGTGAGGATCTCGGTGAGCAGGTCGCGGTTTTCGGGTTTGAGGAGGGCATCAACGACACCATCGGGAAGTTCTGCGAAGGCTTCGTCAGTGGGTGCGAACACGGTGAACGGCCCTTCTCCAGAAAGCGTTTCCACCAAACCAGCGGCTTGAACGGCTGCCACCAAGGTTTCAAAGGCTTCGTTACCGCTCGCCACATCGACAATCGTGCCGGGGGTTTCGGCTTGGGCCACTTGGATAGGGGCTTGGGGCTGGGGTTCGGCTTGTACGGGAAGGGCGATCGCGCCCCCCAAACCCATCACGGCTGCAAGAACCATCAAGGATTGAGAGAAGGGTTGTACGGTCATGGCAATGTAAAGTTTTGCGAAGTCTACCCCCCCAGTCTAATCAGTTTTTTTGAAGATGGTGGCGATTAGGGGCTGGGATACGCCGAATGTCGGAGCGCGATCGCGCCTACTGCACCGGCCGCCAACTATCGAGGAGTTGTTGGATCTCCTTCAGATTTGCCAAGTAACGGTCTAAACCTTGTTTCTGAACTGCTAAAAAAGCCAGGATTTGATCCACTTCCGCCTCGCGGGTTTCCCGTTCCTTCAAGAGGCGATCGAACTCCGCTAAAAAGCGGTTGATATAGTCGTTAATTTGTTTTTCGACCAGGCCGAAATCCTCCGCCACCTGTTGCTTGATCACCCGCTCCACAACCAGTAAACTGCCCCGTGTTTGGGAATCAATTTCATACTGAATCGCTTCAATAGTTTGGCGCAAATCAATTTCGTAATAGGAGCGGTGATCATCCACTTGAATATCTACTTCATAATCGCGACAGAGGGCACTTTTTTTCTCGCGAGTCCAGCGGGTGTAATTTTCCGTTTGTTGTTGCACTTGGGTATCGATGCCCTGAAAATCAAACACCAACATTTGAATCGGGTTGATATTCATCGAAATTTCCAACGCTTCCCCTAAATATTGCGATAACTCATCGGAAATATCTTGGATATTACGCTGCATTTCGTCCACTAATTCCCGCCGAATTTGCGTGCCGTAGCGGGAGAGATGATCTTGGGTATTGGTCCACCAGTCTTTAATCAGCAGGGAACAAAAGCGATTAATGTCTTGCTTGACCTGTTCTACTTCTGCTTCGCCGTTGCAGTGGATCGCGTAGGGGTTTTCCGCATCGTCGGCGATGAATTTGCGGACGACGGATTTAAAGGAGTCGGCGAGATTTTTGGGAACGTGAAAGTTAGGGGGATCGGCGGGGTTAGCGGGATCGGGTTCAGGGGCACTGTAGGGATTAAAGTCAGAAAAGCGGTATTGCACAAACAGATCAAATTCCTGTTGAATTGCCACTTTCGCATGTTCGGCAAAGTCGGTAATTTGCCAGCGAAATTGTTCAACGAGTTTTTGTTCTTGATCTTCGACTAAGCGTTTAACGCCGCGAATTTGAATAATCGCATTTTTTGCCAAGCGTTTGTATTCTTCCATCCGTTGGCGGAGGGGTTGAATTTCAATGCTCCAGCCTTGAATACGGGTGTTGAGAATATCTTCAATGGCGTGGGCAGATTTATCGAGTTTGGCGGCCACATCCCGCAGGAGATTCCAGCCGGAATTACGGACAATATCGGAGAGGATCGATTGTTCAATGCCGGGGATGAGACTGTCTTGGAGGGCGCGATCGGCGACTTTATAGGGGGAGGGCATGAGCAGATCGCCGTCGGGGGTTTCTTCGGCGTAGCGACCGGAAAAGAAGCGTTTGAAGTCTTTGAGATGGGTTTCACTGGCGCGATCGCTCTGGATCAATTTCGCCAGCAACCCTTGCCAGGCACTGGCGGGATAAATCACGGGGTTACGGATGCCGAATTCTTGCAAGCTGCGGCGTAGATCGTCGATGACGTGGGCGATGGGGCGGTCTTCTTCGGTTTTGCGGTCGATTTTGTTGAGGATGAAGTAGACGGCGCGTTGGCTGCGTTCGAGAAATTCACCGCGATGTTGGGTGAGGTTGTGCAGTAGTTCGGAGTTGGTGCTGTCTTTAAAGGAGGAGTAGTCCAACAGAAAGATGATCACCTCACAGTTGCGGAGCGCGTCGAGGGTGGTTTCGCGCAGGTAGAGGGTATCGAGGGCGGTGTCGCGCCATTCGTTGGGGCCGGGGGTATCGACGAGGGTGAAGCCGTTGAGACAGGTATAGTGATCGAGGGCGGCGATCGGGTGGTAAAGCTCGAAGCGGGTGGTGCGATCGCGGTTGCCCGTGGCGCGGATCAGATGGGTGCGTTGGAGAAATTGCTGGCGGATGAAGTGGGAATCGCCTTGAGCGATGGTGACGGGGTGGCGTTCGGTTTCACGGTATTCGAGGAGGTAGGGGATTTGACCGGCTGCGATGGGTTTAATTTCCGTGCGGCAGACGGTGCAGGATTCGGTTTCTGAGGCGAGGACATCGGCCCCGATCAAGGCATTAAGAAAGGTACTTTTCCCGGCCTTCATGGCGGCGATCACTGCCACTTGGTAGCGTTGCTCGTGGAGGGCGTAGAGCGTTTGCTCAATGTCAGTTTCAAGGCTGCGGAGGGTGGAGCGGTCTGCTTCGGGGGCGACTTGCTTGGCGCGGAGGTTTTGCAAGAACTGCACCAAGAGCATTCCTAGATTGTGTAAATTCTCGTAGGCGGCTTGAAACTGCTGGGAGGACATCTTACGGCTGCTGTTGACGGGTGAATTGGAGTTGTACCGCTAACGCGAGTAGGCCGACGGCAGCGATCGCAAAAACAGCTGTCCCCAGTGTAGCGACTCCCACCACGAGGGTACGCACGGCGACAGCGAGATTCATCGCCGTCGCATTCACCGTGGGCAGGGGCTTGGCGGCGAAGGTGTTGGCAATATTGCAGGTGAGAAAATAGAGGGCCGTACCGAGGGAGCTTGCGATCGCTGCCCCAGTGATGCAGCGCAGGGGTGTGGTGGCGGGAGTATCAGGCGCAGGTTGGGTCATGGTTGATCAATGATTCTTCATCGATTCTATAAGGGGCGATCCCGAAACGCAAAAGCAATTCATTTAAAATACGGGCAAACCTATGCCGGATGAGGTCAGAACGAATGCAGATTCATCACGTTCAGTTTTATGTGCATGATGCACGCTACTGGCAAACCTGGTTTGTCCAAAAACTCGGCTTCACGGCCCTGCCGATTCGTGTGGATGGTGACACAATCAACGGGGATGTGGTGTGCGGTACGGTGCGGTTCCGTCTTGCCTCGGCCCAAACACCCCAGAGCCCTGTGGCGGCCTATCTTCAACACCATAGCCCTGGGGTGAGTGCGATCGCCCTCACCGTCCCCGACCCCGACGCAATCCTCGCCCGCGCCCAAGCCCACGGCGGCCAGATTCACCCCACCCCCTACAGCAGCGCCCCCACCCTCGTCACCCCCTGGGGCCTCCGCCATCCCCTCCTGCCCACCCTGCCGCCCCCACTGCCCCGCCAAACCACCCCCCTCACCATCGATCACATCGTCCTCAATGTCCCCCAAGGCGAACTCAACGCCGCTGTCGCTTGGTATCAAGCCGTCTTTGGCCTCGTCCCCCAACAACGCTTTGACATTCGCACCCATACCTCCGGTCTCCATTCCCAAGTCCTCACCCATCCCGACACCGGCCTGCAACTCCCCATCAACGAACCCAGCACCGCCCATTCCCAAATCCAAGACTTCCTCCACCACAACGGCGGCCCCGGCGTGCAGCATATCGCCCTCGCCCCTGCCGCTATCTTGCCGATGACCCAACGCCTCCGCAAGGCTGGGGTACAGTTTCTTTCCGTGCCAACCCAGTACTACGCCACCGTGCAGGAAAAATATCCCCACTTGCCCCTCAGTGCTGAGGATTGGCAGGCGATTCGGGCCGCACAAATTCTCGTTGATCGCCCCAGCCCCAACACCCTCCTGCTGCAAATTTTCACCCAGCCGATTTTTGATCAACTCACCTTTTTCTTGGAGCTGATTGAACGGCGGGATCAGGCCCAGGGATTTGGAGAGGGTAATTTTCAGGCCTTATTTGAAGCGATCGAAGCGCACCAACAACAGCAGCCGGCAATTGCTTCGCGGGGCAAAGGCAACTAGAATACAAGTTTTACAAACTTTCCCCTTTGCATTTTTGTTGAGCTTCGCCCATGCGTGACAATTGGATTACCCCGGCTGATCGGTTAAGTGCATTACCGCCTTACGTGTTTGCTCGCTTGGACGAATTAAAAGCCCGCGCCCGTGAGCAGGGTTTGGATCTGATTGATTTGGGGATGGGGAACCCGGATGGGATGGCTCCCCGGCCGGTGATTGAGGCAGCGACGGCGGCGTTTGAGAATCCGTTGGTGCATGGGTATCCGCCCTTTGAAGGAACGGGGGATTTTCGAGATGCGATCGCTCGCTGGTATAAACGCTGCTACAGTGTCGATCTTGACCCCGATAGCGAAGCCCTGCCGCTCTTGGGGTCAAAAGAAGGCTTAACCCACCTCGCCCTCGCCTACGTGAATCCGGGGGATGTGGTGCTAGTGCCCAGTCCGGCCTATCCGGCTCATTTTCGCGGGCCGATGATTGCCGGGGCTGAGATCGCCACGATGGAACTCAACGCCGCCCAAGATTGGCTGATCGACCTGAGCCGCATCCCGGAAGAGCAGGCCCGCCGCGCCAAGATTCTCTATTTCAACTATCCGAACAATCCCACCACCGCCACCGCCCCCCGCGAATTTTTTGAAGAAATCGTTAAATTTGCGCGGCATTATGAAATCTTGCTGGTGCATGATCTGTGTTATGCAGAATTGGCGTTTGATGGCTATCAACCCACGAGCTTGCTGGAAATTCCCGGCGCGAAGGAAATCGGTGTGGAGTTTCATACCCTGTCGAAAACCTACAACATGGCGGGTTGGCGTGTGGGGTTTGTGGTGGGCAATGCCCAGGTGATTCAGGGGTTACGCACGTTAAAAACAAACCTGGATTATGGGATTTTCTCCGCGATTCAGGCCGCTGCTCAAACGGCGTTGCAGTTGCCGGATGAATATGTGCAACGGGCCCAGCGTCGCTATCAGGAACGGCGGGATTTTGTGATCGCGGGGTTGGGTGAGTTGGGCTGGTCTGTGGCTCCGACGAAGGCGACGATGTATCTCTGGATTCCCTGCTCGGTGGGGATGAGTTCGACGGATTTCGCTCTGGATCTGCTGCAAACAACGGGGGTGGTGGTCACGCCGGGGAATGCCTTTGGGGAAGCGGGGGAAGGCTATGTGCGGGTGAGTTTGATCGCTGATTGCGATCGCCTCGGTGAAGCGATCAACCGCCTCAAACAGGCCGGGATTCGCTACGACTACAGCACCGTCCCCTCTCACTAATTCGCAGACCCAACCAGATGGGGGTGGATCTCAAGGGCGATCGCGCCCCATCTTGAGCACTTTGTATCTGTCGTACTATGCAATTTCATCAAACCCTTTACAATTGCCCCTGTAAATTTTGGTGATTCTGTGCCGTATGACTCCTGATTCCGTCTCGCACCCTCAACCCCCCACGCCGGAACCGGAACGTGGGTTAAGCAAATTTTTTCATCTCGCGGAACTGCAAACCGATGTCCGCACTGAAGTGATGGCCGGGATCACAACCTTCTTCACCATGGCCTATATCTTGGTCGTCAACCCGGTGATTCTCTCCAACGCGATTTTCCTCGAAGAATCCGGGGATCTGTTTGGTGAAATTGCGATCGCAACGGCCCTATCCGCCGCGATCGCCACCCTGATCATGGGTCTCTACGGCAACTTTCCCTTCGCCCTCGCCCCCGGCATGGGCTTAAACGCCTACTTTGCCTTCTCCGTCGTGATTGGGCTGGGGGTTGATTGGCGCGTTGCCCTCGCAGCGGTGTTCATCGAAGGCATCATCTTCATCGTGCTCACCCTCACGGATGTTCGCGCCCAGATCGTCAACGTCATTCCCGAATGCATCAAACACGCCACTGCCGCCGGGATCGGTCTATTCATCGCCTACATCGCCCTTTCTGGCAGCACTGAAGTGGGCGGCGCGGGGCTAATCGTCCCCTACGAAGCCACGATCACCACCCTCGGCGATCTGAGTAATCCCAATACCTTAATGGCGATCGCGGGTATCTTCATCACCGCCGCCTTCGTAGCGCGTCGGGTCAAAGGTGCTCTGCTCTGGGGCATCCTCGCCACCGCAATTTTAGGCTGGATTCTTGGCATTGCCTCCCCCCCGGAAGGCCTCGTCGCCCTGCCCCAACTTCCCGTTGACCTGATCGGTCAGGCCTTTGTCGGGATCGGTCAACTCGGCAGCATCAACATTGGGCAACTCGTCTCGGTGATTTTTGTCTTCCTGTTTGTGGACTTGTTCGATACCGTGGGAACCCTGACCGGGTTGGGCATCAAAGCCGGCTACATTAATGACGAGGGCGAATTTCCCAACGTGAATAAAGCCTTCATGGCCGATGCCATCGGCACCACCGCTGGCGCACTCCTGGGCACATCCACTGTCACCAGCTACATCGAATCCGCGTCCGGTGTCGCCGAAGGCGGGCGCAGCGGCTTAACGGCGGTGAGCAGTGCGGTTTTGTTTGCCCTGTCGATTTTGTTTATTCCCCTCTTGGCGGCGATTCCGGGATTTGCCACGGCTCCGGCGTTGGTGATTGTGGGGGTCTTAATGGCGGGCAGTTTGCGCTATATTCGTTGGGATGATCCGGCGGAGTCGATCCCCTCATTTTTAACCATTTTGATTATGCCGTTGAGCTATTCCATCGCTGAAGGTCTGGCGGTGGGGTTGATTACCTATCCGGTCATCAAAGCCATGCAAGGCAAATTCCAAGAAACCAAAGTTGCGATGTGGGTGTTGGCGGTTCTCTTTGTGGTTAAGTTTGCGATCGCATAACTGAGACAGATTGACTAAAGAATAAGAATCAGTTGAACCTGACCCCTACGCCACTCTACAACGCATGAAAAAATAAGAGACAGATTCCCGAACTCAATCGCGTCCTCCTGAGCGTTTCGCCCCCAATCTAATCAACGAAACCTGGCAAAACTAAAGCAGTACCTTACAATGGAATTGTGCGGAGACGAAAGTTTCCGTTCACTCCTCACACCACTTTCCCGCCCAAGCGATTGGGCGGTTTTTTCGTGCCATGCTCCGTTCTCTCCGCCACCCCTCAATCCCCACCGCCGAATGCCCTAGGGTTGCTTAACCCGGCAAACGCAACGCTCCAAGTCTTAAGAAACACAATCGTGTTAACGTTCAAATCAGTTCCCTAAGATATGGAGGAATGGGTGCTTTTACTATGTTAGAATTACCCAGTATAATGATAGACCGGTAAAGGAATCCCAACCCAATGACCGAACCAGTTACAGATCAAGAATTTAAAGCCGTTGTATTAGATTGCGACATTCCCGTCCTTGTTGACTTTTGGGCACCTTGGTGTGGGCCCTGCCGAATGGTTGCTCCCGTCGTTGACGAAATTGCTCAACAATATGATGGCAAAGTAAAAGTGGTCAAACTCAATACCGATGAGAACCCTGCTGTGGCAAGTCAATATGGGATTCGGAGTATTCCCACGTTGATGATCTTCAAAGAAGGTCAGCGTGTTGATATGGTGGTTGGGGCGGTTCCGAAAACGACTCTAGCCAGTACCCTCGAAAAATATCTTTAAACATTGCTGTTCAGACTTGCAAGCGATCGCACCCCTGAGCCAAACCCCTCTTTCAACCCAGAGGGGTTTGGTTTAGGGCGTAACACCTCAGAGTCGCGGAGCAGCGGCGATCTTTCAATTCCCGTCCGGAATTCCGGTAAAATAGATCACCTTACTCCCTCCTCGCTCCTATGGTTACTCCAGACGCAGCCCCCGACGATCTGAGCCATGCTCTCACTACACTGCTCGATCGCTGGGACAAGCTCCAGCATCAAAAATATGTTAAACGTGCTCTGAATGTGATCCTCCGGCTCACTGAGGAACAGGTGGATCGCCTCGATTGGAAAATTCTCACCGCTGCGATGGAAGACCTTGAAGGTGGTTTCCAGGTCTTCTATCCCCATCGCCACATTCGCAAAGTGAGTATTTTCGGCTCGGCCCGTACCCCGGCGGATCAACCCATTTATAAGATGGCTGTGGATTTTGCCCACCGCATGACCCAACAGGGGTTTATGGTGATTACCGGCGCGGGGGATGGCATCATGGCGGCGGGCAATGAAGGCGCAGGCCGTGAGCAGTCTTTTGGTTTAAATATTCAGCTTCCCTTTGAGCAAGGGGCGAATGCGTACATTGCTGGGGATGACAAGCTGATGAGCTTTAAATATTTCTTCACGCGGAAGCTGTTTTTCCTGCGGGAAAGTGATGCGATCGCTTTATTTCCCGGTGGATTTGGCACGTTAGACGAAGCCTTTGAGAGTTTGACCCTCTTGCAAACGGGGAAATATGGCCCCGCCCCAGTGGTGTTGATCAATGAACCGGGTAGCGACTATTGGAATTCCCTCGACGACCATATCCGCGAACACCTGCTGCGGGAAGGCTTAATCAGCCCCGATGACCCCAGCATCTACACAATTACCGATGATCTGGATCTCGCCTGTGGGGTGATTAACCGCTTTTATCGGGTTTATCATTCGAGCCGCTATGTGGATCACAAGTTTGTGATGCGCTTGAATAGTGAACTAGCCGACGATGCGATCGCATTTCTCAACCGTGAGTTTAGCGACATTTTAGTGCAGGGCACGATCGAAAAATGCACCGCACTCCCCGCAGAACAGGATGACGGCACACTCCATTTACCCCGCTTACAGTTTGAATTCAACCAAAAGGACGCGGCCCGCCTGATCCAAATGATCAGCAAAATCAATCAATTGGGCGCTTTTTTACCCGAAAGTGACCACCCAGAACGCAAGTAAAGCGCGATCGCACCCTGGCTCTTGGGTCTCACACCAATGCCATGGCCCAGCCAAAATGAGGCGCGATCGTAGGGTGGATTAGACGGCTTAAACCCCCGCTATCACCGCAATTTAGCAATCCACCGTAACCCACCGCTTAAGGTATATCTCAAACAAGGGGCGAATCCTGAGTCTTTCGCTCACAGCACCAAACAACAGGGACGCGATCGCTATATCAGCGGGCGCAGCGTTAACCATTAACCCGCCCCGGTTCGACAACAGACGATCATGGCGCGGGAGAGGAGGGCTTCGATGCGGTAGGAGAGGATTTCGAGGCCGGCGGTTTGGAAGTCGGCGAGGATCTGAGGGGCGCTGGTGTCGGGTTCGATCCCATAGGAAAAGAAGCGATAGATGTTGATCGCGTCGCCGGCCTGGAAGGCGATCGCGTCCTGTTCTCCGTCTGGATAATCAACCCGAAGTTGATAATCAGCCTGGAGGCGAATGTCAGTTTTGTAGCCGCTCCAATCGGGGTCAAAATAGCCGACAATTTCAGCGTGGTCTGGGTGAATGCCGAAGCTGTTGAGGATGAATTGGCTGGCTTGGTGGGATATGTGGTGGGTAGGGTCAAATTCACGGGGGCCCGCATCGCGAAAATCAACACTAAAGCTGATGCAGAGCCATTCGCCCGGCTCCATCCCGGCGGCGATATTTTTGAGGACGGCGATGCGATCGCCCACATTGCAGAACGTGCCGCCGAGATAGAGGTAAAGATTTGAAGCTGCTTGGGGAGTCTGGCGATAGGAAGCGATCGCTTCCGGCATCGGGTCGCGTTCAAAATCCCACTGTTGACCGCGCCAAGGCAAGGTTGGGAACCAAGTGGTGAGGGTGGTTTCTGAAAGGGTGAGGAGATCGGGGCTAATGTCCAGGGCCACGTAGGTGTTGAGGCAATGATTTTCGAGAAATGTCCCCACCAATTTCCGCACCAGTTGAGGATTGCCCGCGCCGATGTCGATTAGGTTCCAGCGATCGCATCCTGTTTCCGTTTGAAAGAGATGGATGCAAACCCGTTTTAAAAATGCCTCGTCAGTTTTGGCACTGCTGATCGGGGCTTGGTCTTGTTGCACATTTAACGCTTCCCAGGCTTCGACCAGTTTGCCCTGATAGAAAAATTTAAAGGGAATGGCGCGATCGCGCTTTAAATGTGCGATGATTTCCCGCACTTGCGCCGGGGAAAAGACCCGATAAAACTCTGGATTAATCTGCGTTGCGATCGCCATGTCTGCTTACTCCTGCTCTGCAAGATCACCCGCCGCCTGACTCGCTTGCACCGCTTGCAACAAATCAGCGTGAACCTCAGGGCGATAGGCCACCACCAACCCCGGCAATTGATATTCCTCACAACTCGACATCGGCGGCACAGGCGAGCCATCATGGAGCGTCACCACGCCCCCCATTTCCCGCACCGAAAACGCCAACGCCGCCCCATCGAGCCATTTCCCGGCCCGCAGCACCGCCCCGCAGAGATCGCCCCGCAGGATGCGGCTGAAGTTGGGGCGGGGGTTGGTGGTGGTGTAGTCGCGGCTGCGGACGGCTTGATAGGCGGGGGGAAGATGGGGCGCGATCGCTTCCATCCCCCAGGAAATATACACTTTCGGTTCTGACAAATCCATGTAAACCGGAATTAAATCATCTAAACCCATGCTCAACGTTCCCCACTGACACCCCTCCCCCCGCAGGGTACAAAAATAATCTTGGGTCGCCGGGCTGACAATCAACACGCCGAGATAATCATCCTGATCCAACACCGTCAAGACAATTTGATAGTTATCCGTGCCGTCCATATACCAGCGCGTTCCATCAATGGGATCAAGGGTGATCAGATAATCCCCCGGCTCTGTGCCGAGGTCGATGCCCCGAAAATATTTGGTGTTGTAGGATTGGGCATGTTCTTCGCCATAGAAGCGCACCTGGGGAAATTGACTCAAGAGCGACACTTCAATGAAGGTTTGCACCGAGAGATCCGCATCGGTGAGGGCGGTGGAGAAAAAATTATCCGACGTGCCTTTTTCCGGTTGAGCCACTATCCGGCTTTGAATTTCACGGGCATAGTTGGCCGCAATGCGCAGTTGGGGCAGCAGGGTGGTAAAGAGTTCGCGGGCAGTGGGCAACGTAGGCATGAGTTCAGTAAGCGCGGCAGCGGGTTTCATTATCGCGTGTTTTTGAATGAATCTGAATCCCTCACCCAACCCTCTCCCTCAGGCGAGGGCTTTTCGCTTCCTGCTCCCGTGGGAGAAGGGTTAGGGATAAAGGGGCTAGCCCAAGGTGCGTGCGCCCTGTTGTTGGTAAAGGGCACAGTAGCGGCCTTGAAGGGCGACGAGTTCGGCATGGGTTCCCACTTCCACCACCGATCCGGCATCCATCATCACGATGCGATCGGCCTGTTGGACGGTGCTGAGACGGTGGGTGATGAAGAGAACGGTGCGATCGCGAAAAGCTTGGGCCAAATTACTACAGACCTGCTGCTCCGTGGGATAGTCGAGGGCGCTGGTGGCTTCGTCCAAGACCAAAAAGGCCGGGCGTTGGAGGACGGTCCGAGCGATCGCAATCCGTTGCCGCTGTCCCCCCGACAAAGATGCCCCCCGTTCCCCCACTCGCGTATTGTAGCCACTGGGCAACTCCATAATAAAATCATGGGCCGCCGCCACCTTCGCCGCCTCGATCACCTCATCGCTTGACGCTTCCGGGTTGTTCATCGCAATATTTTCCTGCACCGTCCCATCAAATAAAAGGGGATCTTGGGGAACCACCCCAATCTGCCGCCGCAGGGAATACAATTCCACCTTAGCCACATCATAACCATCGAGCAAAATTCGCCCCCCTTCCAGGTCATAAAGCCGCACCAACAGCTTCGTTAACGTACTTTTCCCCGCCCCACTTTTCCCGACAATGCCCACAAAACTCCCCGCCGGAATCTCAAGATTAACATTCACCAATTGCAGCGCCCCTTGCTTTTTAAAACGGAAGGAAACATTCTCATATTTCACCTGTCCTTGCACCTCCGGCATGGGAATATTACCGCGATCGGCCTCGCCCTCTTGGGGATTATCGAGAATATCGCCCAAGCGTTCTAAGGATAGGCCCATTTCCTGGAAGTTCTGCCACAGTTGCGCCATCCGTAGCAGGGGACTGGTGACATAACTGGCAATAATTCGGAAGGCGATTAATTGCCCTAAACTCAGGTCGCCTTCGAGAACTAAATAGGCTCCACCCCAGAGGACTAACAGCCCCGATACTTTGTTTAAAAATGTGCTGGCGGAGTTCGCTAAGGTGGAGGTTTGGACGGTTTTAAATCCGGCGGACACGTAACGGGCGTAATATTCTTGCCACCGCCAGCGCGATCGCAGTTCGATATTTTGGGCTTTCACGGTTTGAATTCCCGACATCACTTCCACGAGATGGGATTGAGTTTGGGCGTTGCGTTCGGCTTTGTGACGCAGTTGGCGACGGATTAACGGGGAGAAAATCAGCGTTGAAATCACAAACACAGGCAGGATCGACAACGCCATTAGTGACAGTTTCCAACTGTAGAAAAACATCACGGCTATGTAAATTACCGAAAAGATCGCATCTAAAACTACGGTTAAGGCTGTCCCCGTTAAGAATGAACGAATATTTTCCAACTCGTTGACTCGGCTTGATAATTCCCCCACCGGGCGGCGATCAAAATAGCGCAGGGGTAACCGTAACAAGTGGTCAATAATTTCTGACCCCAGGGACATATCAATCCGGTTGGTGGTATCGACAAACAGATAGGTGCGTACCGTACTGAGGATGAATTCAAAAATTGCCACACCGAGGAGAAAAATCCCCAACACTTGCAACGTTTCGGCACTGTTTTGGACAATCACCTTATCAATAATCACCTGAATAATTAAGGGATTCGCTAAGGCAAAAAGTTGCACAAAAAACGACGCGACAAAGACTTCTAATAAAACTCCTTTATATTTCCATAAAACGGGCAGAAACCAACTCAGGCCAAACCGTTCTTGGGGGGTATATTTTGAGGGGCGAATCAGCAGCACTTGCCCCACTTGATCCCAGGCTTCGAGGAAGTCTTTCGGTTTGCGGCGGAGAATGCCGATTTCCGGCGCACCGATGACGATGAGGCGATCGCTGATCTCATAGAGCACTGCGAGCCGGTCTTGCCACTGAACGAGGGCGGGCCCTTCAAGGCGCATCAGGGCACTGGCGGGAATATTGACTAATTGGGCGTTTAATCCCATCAATTCCGCCACTGAACCGCAGTTATAGAGGGATAGGTTTCCCTGTCGCTGGATCTGATCGGCGAGGACGCGCTGAATCACTTCGCGGCGGAAGGGCATCCGAAAATGTTGGCTCAACATCTGGAAGCAGGCCACCGCTGCATCTAGTTGGGAGCCGCCTTTGACGTGGGGATAGGATTGGCGGGACGGGGGCGGCGGGGGTGGGGCAGCGGTGGGGGGCGGCTCGGAGGGGGAGGATTGGGGGGAGGATGCTTCGGCGTAGGGGATGGCGGCCGGGGTGTCTGGCAGGGTGATCGTGTCGGGGTCGGTAGTGGGGGAAGGGCTGGGGGCGATCGCTTCTGGCATCGTCAGGATTAGATCCGCCTCTTGGATACCGATTAAGCGGGCGGGATAGTTGCCGACAACTTCGAGGCTGCGCTGTTGGGGCGAGAGGTGGAGGGGATAGCCGGGTTTAAAATGGGTGACTTGACCGCCGCCACTGACAAACCAAAGGAGGTTGGGGTATTGGAGGACGTGGGCGGGTTCTGCGTCGAGGAGGTGGCGACCGGGGGGGAGGCTACAGACTTGGGCGTTGCGGGATGCTTGGAGGACGAGGGTTTTGAGGGCGTTGCTGTCGGTGAGGTTGGGGATGGGGCGACGACAGAGGAGATCGAAGATTTCAGCGATCGCCGTCTGATGATGGAACTGGTGGGCAAAGTCGGGGTATTGATTGAGGAGGGCGAAAAATGGCTCGGCGGCGAGGGTGAGGGCGACGGTTTCCGTCGATGCGATCGCCGTTTCGCAGGAAATCCCCCGCAACAAACTCACCCACCCCACCAGATCCCCAGCTTCGAGGCGTTGGAGGGTGAGAGGAAGCTTGGTGGTGGCATCGTAACCAATCAGCCGCACTTGCCCTTCGTAGAGCATGATGATGTGCGGGGGAATTTGGTCACGAATCAGGAGGGTTTGCCCCATGCGATACCGGAGGGGGCGAATCTGTGCCATCAGGGTGCGCTGGGCTTCGGGGGGAAGTTGACGAAAGGGGGTGCGTTGTCCCAGAAAGGTTTGAATTTCAGCAACGGTGTAGGGCATGGCGCAGCGCAATCACAGATCCGAGATGACCCCTCAAGGATACCCAATTCGCTCCACGGGCGGCTAGATGGATTGGGTTCAGGGGGAAAGTCACGGGTGAGACGATGGGCGATCGCACTCATCTGCGATCGCTTGTGATCAGTAATAAATAAATATATATAGCGGTCAGCGATCGCAAGTCGTCTCGATCTGGGGTTGTATTTTGTCCCGTTTTATGGCCCTAGAGGATATCAAGGGATAATGTGCGATCGCCTGGATTTTGCGATCGCTTGTGATCAGCGAGAGACGGTTCACAAAAAAAGTTAAGCAGGAGCAAGAAACGTAGCGTCCAGTCAATCATTACTTGTTCGATCCTAACCACATCCTGCTCAAGGGGCGGCAGCGGGGTGAAGGGGGCACACTCTCAGTGATTCCAAAAATGCAGGGCTGGGAAAGCCCGTTGTTGGGGATGCGGTTTGAGTTGACTGCACGTTAACATTCCGTTGCGCTCTGGATGTCACGCCAGGACAAGAAGCATACTTTGATGTTTGCATCAAATCTTGAGTATTAACCCAGTGAGCTACGCCTATTACCATCGCAACCATCCCCAATAGCAGGAGAAGCAACCACCAAACAGTCTTTCATGGGACAAAGGTGATTACGAGCGTGATGCGTAAAGCCCCCTGAATTTTATTTGGGGGATATAAGCGAATAACCGAATTGATTCGGTGGTGATACAATAAAAGCGTTCGCTAGCGCGAAGTAAAATTCCGGGGTGAGCACCTTATGGGCAGGGCGTTGTCCATTGGGCTAGGCAAGATAAGACGGGCTACGCCTGCAATTGCTGTCTGAACCCAGAATCCCCCGTCATTTATGCGGGGGAGTACGTCAATTCCCTAGAAGCTCTGGTTGACTGACAAAAGTTGAGATGTAGAAGTCGAAGTCTTGACTGAGAGGGTTTTTCAGCGGTCGAGGTCATAACAGGGGACTACCTCTTTAATGGCAACATCCTTGACTTGGAATAAGAGCATCACATAATAGCCAGACGCTCGTTTAACGACTCTGGCTATTTTGGCCGTGAAGCCTTTCGGGTGCGGAGCACCGCAATACTCTCTGGTAGTTGGTAGGGAACAAGGGGCGAGATTGCTGCGTTCCCATTCCGCTCCGGTTTGCGGTTTACTGAGAATACACCATTGTTTTGAAATCACTTGGGATCATGACCACTGCGATCGCTGAACTGCGCCAACACCTCCTCGATCTCCTCCTCCAATTTGCCTATCAAGAAGGTGATTTTGTCCTCTCCTCCGGCCAAAAAAGTACCTACTACATCAACAGCAAGCAAGTCACCCTCCGCGCCGATGGTGCTTTAACTGTCGGGCGACTCCTCTGGGCGATGTTGCCCCCCGACACCCATGGCGTGGGCGGTCTCACCCTGGGGGCTGACCCCATGGTGACGGCCGTGAGTTTAGTTTCAGAACTCGAAGCCCGCCCGATCCCCGCCTTGATCGTGCGCAAACACCCGAAAGGGCACGGCACCAAGGCCTACATCGAAGGCCCGAATCTCCCGACTGGGGCAAATGTGGTGGTGCTCGAAGATGTGGTCACGACGGGTCAATCGGCACTGCAAGCGGTGGAACACTTGCGCAATGCGGGCTATACCGTGACTAAAATTATGGCGTTAGTGGATCGTGAACAGGGGGGCCAGGCCTGTTACGCTGCCAATGATTTAGAGTTTGAAGCGATTTTTTCAATCCGCGACCTCCAAGCCGCCGCCCAAAGTGTTTAGTCTCCGGTTTTTGGACAGGATCGCCGGAACAGTAAAGCGCCCCTGAGTCTTGGGCTGCTGTGACTCTGGGCGGTGGGGCGATCGCAACCTAATTTTTAACAGGGATTGACCATGATAATCGGAATACTTTCAGGCGTGATGATGGTGGCCATGGCAGGGATTTTGCTGCTCTGCGGGGTGTTGTGGTTGGAATGTTTAGCCGCGATCGCCGCTCGTGCCACTCCCCTCAGCCCCACCCTCGCCATGCCCGCCACGGCGATCCTGATTCCCGCCCACAACGAAGCGTTGGGCATTCGTCACACCCTCGCCCAACTCCTGCCGGAGGTGGATGATCCGGCGCAGATTGTCGTGGTGGCGGACAATTGCAGCGATGACACCGCCGACATTGCCCAGAATCTAGGGGTGACGGTGCTCGAACGCCACAATGAGCAGCAACGGGGCAAAGGCTATGCCCTGGATTTTGGCTTGCAACATCTCGCCCCCGATCCCCCGGCGGTGGTGGTGATGATTGACGCGGATTGCGATGTGCAACCGGGCACGGTGAAACAAATTGCCGCCCAAGCCCAAGGGTTGAATCGCCCGATTCAGTCCCTCTATTTGATGGCAAAACCCGACCACCCCCAGGCCAAAGATGCGGTGTCGGCCTTTGCGTTTAAGGTGAAAAATTTGGTGCGGCCCTTGGGGTTGTGGCAAGGGGGGCAATCCTGCCTGTTGACGGGGACGGGGATGGCGTTTCCCTGGGCGGTGATTCGTTCGGTGGATTTGGCCAGTGGGGAAATTGTCGAAGATATGAAATTGGGATTGGATTTAGCGATCGCCGGCCATCCGCCCCAATTTTGCCCCACCACCCTCGTTTTAGGCCGACTCCCCAGCCAAGCCGCCGCCGCCACCAGCCAACGCACCCGCTGGGAACATGGCCACCTCCACACCCTCACCACCTTTGTCCCCCAACTCTTGGCTGCTGGGGTCAAACAAGGCCGCTTAGACCTGCTCACCTTGGGGCTAGAGTTGGCAGTGCCGCCGTTGTCGTTATTGGTGGTGATCTGGGTGGGGATGATGGGGGTTTCCCTAGGCCTGTGGGCGATCGGGTGGCTGTGGATCTGGCCGGTGGGACTGGGGGCGATCGCGGGTCTGTTGCTGCTCACGGCCATCCTCGCTGCCTGGCTCAAGTTTGGCCGCCAAGATCTCCCCGCCCTCACCCTCCTCTCAATCCCGTTTTACATTCTCTGGAAAATCCCCCTCTATTTTCGCTTTCTCGTCCGCCCCGAAGCCCAATGGGTGCGCACGGAACGGGATGCGATCGCCCCCGAACGAGAATCGCCCCCCGAACAAAAGCCCTAAACTGCGATCGCCCCTAAGCCTTAAAGACGATCGCCGGATCAACCCGCGTCACTTTTTGGATCGCGAACAAGGCCGACCCCACACACATCCCCATCGCCACCACCAGCACCCCCGCCGCCGTTAGGGGCGTAATTAAAATCAAAATGCCTTGGGTGGTGAGGGCCCAATAGGACACCCCCAAACAAAGGGACATCCCTGGTAAATAGCCCAACACCGACATCCAGAGGGCTTGTTCAATGATGATGCTGTAGATGAAGCGATCGGACGCGCCCATGGCCTTGAGGGTGCCGAATTCTTTAATGTGGTCGGATACCGAAGCGTAGAGAATTTGTCCCACAATTACCATGCCCACAATCACCCCCACCGCCGTCCCCAGTCCCAAAATAAAGCCGATGCCGGTGCGGCGTTGCCAATAGGTGCGGGTGATGTCGGAAAGTTCTGCGGTGGTAAACACTTTTGTGCCGGGCAATTGATCCGTGAGGCGTGCTTTTAAGCCCTCTAAATTTTCGGGGTCGGTGGCTTTAATCAGAATGAAGGTGATCGGGGTGGCTTGGTTGAGGGGTTCGGGGGCGGGGGGGTTGGGGGTGGCGAGGGGATTGTCGGCGGTGTAGGTGTTGACGCAGTTGAGGTCGCCTTCGTCATAGCGGCATTGCACTTCGGAGGAAAAGCCTGAATTGGTGTAGGCGTTGGCATTTTCCAGGGAGGTGAAAATATAGGAGCTTGAGGCGATGGATTGGGTGTCTTTGGTGACTCCCACGACGGTGGTGGGGCGGGAGTCGATGCGGGCGCGATCGCCCACTCCCTCCAAATGCAAAGAATCCAAATTGCTTTGATCCACGAGAATCGTATCGGGCTGCGTGAGATCCTCCACTTTGCCCGCTTGGAGCATACCCGGCACGAACAATTCCCCCTGGGGATCAAACCCAAAAATCCGCACTGAGGTTAATTCCTCGTTGGGAATATACCAGCGTCCAAAGCCTCGCATCACCGCTTCCGCTTTTTCTACTCCGTCCACCTCGGCGGCAATATTGAGGGTGGCGAGGGCAATGGGTTCGGTCAGTTCTAAATAGACAAACTGATCCGAGGTAATCCATAGATCCGCTTTGGATTGATCGATCAACAGGGTGGTGGAGCGGGTGAACCCTTGGAGAATTCCGGTTTGAATCGTGACGAGGCTAACCGCAAACATAATGCCTGCCTGGGCCACCAGGAAGCGAGGCAAATCTTCAAACAGGTTACGACGGGCCAGCGATACCATAGGGACGTGAGCAGAGGGATCAATCGGTGCGTGCAGGGGAGACGTGGGCTGCTGTCTTCCGTGAGACCCAGGACCGACACCCCACCGGTTCCGGGAAGGGCAACAACGGCGGCGATCAGGTTTCAGCGAGGATGACGACGGTGATGTTATCGGAGCCGCCGTTGGTTTTGGCGGCGTTGATCAGGGCGGTGGCGGCGGCTTCGCAGTCGTCGTTGCTGCTGAGGTGGGTGTAGATTTCGCGATCGTGGACTTCTTCGGTGAGGCCGTCGCTACAGAGGAGACAGCGATCGCCCGGCAGAATTTTCACCTGTTGAATATCCAATTGATTGAGGTCACGCCGCCCCAAGCATTGGGACAGCACATGCCGCCAGGGATGATTCCGGGCATCTTCTGGGGAGAGATCGCCCATTTTCATCGCCCGTGCTACCCAGGTTTGATCTTCGGTGATCTGCTCTAACGTATCCTGGCGCAGGCGGTAACAGCGAGAATCGCCAATATGGGCACACCAAGGCCGATCCTCTCGGAACACCAAGACCACGACGGTAGTGCCCATGTCTGCCCGTTCGGGGTGGGTGTCTTGATCATCGAGGATGTCTTGATTGGCTTCCCAGATTGCCTTTTCGAGGAGTTCTGGGGTGGTAATGGTGGCGTTCCAATTTTCGTCAAGATAGGTCTTGATCGTTTCTGTGGCGATGCGACTCGCTTCTTGACCCCCCGCGTGGCCACCCATGCCATCGGCAACGATGAAAAATCGTCCCTCAGGATCAATGTAGAAATCATCTTGGTTGACTGAGCGGACAATCCCTGTGTCTGTAAGCCCCGTAAAGCGACGTGCCATAGCCCAACTTTTGCGTAAGTAATATTAACTGCGATTCTAATCCCCTCCGTTACGGGTGGGACATTATGGTAAGCGATCGTAACGATTTAGTTTTTGAAGCGATCGCAGCAGGAGCACACCAACCCCAATCGCCGCCAACGCGACGAGCACGGCTAGGATGATCAAATCATTGACCACGAAGAGGGTCGCCGATATCACCAAACCCGTGAGCAGGATGGTGTGGTTGGTGAGCATCTGCACCATCCCCAAGCGGCGCAGGATGCGATCGGACTCGCTCGATCGCACCCGCACCCGAATATCACCGCGATCGAGTTTTTCGATCGTGTCTTCGATACGGCGGGGCAGGCCGAGGGCGGTGCTGCTGACTTGGGCCGCTTGGCGGCCCAGTTCATCGAGGATGCTGCCGCCGTTGTTGGGGTTGGTGTTGGTCATGATTTCCATTGCAAAGGGCTTCGCCACTTCCATAAAGTTAAATTCAGGGTCGAGACCTTTGCCCACGCCTTCGAGAGTGGAAAAGGCCCGCATCACAAAGGTGAAGGTGGCCGGAAAGCGGAAGGGCTGATCATAGGCCACGTCGTAGAGGTCATCACTGATGGCGCTGATCGACTGCTCCTCAAAGGGCTTGTCCATGAAGTTATCGAGCATATATTGCACCGATCGCCGCACGGGCCCCATGTCGCCGATGGGTTGGAGAGCACCGAGTTTGATTAAAGAGGCAATGACGCGATCGCTATTCTTCTCCGCAATCCCAAACAGCGTCTCCATCAACCCGGCGCGAACATTGGCATTAATCCGCCCCATCATCCCGAAATCGTAGAAAATCATCGCCCCATCAGGAGCCACGGCAATATTACCGGGGTGGGGGTCAGCATGGAAAAACCCATTATTGAGCAATTGTTGTAAATAGGCCTCTGCCCCTTGACGAGCCAACCGTTTACGATCTAACCCAGCGGCTTCTAAGGCTTCATAGTGGCTAATCTTAATCCCCGGCACATATTCCAAGGTCAAAACACGGGGGGAGGTATAGCGCCAAAATACCTTTGGGACTCGCACCCAATCAAACTCACGAAAGTGCCGCCGGAACATATCGGCACTCTGGCCTTCGAGGAGATAATCTGTTTCTTCCCACAAAATCCGGCAACATTCTTCGTAAATCCCCAGCCAATCGCGACCCCGACCCCAGCGGGGATGATTTTGGAAATATTGCGTGATCCGTTTCAGGATGGCGAGGTCAATGGTAAAGAGTTTTTTCAGGCCGGGGCGCTGGACTTTGACCACCACGTCTTCGCCGGTGTGGAGTTGGGCGCGGTGAACTTGGCCGAGACTGGCGGCGGCGAGGGGAGTCGGGTCAAAACTGGCGAAGAGTTCGCCGATGGTTTTGCCGGTGTCTGCTTCAATAATGCTGGTGACGCGCTCGAAGGAGAAAGCCGGGACGCGGTCTTGGAGTTTGGTGAGTTCCGACACATATTCGATCGGGAAGAGATCCCCGCGTGTGGAGAAGAGTTGACCCACCTTGATGAAGGTGGGGCCCAGTTCTAGGAAGCTTTCGCGCACCCAGGCGGCTTGCTTTTGGCGACGGATGCGGCGTTTTTCGTCGGTGTAACCGCCGGGATACGTCCATTTTTTGGCATCCCACCACAGTTCACTGATGAAGGTGAAGACAAACCGCCAAATGTCCATGCGGCGGCGCATGGGGGAGTAGTTGTCCCGATTCCAGCGATAGGTCGCCTTGCCCGCTTCGATTTGGGCGGGTTGGGCCGGGGTGCTGAGGTCAGAGGGGTAGGGGAGCGATCGTTGAGAAAGGGCAGACACGCGGTTTTTTATAGGGGGGGTAATAACAACGGACTATTAACAGAATTTAAATCAGCGGAGGAGGCACGAGTTTGGGGGACTCTAGCCTCATGGGACGATGGGATCTAGGTGCGATGGGTGGTGAGGGCTGAGCGGAGGCGAGCAATTTCGGCCCGCAGGTCGTCGATGGTTTCTTGGAGATCCGCCGGACGCTGGGGGGGATGGGATGCGGGAGATTCGGCGGCAGTGGGGTCAAAGTTGCCGAGGTCATAATCGGCGCGGCTCATCACTTCGGTGGTGAGTTGGCGGATGTTTTCGCGTTGCTCGGCTTCAAATTTACCGATATTGCTGAGGGTATCTGTGAAGGCGGCTTCGACTTTTTCGCCTAAGACGGAGGCGAGGGCGCGGCCAACAAAGAAAGCACGGGTGACGGGATCGCTCATGGGGTTAGTTTGCGTTAGGCTTCGTAACAAATTATATCGTAGGCATTCAATCGGGGCGGGATTTTGCTGGGCTACCAGGGAACTTTGGCGGTCATGACCATTAACCAGGGGTGTCCCCACCAGAGGAGGGCGATGAAGGCGCTGACTCCGAGGTAGGCGGGTTTGAGGAATTCCTTGAGGTGGAGGGTTTGGCGACCGTCGAGGATGGCACGGAAGGGGATGACGGAGGTGCGATCGCGCGCGGCAATGAAGGCCTCGCCGTACTTCTGGGCGAGGCGATAGTCACCGTGCCAGACGGCGAAAACATGGTGGGCGATCAGGCCGAGGGAGGTGACGAGGGTGAAGGTGGTGCCGAGCCAGAGGGTATGGGCGATGCACCAGATCACCTGGCCCACCATTTGGGGGTGGCGGGTGATGCGAATGATGCCGGTTTCGTAGAGGTGGACTTCGGGTTTAGCGATCGCGGCAATTTCGAGCAGATTAAACGTGGCGGGATAGAGAAACAAAAAGGAAATCGCGCTCAAAATCCACACCGTCGCCTGCACACCAGCCACACCTTGCACCTGCCAGAGGGTCGCCCCGTCGTAGCGATGGTTAAAGAAGTAGATGATCAACACCGTGGCAAAGGGAATACTCACGAGGGCAAAGCCGACGCGATAGAGACGGGCCCCGATCAGCCCTTCGCCCCAGGGTCGCAGGGCAGCAAGACCGCTATGGGCGATCGCAAATCCGATCAGCAAGGCCGCCATCACCGTATGACTCGTTGTCCACCACGCAACATTCATAAATTTATTGATTAAAGTTAATGGATTCAATGATTTACAGCCCTTCATCCTTTGACCACTTTAACGTTAATCACTACGCTTTGTTAAGTAATACTAATCAATATCACAGAAGTTGATCCCGACTTATGATACTGTCATTGTCTAAGGGAGATTCTCTTAATTAACCTCAAGTTTTTGATAAAAGAAGTAAATCAAAGCGCATGGGTTAAAGGGAGTTTCCATCACTTTTCCTCACGCTCTCGTGGACAAGTATGTCTGAAATTCCGTTCACCCTGGATCAACTGCGCATCCTCAAAGCGATCGCAACCGAAGGCAGTTTTAAACGTGCGGCCGATAGCCTTTACGTCTCTCAACCCGCCGTCAGTCTCCAAGTCCAAAACCTTGAACGCCAAATGGACGTGCCCCTGTTTGACCGGGGTGGCCGTCGTGCTCAAATGACCGAAGCCGGACATCTTCTCCTCAACTACGGCGAAAAAATTCTCAGCCTTTGCCAAGAAACCTGCCGGGCGATCGAAGACCTCCAAAATCTCCAAGGCGGCACATTGATCGTCGGAGCCTCCCAAACCACCGGAACCTATCTCCTGCCTCGGATGATTGGCCGATTTCGCCAACGCTACCCCGATGTTTCCGTTCAGCTCCAAGTTCATTCCACCCGCCGCACCTCCTGGAGTGTCTCCAATGGCCAAGTGGATCTCGCCATCATCGGCGGTGAAGTGCCCGCCGAACTCCAAGACACCCTCCATGTCCGCCCCTACGCCGAAGATGAATTAGCCTTAATCCTGCCGGTGAATCATCCCCTCGCCACCGTCGAAACGATCCAGCGCGAGGATCTCTATCGCCTCAACTTCATCGCCCTTGACTCCCAATCCACGATCCGCAAAGTGATCGACCAAGTCTTAACCCGCTCTAATCTTGACCCCAAACGCCTCAAGGTGGAAATGGAACTCAATTCCATTGAGGCGATCAAGAATGCGGTGCAGTCGGGATTGGGGGCCGCCTTTGTTTCGATTTCCGCCATTGAGAAAGAACTCAAGATGAACGTGTTGCACCGGGCGACCATTGACAATATGGTGGTGCGGCGTACCTTAGCGGTGATTATTAACCCCAGCCGCTACCGCTCCAAGGCTGCTGAAGCCTTTGTCAAGGAAATTTTGCCAGAATTTTCGACCCAGGGGAATTTTTCACTCTTTGAACCCGCCGCCGACCCCACTCCCGAAACGCCCCCCGTCTTAGCCGTTGAAACCAAAGAGTAAGCGTTCCCATGCTCTGTTCTAAGGGCCAAGTCGCAATGTCTGACAGCTAATAACATAGCAATCCTCAATCAGATCGGGACAGGCCAGGGGCTTAAGCCCCTTGTTTTTCAAGGCTGAGGGTTTCAAACTTAAATAGGATTGCTATATTGAACATTTCCCCTCGTCTAGCTAGGCTAGAGGTCGAATCGCTTGATCTTGAGTGGGATTGATCGCGCCCGTATTTCTTTTGGTGTTTGGCAGTTCATGGAAATTCTTTGTACCCGTCCAAGTTGTGGTTCCCGTAATCATTTTGCTGACCTTGATGATGCCAATACCTTAAAAACCACTCAACAAAAGTTTTGCACCCAGTGCGGGATGCCGTTGATTTTGGGGGGGCGTTATCTACCGACGCAGCTTTTGGGCCAAGGGGGGTTTGGGGCGGCATTTTTGGCTTGCGATCGCTACACCACCTCCCTCCGCAACTGCGTCGTTAAACAATTTCAACCCGCCGGTAATCTTTCAGCGCAACAACTCGAAATTGCCCAAGGTCTTTTTGAGCGGGAAGCGGCTGTTTTAGAAGACCTCGGCCGTGAACACCGCCAAATTCCCGACTCCTTTGCCTTCTTTCCCCTCGTGATTCCCGATCGCCAAGGCAACAAAGACGAGCAATTTTTCTATCTCGTTCAGGAATTTATTGATGGTCAAGATTTAGAGCATGAACTCGCCGCGAAGGGGAACTACAGCGAAGCCGAAATGCTAGAAGTGTTACGGGAAATTCTCAATGTGTTGTCCTTTGTCCATGGGCGCGGCGTGATTCACCGCGATATCAAGCCCTCGAATATTATGCGCACGACCAAAGGGCGGTTGTATTTGCTGGATTTTGGGGCGGTGAAACAGGTGACGGCGGGGAGTGCCGGCTCAGGACATTCGACGGGCATTTATTCCATGGGCTTTGCCCCCCCGGAACAGATGCAAGGGTCGCAAGTCTATCCCTCGACCGATCTCTACGCATTGGGGGCGACCTGTTTAGTGTTGGTGACGGGGAAAGCGTCGGATCAATTGTTTGACACCTATAACAATTGTTGGACTTGGCGCGAACATGCACCCCAGGTGGGCGATCGCACCGCCGCCATCCTCGAAAAAATGCTACGCCCCACCCCGAAAGACCGCTTCCAATCCGCCGATGATGTGCTGCTGCTCCTCAACCACACCCCCGCCGCCCGCAGCAGCCCCACCCCAGCGCCCCCCCCGCCCCCCGTCGCCCCCGCATCTCAGTCCACTGTCACTCAAGCCCCCCCCGCCCCAGCCCCGAATCTTGCCCAACCTGGCCCCCCACCGGCCCCCATCCCACCAACCCCAGCCCCATCACGCCGCTCCACCCCCAAGTTTGGGTTAGTGGAAATTCTCGCCAGTTCCGCCTTTACGGGGTTTGAAGGGGCCTTACTCTTGATGATCTCGATCAGCCTCGTTAATGGGATCACCCCGATCAGTATTGGGTTGTGGGGGATGTCCATGGGGGGGTTGATCTACGCCCAAAGTCGGCGGGCCTTGGAAAAGTGGGATTTTGCGATTCTGGGGGGAATCACGGTCGCACTGGTGAGGGTAGTTCCTTGGTTTCATCGCAGTGCCGCCCTGCAAGCGGTCTTAACGACGTTGTCCCTCAGTGGTGTGTTGGGGTATGTGTTCCTGGCGGTGCTAGCGGGGGCGGTGGTGGTGCTGGTGACGGCTCTATTCCGCCTGATTTATCAAATTCTCTCGTCCATGTTGTAGGGGGAACGTGCCATGCTCGACAGCCTATTAATGGCCCTATTGAGCCTAGAAGCTCCCTCGGTGGAACCGGTGGCGGCGACGGCCTGGACTTGCCCGGAGACGGTGGAACCGTTAACGACGCAACTCCTGAAGGACTTGCCCAGTTATGCCAATCGTGTGATTCAGCGATCGCGCCGCCTCGACCGCGAAGCCGCCACGAACCTTGACAGGGCTACCTATGTCCAGATCGCCGGCCGGGCCGAGTTTGAACCCCTCCCCCTCGGTCGTGACCCTCTCCCCGATGACCCCACAAAACAGGTGTTTTTCACGACCCTAGAGCAGCAGTTTAGTGGCGATCGCGCCACCACCCAGCAGCACTATCACTGGCTCTTTCTCACCCCCACCCCCCAAGGCTGGTATTCCGTCTACCTCTTCACCCGCTTCAGCGACAACACCAGCAGCGAACCCCTCCCCCCCCGCGAAACCAGCAACGGCGTGATCGGCCAAGCCATTCAACTCTGGCTGCGGGACTGTCGGGCGGGCACGGTGCGCCCCGCCGGTGCATTCCTCCCCCGTCGTTAATCCGGGGCTGGCGGGGGCGGCAACTCTGATCGCAACTCCTGCACCTGCTCCAGGGTTAAGCCGGTTAACGTGATCAGCAGATCATCCGTGAGACCGCGCTGAATACCTGCGATCGCAACTTGTCGGATGCCCTGTTCAATGCCCCGTTCAATGCCCTGTTCAATCCCCTGTTCAATGCCCTGTTCAATCCCCGCCTCGATTCCTTGGGCGATCCCTGCTTCCCGGCCTTGCCGATGGGCGGTATCAATCGAGTTTTGCAAATCACGATAATATTTCAAGCTGTCTTGATAGGAGCGGACTTGTTCCGGGTTGAACTGGGCAATTTCCGCCACTTCAAAGGCTTTCTCAAAGATTTCTTCCTGTAATTCCAGCGGCACACCTTGGAGCCGCGTCAGGTTGCGCAACAAATACAACCACTTATCAAATCGGGTTTCCAGTTCTGCCAAGCTTTTATTAAACTTCGGCATCTCTAGATAAATAAACGTCAATTTATCATAGAAAACTTGACAGGTTTCAATGTCCGTGAGTTGGACATCATAGCGATATTTATTAGGATTATCACGATCGGCTTCAAAGACGAAGTCAAGGATCGCGATCGCATAAACCGCCTTCAGTTCATAGTTCCACTGCCCTCTGAGGGCTTGCTCTTGGATGGGGAATGTGGAATAGTACACCGTGCGGTCTTTAAAAAAGTCCTGTTGACTCTTTTGCAGTTCCACAATGAACTTTTCCCCCCGCTCATTTTCACAGTACAGATCAAAAATGGCTTTGCGGTCTACACTGGTTGCGCCGAGTTGCTCATTTTTGATGTAGTTGAGTTGGGTAATTTTCCCTTGTTCATCTTTCAATAATTCATTTAGAAAATCCAGCAATAAATCCTTATTGGGTTCTTCACCAAAGAGTTTTTTAAACCCATAGTCCGTAAACGGATTAATATATTTTTCGGCAAAGTAGTACATCGGCTTAATTCAGAAATGCGGATGAATTACGGAAGCGCGATCGCTTCTTGGAGTGGACTGCGTTGGAGAATGACCATTTCACTGCCGACGATCGGATTACGGGCCACTTGGTCGCCGTTTTCGTCGAGCAATTCCACTTGACTGAAGTCAAGACGGCGCGATCGCACCAATACCTCATTGGCTACTTGATCCTGTCGCCGCGCTTCTAGGCCATACCATGCTTCTCCCACCGTCACCACCAAACGACTGCTGAGAAAATCCGCTTGAATCGAGCGAATTAAACCCTCGGCATATTGGTTAGTGATTTCCGCGACTTGGTCTTGAATGGCGGCGATCAATCGTTGTTCTGGGGTGAGGCGGAGGGGTGGGGTTGCCGGGGCGGGCTGGGGTTTGGGTGTGGGGGTGGGGGCGGGTTTTGGGGTGGGGCGTGGGGTGGGTGGGGCGGTGGGCGTAGGACGTGGGGACAGGGTGGGAGCCGTCGGACTGGAGGGGGCGGTGGGCGCGATCGCTGTCGGGGCCGAATCATCCCCCGTTAACACCACACTCCCAATCAACACCACCACCACCACACTGCTAATGATCCCCGTTAACATCCAATCCGATAGGGTTTCGTTGAGGTTGTCCGGGAGGAGACTGCGCACGGACTTGAGGAGGCGATCCCAGGTGCGTTGCAGTTGTCTAAAGGTGGGTAAAACAGCGTCGAGGCCCTTCGGCTCCGGCAGCGGTTCGGTGGGGGGATTTTCATCGGTGTCGGTGTCAAATCCGCCCCAATCCTCCGGCTCGGCTTCCGGCTCTGATGCCGTAGGGGGCGCGGGTTCCGGTTCTGTCAGTTCAGAATCAGGCGCGATCGCATCCGCCGGGCTGGGGTCGGGTTCTGGTGGATCAGCCCGAACGGCCGTGAGAACTTGGTCTACACTACGAGTGAGGTCTGCCAAGGGGAGCGATCGCAGAGCATCATCAGATGTCGTTGTTTCTAATTTTCCCACCACTGTTTCGAGCTGGGCAATCAGCCCTTGCAGTTGGCGCAAAGCATCTTCTTTTGACAGATTCGATTCTGCTTGATGGTCTTCTGGCATCGCTGCTCCCCCCTCACATCCACAAGTTAAACGTGCTCTCTTGTCACGACCATATCACCTCTAGATTCCGTTTTTAGTCAAATTATGAAGCGTCGTAACTTTTTCCATCTCCTCATGGGCATGACCGGCTTAGGGTTCAGCGCCTGTGCTGAATCCACGTTCTCCGCCCACAGCACCGCCCAACCGATCCAACCTCCAAGCGTTGATCCTCAAACACCGCTCCTCCGCTTTGTCTCCGTGGCGGATACGGGCACCGGCGTTTCTAATCAATACGCCGTCGCCAATGCCATGGCCAACCATTACCGCGCCAACCCCTATCCCCTCGTGGTACTGGCAGGCGACAACATCTACAACAATGGCGAAATCGAAAAAATCAATCAGGTCTTTGAAAAACCCTATGCACCGTTGTTAAGCGCCGGGGTCACCTTCCGTGCCGTCTTGGGGAATCATGACATTCGTACCGCAAACGGCGACCCGCAAGTGGCGTATCCCGGTTTTAATATGGACGGCCGTTACTACACCTTCCGTCAGGGAGCGGTGCAGTTTTTCGCCCTCGATACCAACTCCGGTGCAGATTGGGCGAACCAAATGCCCTGGCTCGAACAGCAGCTACAGGCAAGTGATGCGCCGTGGAAGGTGGTGTTTGGGCATCATCAGATCTATGGGTCGGGTCACTATGGCATGAATCAAGCCACCTGGGCCCAACAGGCGAAGGCCTTATTTAAAACCTATGGCGTGCAACTGTACATCAACGGCCATGAACACCACTACGAGCGGACGCGATCGCTCAATGGCACGACCTATATGATCACCGGAGCGGGGGCTGGGTTGCGACCGGTGGGACATTCCGCCTGGACAGAATATGCAGTATCCCGATTGAGCTTTGCTTCCTATACGGTGTACCCGGATCAGATTTTGATTGCAGGGATTGGCACCGATGGCCAGGTGTTTGATCGGGGCGCGATCGCTCGCCTCACTTAATCCATCTCTCAGCAAGTTTTCATCGTCCATCTCAGCCCGTCTGATACCGTCAACAAAGGGTGTCTCGAACGCCCACACCACACAATCCATTTAATGATGTTAACTACCCTGAAGCGATACGTTGAATTCATCATGTTGGGGCTAATGGTGATGGTGTTAACCGTCGCCTGTGGCACTTCTCCCAACCTCGAAGCGGACGCAGCCGCCCCGCTAAAATTCGGTGTTGGCCCCTATTTCCCCACCCCCAACGAAACCCGCGATCAATTTAACCCCCTGTTTGAGAAATTGGCGGCGGCGGTGGATCGCGAAGCGGATGTGACCGTGACGGAAGATTGGGTGGGGATTTCGGAGGCCCTGCGGGCAGGAACGTTAGATGTGGCGTGGTTGGGCCCTTGGGGCTATGTCTTGGCGAACCATGAAACGCCGGAGATTCAAGCGATCGCCACGGTGAAATATAACGAAAAACCCACCTACCACTCGGTTTTGATGGCTCGCGCCGATGCCCCCTTTGACACCTTGGACGACGCGATCGCCCAAAGTCAGGCCGGGGAACAATTGAAAATCAGTCTCGCTGATGTGGGGTCTACCTCCGGTTGGCTGATTCCCACCGCCGAGTTTAAAACCCGCAACATTGACCCCAAACAAGTGTTTGATTACAGCGAAGGGGCATCCCACGCCGCCCAAGCGATCGCCGTCCTCAGCGGCCAAGTGGACATCGCCTCGGACTACGATCGCAACCTCGACGTATTAGCCAGCACCGACCGGATCAACCGCGACGACCTCAAAATCATCTGGGAATCCGACCCGCTGCCCAATGACCCGATCGCCGTGCGGGGCGGCTTACCCGCCGATGTGATCGAGGGTTTACAAACTGCCTTGGTGGAGATTTCCGCGGCCGAAGCCAAGGAACTCCTGCCGGAAAACTACACCGGATTCGTCAGTTCCGACGGCAAAAACTACACCCCGATCCAAGCCGCTGGTAAAGCGGTGAACATCTTAAATTAATCGCGCCTGACCGATGGCAAACACCCAAACTCCCCCCTCAGCGGATCATCTCGATCAGATTCTGCGCCTGGAGCAGCGTCGCCGGGGTCGGCGGTGGTGGGTGGGGCGATGCGGGTTGGTGGGGGTGGCGATCGCGCTCCTGATCGCCAGTGTACGCACGACGGAAATTAACCTGTGGGAGTTGGTGACGGGGTTGCCGCGTTTGGGGTCGTGGGTAACGCGATCGTGGCCGCCGGATCTGTCGGAGTTGCCCAGTTTTATGGTGGCAATCTGGGAAACCTTGGCGATCGCCCTCCTCGGTACGGGCATCGCGATCCTGTTGGCGTTCCCGTTGTCGATCTTGATTGCCCGCAACTTAACCCCTGCAACAGCGATCGCATTACCGTTGCGGGGGGTGTTAAATCTGTTGCGGGGGATTGATACGGCAATTTTTGCGTTGTTTTTTGTGGCGGTGGTGGGGTTGGGTCCCTTTGCCGGAATGTTGGGGGTGGCGTTCCATACAACGGGATCAATGGCGAAACTCTACGCTGAACTGTTGGAAACCCTGCCCCCGGAACCGATTGAAGCGATCGAGGTGACGGGGTGCGATCGCATCCGAACCTTTTCCTTTGCCGTGTTGCCGGAAGCGTTGCCGGGGTTGGTGGGCATTAGCTTGTATTTGTGGGAATTCAATGTGCGATCGTCCGTCATCCTCGGCATTGTTGGGGCGGGGGGGATTGGCTATGAATTGCTAGTCAGTTTGAAATTATTGGATTTTGGCCGCTTGGCGACAATTTTGGGCTTGATTTTGATCATGGTGAGCGCGATCGATTGGCTCAGTGCCCAACTCCGCCAGCGGCTATCCTAAGCGAGGGGCGATCGCCCCTCGCTAACCACCCATCGTTACTGCTCATCATGACCCCTAATTCATCCCTCCACCTGACTCCCACTGACTACAGTTTGCTGACGGACTTGTATCAATTGACGATGGCCAGTTGTTATGTGGGGGAGGGGTTGGCGATGAAACCGGCCAGTTTTGAACTGTTTGCGCGATCGCTCCCATCGGATTTTGGCTATCTGATCGCCATGGGTCTAGAGCAGGTTTTAGAGTATTTGACAGAGTTCCGATTCAGCACGAAGCAGATCGAGGCGTTGCAGGCGACGGGGATTTTTGACCAAGCCCCGGCGGCATTTTGGGATCTGTTGGCGGCGGGAGGGTTCACGGGGGATCTGTGGGCGGTACCGGAAGGAACGGCAGTGTTTCCCCAGGAGCCGCTGTTACGCATTGATGCGCCGCTGTGGCAAGCGCAACTGGTGGAAACCTATCTGCTCAACACGATGAATTATCAAACCTTGATCGCGACGCGGGCGGCCCGGTTGCGGCAGGCAGCGGGGGCTGAGGCGATGATCTTGGAGTTTGGGACGCGGCGGGCCTTTAGTCCCCAGGGGGCGGTGTGGGCGGCGCGGGCGGCCTTGGCGGCGGGATTAGATGCCACGTCGAATGTATTAGCGGCGTTGCAGTTGGGGGAAAAACCGGCGGGGACGATGGCCCATGCTTTGGTGATGGCGATTGGCGCGATCGCCGGCTCGGAAGACGAAGCCTTGGCGGCGTTTCATCGCTATTTTCCCGGTGCGCCCTTGTTAATTGATACCTACGATGCGATCGCCGCTGCCCAACGCTTGGCCGCGGGCGATCGCACCATCACCGGGATTCGCCTCGATTCCGGGGATTTGGTCAGCCTTTCCCAACAGGTTCACGCCCTCTTACCGGAGGCGGCGATTTTTGCCAGCGGGGATTTGGATGAATGGGAAATTGAGCGGTTACGGGCAGCGGGAGCCTGTTTACAGGGCTACGGCGTGGGAACGCGCCTAGTGACGGGCAACCCGGTGAATGGGGTCTATAAATTGGTGGACATTGACGGTATCCCGACGATGAAACAGTCCAGCAGCAAGGCCACCTATCCGGGGCGTAAACAGATCTACCGTCAACCGGGGCGCGATCGCCTCACCCTTGCCACCAGCGCCGCCCAACCCGGCGAAATCCCCCTCCTAACGTTGATGATGCGCCAGGGTAAACGGTGTTATCCTGTGGAATCCTTGGCCGAAATTCGCGATCGCACCCAAACCAACGTCGCCCAACTCCCCGACCCCGTCCGCGCCCTGCGCCACCCCGCCCCCTACCCGGTCGAAATTTCCCCCGACCTCGCCCAACTCCAACAGTCCTGCCGCCGCGCCTAACCCATGGAACATATCGCCCTCTTTGGAACCAGTGCTGACCCGCCCACCGCTGGCCACGCCACGATCCTCCGCTGGCTCGCCCACCATTACGATCACGTTGCCGTCTGGGCTTCCGATAACCCGATGAAAGCCGGACAAACTCCCCTAGAGCATCGAATGGAAATGCTCGGTCTCGTGGTGCAGGACTTGCAGCGGGACTGTTCCCATGTGCATCTCTATCCGGACTTGAGCCAACGCCGTACCCTCCACACCGTCGAGCGGGCGCGGCAACGTTGGCCCGGAGCGCAGTTTGATTTTGTGATCGGGTCGGATTTATTAGCCCAGTTGCCCCAGTGGTATCACGTCGATGAACTGTTACAACAGGTGCGCTTACGGATTATGCCGCGCCCCGGTTATCCGATTGATGGGGAGCCATTGGCGGTGTTGCAGGATTTGGGGGCGGACTATGCGATCGCCGACTGCACCCCCCCGGCTGTTTCCTCCAGTCATTACCGACAGGAAGGCGATCGCACCGCCATTCTGCCCCCCGTCGCCGCCTATATCGATCGCACCCAACTCTATGCCTCATGAGCGGTGCTGCCCCCTTAGCCGAATTTAAAGTCGGTGTGGATAATGTGATTTTTTCCGTTGATCCAGAGCAGCAGCGGCTGTTTGTGCTGTTGATTAAACGCTTGCACCCCCCCTGTCAACATCAATGGAGCCCGCCCGGAACCCTCGTCCGTCACGGGGAATCCCTCGAAGCCGCCGCCCGTCGCATTCTCCAGGAAAAAATCAAAGTTCACAACCTCTATCTAGAACAGTTGTATACCTTCGGCGCACCGGGAAGCGATCGCGCCTCAGCCCCCCATCGTTACCTCTCCGTTAGTTATTTCGCCCTCGTCCGCCGCGAAGCCGCCGAACTGATTACCCGTGAAGGGGGGATGACCGCTTGGTTTAGCGTCCCCAGCCTCCCCACCCTCGCCTTCGACCATCACAACATCCTCAACTACGGCCTGCGCCGTCTCCGCAACAAACTCGAATACAGCCCGATCGCCTTTGAAGTCCTCCCCGATGTCTTCACCCTCAACGAGGTCTATCAACTCTACTGCACCGTCCTCGGCGAAAATTTTGCCGACTATTCCAATTTCCGCGCCCGTCTCCTCAAACTTGGCATCCTCCAAGATACGGGCGTTAAGGCCTCACGGGGAGCCGGTCGCCCGGCGAGTCTCTATCGCTTTGATGCGATCGCCTTTGAACCCCTGCGCCACAAACCCCTTGTGTTTGTGTAACGCCTTCGCCCTTCATGAATCTTTCACAAAACTCGCCCCATTCTTCATCGAACCTTTACAGAAAAAACGGATTTCACTGCATAAAAAGAAATAAAAATCCTAGATAACTTAACAGGTGCATTTATTGTCTGAATGATTCAAGCCAGTTCTGTCGAACTCGCCCACTTCTGCACAAAATTACCGTGTAACTATCGATGTCTAAGTCTCCACAATCCCCATCGACCTTTCACGCCTTCATCCTTGAACCGATCCTGACTCCGAGTGCGATCGCAGATAGTCCGTTTGACGAGCAGCCCGATTTCGATGATGTCAATGTTGATGATCTTCTGGACAATTTAGAGGGCGATCGCACCGCTGATTCCCTGCCTTTTGATCCCGCTGATATTGAGTTAATCCCATTCGCCTCTCCCTCCGATTCTCCCTACACCGGCGGGGAGTTTACTGTCGGTGAGGATGGCACGGTGGGCATCGATTTTCTCTTTGATGGGGGCGCATTCCGTCGCGGCGAAGTGGGGATTTTCAGCCTGGAGGGTCTCGATCCCGATCGTGAAGATTTCACCCAATTGGCAGCACAGCGGGCGTTAAGTAATTCCGAGCACGGCCATGTGGTGATTTCCGATGCCACCGATGGGGCGCGGTTCAGCGGCAGGATGCGCGAGGCGGATTTTAACGCTGGGAACTATCAAGGGGTGCGGGAATTTGACATGAAGGCGGGCGATCGCTTCGGAATCATGCTCGCGTCGAATCACTCCATCGAAGAGGTGGCCAATGGCAAGATCGAAAACGTCCGCTTCTCCATGTCCCGCCCCGACAGTGATCTACAGTTCGGCCAGGTTGCCGATGTGACGGGCGACGGCAATACGTTCGCCTTTGAAGATGTCACCCTCGCAGAGAGCGATCGCGACTATAACGACATCGTGTTCCAGGTGCGCGGCGCAACAGCGGAAACCGCCCTCATGGATGAAGTGGTCGCCGAGGGGCGCGATTGGCGTACCCACAACATGGGCGAAGCCTTGATCGAATACGCGAAGGCCTACACCGATAATGTGGACTATACCGCTGCGCAATTTGAAGCGGCGCGGGAGTTTCAGCCCTTGGTGGGCGTGATTGATTCCGGGGTCGATGCCGATGCGTTGGGCATGGATGCGGACGCGATTTTGACGGGTTCGGATTTTGTCGATGAGGATAGTAATTCGCTGCTCGCAACAGGTGAAGGAGACAATCATGGTACACAAGTGGCGGGTCTGATTACCAATGTGAATGATGATGCGCCGCTCTGGGTGGGGCGTGCGATCGGGTCGGGTCACTGGGCGGAGTCCCTGGTGGAATTTGTCGATGCGGCGGTGGAGTCGGAGCAACCCAACGCAGTGGTGAATCTCAGTTTTGACCTCACCCAAATCGACGCAGCGGGCAACGTGACCACCCGCACCGAGTTCACACCGATGGAAATGGCGGCGTTGGAATATGCCCGGCAAAATGATGTCCTCGTTGTGGCGGCTTCGGGGAATCAGGGGGCGTTGATGTCGGCGTTGGGTCAAGCCTCGGAACGGTTCGACAACATCATCACGGTGGGGGCAGCGGAACAGGTTGACCCGGATGCTTCCAATTGGCAAGGCTACGATCGCGCCACCTATTCCAGTTATGGCCAAGGCTTAGACATTATGGCCAATGGCGGCACGGAAGCAAATCCCATCGGGGGCGGCTATGGTTCATCAATGGCAGCAGCACAGGTAACGGGCGCAATTTCCCAGGTCTGGGCAGCAAATCCGGACTTGAGTTATCAACAAGCGATCGCGCTCCTCAAACAAACCGCCACGGATCTCGGCGCTGCTAACCCCGACCTCGAAACGGGCGCAGGTCTACTCAACGTCGCCGCCGCCGTCCACCTCGCGAAAACCATCAAAGCCGAAGAATACGAAAAGGAATTGCAACGAATTTCCTTGAGTTGGAGCGGCCAGGAGGAGTTTGAAGCAACGGAACGAGCCGCCAATCCTGACGCAACCAGTTCAGCTTCTGGCCAGTCGGTCAGTGGTTCGCAATCTTCCATGTCGTGGCGATCCTTCCTCAATATCTTCAATAATCCCACAAGTTCAGGATTCCAAAAATTTCTCGGTAACGTTTTTGAGTTGATTTTCGGTACACCTCCCGTTAAGTCTTCTGCACCAAATGACTTCAACGGCGATGGTAAGTCCGACATCCTCTGGCGAAATGATAAAACCGGACAAAACTCCATCTGGTTAATGGGTGGTGCGGATGGTCACACTGTTCTCAACAACGATGTGATTACAACTGTTGATAACCTGGATTGGAAAATGGAAGGGACTGGTGACTTCAACGGCGATGGTAAGTCCGACATCCTCTGGCGAAATGACAAAACCGGACAAAACTCCATCTGGTTAATGGGTGGTGCGGATGGTCACACTGTTCTCAACAACAATGAGATTGAGGGTGTCAATCATCCTGATTGGAAAATCATGCCTGATTCCGATTCACTAGGCAACTACTATCCCAATATTGATGATGCTCTAACTACTTACTTTAGCGATCGCGCAGACTGGCAGGGTGCGAGCATTGAAGCAATGTGGGATCGTGTTGGTGGTGCAAGTGGTCAGTATGGGAAATATCACTCACACATTGGTTCTGGAGAATGGACTAAACCCATGCCAGATGACGTTTTGAAGATATATGAAGATCTATCGAAGACTATCTTTGTTGGTGATCCAAAAACTGTAACTTCAGGATATGCCTATGATCGTGGTTACTACAACGGTTCTACCTCTGCTCACTCTGGCATAGATATTAGCAACAGTGTTACTAACGTTCGTTCTCCTATCAATGGAGTTGTTGCAATTGCTCCTTACAAGGAAATCTACAAAGGGAAATACAATGGCTGGACAATGGCCATTGACGAAACTGATTCTAGTGGTCAAAAAACGGGGCGTCGCTGGTGGTTTGTTCATTTGAAGCCCCCTGGTTCATATTGGCTCTCGCAAGGTTCTACCATATCCGCAGGTCAAACGATTCTTTCCTCTGGGAATGAACAGAATCATTTACATCTTGCTGTTCAGAATGTTGGTGGAAGTGTGAGTAATGGTTATGGCTCCTATAATCAGGCTGTCAATAGTGTACTGACTCGCACGATGAGTCCACTTCACGCATTCTGGAAAGCACAGAATGGTATTAAAGAATCTGTGATTTGGAATGGGTAACGCGATCGCGCCCCCAACCCAATAAGTAGGCCGGCCCTGAAATGATCAACTATGTTTCCGACTGTGAACAAGGCTCAAGCCCCTATCTGATAAGGAGTACAGCGATATTTACATTTCTCAACATAGATGATCTTTTTTACCCCGACCTACTTAAACCCCAACGCACCGCCGCCCCCACCCACCCGGCAGCGGTGCGTTTTTCCGTCCGGGCGCGGGCGTGTCTGTCGGGGCAGATGGGGCCCCTCCCCGCCAAGATTAGCCATAATCAAGGTAGAGTCACAGGGACGAAAATCATGTCAACCCCAACTGCAACACCCATGGGCAAAATCATCACCACCCTAACAATCATCAATCGCATCGACCAAGCTAACGCAGGGCGAGGCCTGCTCCCCGCCGAGGAAGTTCGTTCCATCACCCTCGATAACGTCCTAGTTGATACGGGCGCGACAACTCTATGTTTGCCGAGTGATGCGATCGCGCAACTGGGTTTAGACTTGCTCAAAGAAGTGGATGTATCCACAGCAACCGGCTTCAGTAAAGCCAAGATCTTTCAAGATGCCCGTATTTCTTTGCTTGGACGTGAAGGCACATTTGAATGTTTAGAATTACCCGGCGGACGTGACCCCTTGCTTGGTGTGATTCCTCTTGAAGCCTTGGGCATTGAATTAGATTTAAAAAATCAACAATTGCGAGTTCTACCGGAAACATCAATGGATACATATTTGACAATTTTGTGATCGCGCCCCCAACCCCATAAACCCCAACACACCGCCGCCCCCACCCACCCCGCAGCGGTGCGTTTTCCGTCCGGGCTTGAGCGTGTCTGTCGGGGCGGATGAGATCCGCCCACTTAATTACTGTCATTTTCAAAGAGTGCTTCCATATTCCGTCTGCCATTCACAAATCTGACCACCTCAACCACTTCTGCGGTCACTCGATACAACATGATGTAACTCGATACCGTCAACCCTCGTAGGTCGGCGCGAATGTGCGAATAACGACGACCCGAATAAGGAAACCGAGCAACCTGTTGACACTTCTCAGTGAACGCTTGAAAAAGCTGCTCACCCGCTTCAACATTGTGCATTAGATAATAGTCTGCAATCTCCTGTAAATCTCGGCTCGCAGATGGTGCAATAACATAACGACGTTCCATGTCGCTATCCTTTAGGCTCGGCGAAATTGCTCTCGAAAATGCTTCATGACCATTTCACCCTCTAAGCCTTCCCCACCCTCTAACTCCGCGATCGCCTCATTGACCTTAGCTCGTGTCTCATCGATCCAATCTTGGTACTCCCCTTGCAACTTGGCGAGAAGATGTACCGCCAAATCAACCACCTCGTCCGCATTCGCATATTTCCCACTTGCGACTTGAGCGGCGATAAAATCTTGGTGCTGGTCGTTAATGGTAATCTTCATGGCTGGGTAGAGTGACAATTGTTTCTATTGCCTAGAGTCTAAATCAAACCCTTGAAAACGGCTACAACAAACAAGGGAGACCAGCGCGATCGCGCCCCCCACTCCATAACCCCCAACGCACCGCCGCCCCCACCCACCCGGCAGCGGTGCGTTTTTCTGTGGGGCTTGTCAAAATTCTGCTAAAGATTGCCACTCTGTTCTAGATTGTGATGCAAGTCTTCCTCTGTGAAAGGAATACCATTTTTCCACAACTCGTATTCACTAATATCAATATTTTCATTCCAGACCAAGGCATATCCCCCTGCTTCAATTTCAAAATTCTTAAAAAAGTGAGGATTTTTGAGCAAAGAAAATAAGGGATTCTCTAATAACTTCAAAATATTGTACTTTCGGATCTCTTGATTAGAGAACTTAATTAGCAATGTACAGTCATCAATGGCTTGAGCAGAAATGATATGAGGTGGCTTCATAGCTTCTAATCTGATTATTTTAAGGGTGGAAGTTTGATAAATTCTTGACTATTCCAAATATTGATTAAATCTTTTTGGTATAAAGTTGCCCACTCCAGTACCATCTTTTCGGCACGGTTGGGTAAATCTCCTTCAATGATTTGCAAAGATTCAATGCCAATCAGCGCATTATATTCACCATAAATTGAATGAAAGTGAGGTGGAGAATGATCTCCAAAAAACATTTTGATAACGATTCCATAAAATCGTGTAATTTCTGGCATGTTTCGTAAGCAAAAAATATGATTACTGTAAAATTCTACCTCAAACTATCTACAACACCGATCGCGCCCCAACCCCATCAACCCCAACGCACCGCCGCCCCACCCACCCGGCAGCGGTACGTTTTTCCGTGGGGCTTAGGCGTGTTGTCGCTGCAATCATGGCAAGAAATGACAAATATTGCCATAATGAGTGCAACCCTAATTAAACACCGTGCCATGAAAACCATGAATGTATCCTTGCCCGATACGATGCGGGACTACATCGAAGAACAAGTGAAAATCGGCGGGTATGGCAGCATTAGTGAGTACATGCGCGATCTGATTCGTCAAGATCAAAAACGGAAAGCCCAAGAACAACTTGAAACTCGTTTACTTGCAGGATTAAACTCAGGCCCCGCGATGACGATGAATGATCGTGATTGGGCAGACATTCGCCAAGCCGTGCAAGAACGCCTCAAGGGTAAAGAGCATGGGTGAAGTGCAGAAGTGCCCCCAGGTTATGCACGATTTGATTGAAATTGCAACCTATATTGCAGCCCATGATATAGACAATGGAGAGCAATTTCTGTATGCAGCAGAAGCGACATTTAAACAATTAGGATAAATGCCAAATCTCGGAAAATCCTGTCAGTTTTCCCACGTTCGCTTGCAAAATATTCGCCAAATCGCAGTGAGAGGATTCAGAAAATATTTGATTTTTTATCAGGTCACGATCGCAGGTGTTGAGATTATTCGAGTCCTCCACGGATCGCGAGATATGATGAGCATTTTAGGGACAGATTATGATGAAGACAATTAAATCGCGATCGCGCCCCCAACCCCATCAACCCCAACACACCGCCGCCCCACCCACCCGGCAACGGTTTGATTTTTGGGAAGTGCAGGGCCGAATAATAGCGCGATCGCATCCCCTCTACCGCATTCCTTAATTGAGCATGGTGCCGCCCATCAGTTTGCGATCGCGCTCTTCTAATTCTGCTTTTAAGGAGGGATGATCGCGCAATTCTGGATCAGCCAAAATGAGTTTTTCTGCCCCATCCCGCGCCAACAACAACACATCTTGATCATCCACTAAACTGGCCAGAGCAAAATCTGCTAAACCCGTTTGCCGCGTTCCCAAAACTTCCCCCGGCCCCCGTAAACGCAGATCCATTTCTGCAATAAAAAAACCATCTTGGGACTGTTCCAGCACATTCAACCGTTGGCGTGAATCTGGGTTTTTACTGCTACTCATTAAAAAACAATAGGACTGATGCGATCCGCGCCCCACGCGCCCCCGTAATTGGTGCAATTGGGATAGGCCGAACCGCTCCGCATTTTCGATTAACATTACCGTTGCATTGGGCACATCGACCCCTACTTCAATCACCGTTGTTGACACAATAATCGGCGTTTCATTGTCCCGAAATTGGCGCAGGGCTGCTTCTTTTTCTGCCCCTTTCATGCGACCGTGGAGGAGTCCCACTTGGACTTCTGGAAAGATGGTGGATTGTAAGCGATCGTGTTCTTTGGTGGCGGCTTTAACGTCGAGTTTTTCCGACTCTTCAATCAGGGGAAAAATGATGTAGGCTTGGCGACCTTGGGCGAGTTCGCGGCGGATGAGGTCGTAGGCTTGGGGGCGTTGTTTGGCGGATAAAACGGTGGTTTGGATGGCTTGGCGACCGGGGGGGAGTTCGTCGATTTGGGAGACATCGAGGTCGCCGTGGAGGCTGAGGGAGAGGGTGCGGGGGATGGGGGTGGCGGTCATGGTGAGGACGTGGGGGGACTGACCTTTGGCGAGGAGTCGCGCCCGTTGCTTGACCCCAAAACGGTGTTGCTCATCGATGACCACGAGGCCCAATTGGCGAAACTGTACTGGGTCTTCGATCAGGGCGTGGGTTCCGACTAATAACGGGAGTTCGCCGGTGTAGAGTTGGCTGTGGATGTCGCGGCGTTTTTTGACTCCGGTGGAGCCGGTGAGGAGTTCAACGGGGAGATGGAGGAGGTTGAACCATTCGACGAGTTTGCGGTAATGCTGTTCGGCGAGGACTTCGGTGGGGGCCATGAGGGCGGCTTGATACCCGGCTTGGATGGCGGCGAGGATGGCGACGACGGCGACGACGGTTTTTCCTGACCCGACATCGCCTTGGACGAGGCGATTCATGGGGGTTTCGGAGGCGAGGTCTTGGAGGATGTCGCTGATCACTCGTTGTTGGGCGGTGGTGAGTTGGAAGGGGAGGAGGGTCCGGAAGCGATCGCTCAATTCCCCCGTGGTCGCTAACACAACGCTGGTCTGCTGTTGTTGTCGCTCTTGACGGCGGCGCAAAAAGCCCAATTGGAGGTAGAAAAATTCATCAAAAATGAGGCGACGGCGGGCTTGGGCGAGGTGGTCATGGTCGGGAGGGAAATGGAGATGGCGCAGGGCGGTGGGCAGATCGACAAATCCATATTGCTCCCGAATCGCGATCGGAAGAGGGTCGGTTAAATGTTCCACTGCTGGCAGTGCCGCCACGATCGCCCGCCGCACATTGTCCGCCGTCACCCCTTCCGTGAGGGGATACACCGGCACAATCCGCCCAATTTTCAACGACTCCAATTCACCATCGGGGCCATCGAGCACTTCTACTTCGGGGTTATCGAGGGTTAAGCCGTATTTATTCGCCTTCACCAGTCCAGAGGCGGCAGCGGTGACACCGACGGGATAGTAAGCCTCTTGGGATTTTTGCCAACCGCGATTGCTAAACCGAGAGCCGTGATAGAAGCGACTGAGTTTAATTTGACCGGTGCGATCGCGCAATCGTAATTCCCAGATTGTTAACTGTTGATTGCGCGGACTGGTGAAACAGCGGCAACTCTTCACCGTCCCAATCAATGTCACCGTTTCCCCCGGTTCAAGCTCCGCAATATTGGCTTGGCGAGCATAGTCGATATGGTCGCGGGGATAGTAAAACAGCGCATCCCGCACCCTGCAAAGATCTAAGCGCACCAAGGCTTTCACCCCTCGCCGCCCCTTCAGACTCGGAAGCTCCACCAAGGGCAGATCCAGAGAGATTGGCCCCGCACTGGGGGAGGCTTGGGCGATGGGGGTGCGCTGAAGGCGGGATGGTTGGGGCGTTGAGGGGGGAGCGAGGAGGGCTTGGATCAGATGGCGGGCGGCGGCGATCGCTGCCCGGCGTTGGCTCAGGGTTGCCTCCGGATAGCGGGCAAAATCCGCGGCCAGTTTCGCCCATTGTCGCCGCTGATCCGGTGTACCTTGGTGCAGAGTTTGCCCAAAACTGAGGGTCATAAACTCGCTAAACCGATACTGGTTACCCTGCATATCGGCAAAGCCGCGATCGGCTTCAACGGCAAGGGCTTTTTTGAGTCGTAACCAGTCCGGCGGCGCGTGGGTCATGGCAGCGAGAGGGATGGAGCGAATTCATTGTAGCGAGTCCAGGATCAAGAACAAAAGTACCGTTTCTGACGTGGCATCCCCTTCGTGTCTTTACCAAAGCTTCATATAGTCTTAGCCTTTTATAAAAGTTTCGGGAAGTAAACCCGTTGCCCCTTGGCGGCATCCGCAAAACTACGGTTTAGTAAAAAGGAACACCCGCACATCTGACCGGATGGCTCATAAAAAAAAGCTCCAACGAAACGTTGGGCTTTGGGTTTAATCACAGCTAATGACAGTATAGTCTACGGGTGCTCGTCTTGCCACCGTGTCGGGCAAACCATAGCTTGGCTAGGGTTTAATTACAGGGCCAGTCTGGGGGCTGCTTTGCCATGGACAAATGCAGAAACGAGTCGCTTTCGTCATCATTGTGGTTTAACCACAGCTTTAGCTCTTTTCTGTCCCCCCAAATTAGTTCTAAAATTTCTAGGTCTCACAAATACATCAAAACATCTACCCAAGGGTGAGCTAACAAACGTTGCTCACTCTTTTTCCTGCTGGAACAGAAGACATCGAGCAGGGAAAACACGCCAATTAAGCCCATGATGCGATCGCATCCCGTCCGCGAAACGTTGAGCAACCTAACGACACGCCCTAACACGCTCTAACCATCGATTGCTCTGACAGTTGAGGCTTAATTGGTGGGTTTAATCATGGTTAGCCTTCAGTATAGGTGGGGGGTTTCACCCTTCACCTCCGTAAATTCCTGGAGACCAGCAAGATTCAGCCGAATGGCGGATCAGGCTCAAATTCTCTCAAACTCGAAGGCTATGCCTCTGGATCTAACCCCGCCGCCCGCAATTGTGCCAAGAGTCGCTCCGCTCGCGCTCGTTCCTGCTCCGCTCGTTCTCGCTCCTGCTCCGCCCGTTCACTATCCCACAGCAGCAAATTCCCCGACTCATCCCACCAGCGCAACCAATCCCCCGATCGCCCAAACCCTTCTCCCTGCCACGACCCCAACGCCAAACCTAACTCCGGCAACCAATGCCGCTCCGCTGCATCTGGAGTTTGCAGTTGATAGCGTCCATTTTCATCCAGGCGGTACAGTTCGAGCAGAGATTGAACGGGATTGAAAATCACATACACCGGAACCTGTAACACCCGCTCATAGAAATACCATTTGCCCGGCGGATAGGTGGGTTTAATCGAATATTCACCGCCTTCTGTTGCTGAGATAAACTCCATGACGACTAAGGGAGTCCCGCCGTGGACTTGAGGGGTATAACTCCGCTCGATTGTCTCTGGGGGGGCTGCAACGTGAGGCACATAAACCCAATCCGGAGCCTTGACGACGATTTTGTCGTTGAGGGTGGCACAAATGCCGTAGTTAGTAGCGATGAGGTGTGGCTCAGTGGAATCAAGATGGTGACGGAAGGCGTTGGTGAGGGCTTCCGCGAGAAGAGACTGCGTGAGGTTGTCCACGGGGTCATCGGGTAAACAGTAATCCTCCGGTAAAGGTTCCCAGGTGATGGTGAGGGCTTGGGGGGTCGCGATCATGGCGTGGGAAGAGTAGCGGGGTTTATGGTGTCTATTATAGCGATCGCACTCTTTCCGTCCGTGACAAGGGGGCGACCCTCAGGCCAAGATAGAAGGTCACAGGATTAACACGTTTGGAGCATCTGCACCCATGCAACAGGGCGACACGATCGCGGCGATCGCATCAGCAATTGTTCCCAACCAGGGGAGTATCGGGATTGTGCGGCTATCAGGCGGGGACGCGGTGGCGATCGCGCGGCAACTGTTCCACGCACCGGGACGGCAACCCTGGGAGAGTCACCGCATTCTCTACGGCACGGTACGCGACCCCCAGACGGGGGCGGTGGTGGATGAAGCCCTGTTGTTGTTGATGCTTGCGCCGCGATCGTTCACGCGGGAAGATGTGGTGGAGTTCCACTGTCACGGCGGGATGATGCCGGTGCAGCAGGTGTTGAATCTCTGCTTGGCGGCGGGGGCGCGATTGGCGCAACCGGGGGAATTTTCCCTGCGGGCGTTCCTGAATGGGCGGATTGACTTGACCCAGGCCGAAAGTGTGGCGGATTTGGTGGGGGCGCGATCGCCCCAAGCGGCCCAGACAGCGATCGCGGGTCTCCACGGCAAACTCGCTGCGCCGCTGCGGGCATTGCGATCGCAGTGTTTGGATATTTTGGCGGAGGTGGAGGCGCGGATTGATTTTGAAGATGACTTACCGCCGTTGGATGAAGGGGCAATTCGTGAAGCCGTGGCCCAGGTATCGGCTCAGGTGGGGCAGATTTTAGCAACGGCGGATCGGGGGGAGTTGCTGCGCAGTGGCTTGAAGGTGGCGATCGTCGGGCAGCCCAATGTAGGAAAATCCAGCCTCTTAAATGCCTGGAGTCGCAGCGATCGCGCCATCGTCACCGACTTGCCCGGAACAACGCGGGATGTGGTGGAATCGAGCCTGATTGTGGGGGGAATTCCGATTCAGGTACTTGATACGGCGGGGATTCGGGAGACGGGGGATCAGGTGGAACGGATTGGGGTGGAGCGATCGCGCCGGGCTGCAACTGAGGCGGATTTGATTCTGTTGATGGTGGATGCGGTACAGGGCTGGACGGTGGCCGAGACGGAAATCTACGCCGCCATTCAGCACCGGCCGCTGATTTTAGTGATCAACAAAACCGATCTCGCCCCGCCGGAATCGGTAGCCTATCCGCCCGAAATCCAAACCATCGTCCCCACCACAGCGACCACCCAGACGGGAATTGAAGCATTGGAGGCGGCAATTTTAGCCCAAGTGGAGCAGGGACGAGCGATCGCCGCTGATCTCGATATTGCGATCAACCAACGCCAAGCTGCCGCCCTAACGCGGGCCCAAGGTGCGATCGGGCAAGTGGCCGAAACCATCACCGCCCAACTCCCCCTCGATTTTTGGACGATTGATCTGCGCACCGCGATCCAAGCCCTCGGCGAAATCACTGGCGAAGAAGTCACCGAATCCGTCCTCGATCAAATTTTCAGCCGTTTTTGTATTGGAAAATAGTCAGTTTGTTTTTGCTTCAATCAGGGCTAAAGAGGATTTGGGGTAAATTCACGATCGCATGCCACAAATCCTGCGGGCCGATGCCAAGGGTCACTTGGAGCACCACCAAAATCACGGCCACCGTGAACGCCGTTTGGACGCTGGTTTTGAGCACTTTCACTAACCACGTAAACACCAGCCAAGCGATCGCAAGAGCAGCCAAAAGCAGAAGCAATTCCATAACAGTCAGGGGCGAACTTAACGCAGGGCAACGGTAGTTTTTTCTAAAGCGTCGAGGGCTTCAATGGCGGCTTGGCGGGCCCAGCGATCGGCTTCCAGAATATCCTCTAGGGTGGGTTGGCTCATGTTTTGGGCGGTGAAGCGATCGCACACCTGTTCAATCAATTGAGGAATCGCCACAAATTTCACCTTTTCTTCCAGGAACAGCGCCACCACCTGTTCATTAGCGGCATTTAACACCGCTGGCATCGCGCCCCCGGCTCGCCCGGCGGCATAGGCCAGTTGCATACAGGGATATTTAGCGTGATCCGGCTCCCGGAACGTGAGATCCCCCGCTTTGACAAGATCCAGCGGTTCCCATTGGGTGGGGAGGCGATCGGGATAGGAGAGGGCATAGAGCAATGGTAAGCGCATATCCGCCCAGCCCAATTGCGCCAAAACCGAGGTATCTTGCACCTCGATCAGAGAATGAATAATGCTTTGGGGATGGATGACAATATCAATATGGTCGTAGTCCATCCCGAAAAGATAATGGGCTTCGATCACCTCTAAGCCTTTATTCATCAGGGTGGCGGAATCAATGGTGATTTTTTGCCCCATCGACCAGTTGGGGTGCTTGAGGGCATCGGCAACGGTAACTTGGGCGAGCTTTTCCACGGGCAGATCACGGAATGCGCCCCCGGAGGCGGTGAGGATAATCCGCCGTAATCCTCCCGCTGGCACGCCTTGGAGACATTGGAAGATGGCGGAATGTTCGGAGTCGGCAGGGAGAAGTTTCGTGCCGTGTTTTTCCACGAGGGGGAGGACGACGGGCGCACCGGCAATCAGGGTTTCTTTGTTGGCGAGGGCGATGTCTTTGCCGGCTTCGATCGCGGCTAGGGTGGGGAGGAGGCCGGCACAGCCCACAATGCCGGTGACGACGCTGGTAGAATCTCCGTAGCGGGCGACTTCCACGACTCCGGCTTGACCTGCGAGGATAATCGGTTGGGGGTCGAGGTCGGCGATCGCAGCTTTCAGGTCGGGTAATTTACGCTCGTTTTGAATGGCGACAATGTCCGGTTTAAATTGGCGCACTTGGGCGGCGAGGAGGTCAACATTGTTGCCCGCTGCTAACCCCACCACGCGGAATTGATCGGGGTGATGTTCAACGATATCGAGGGTTTGCGTCCCAATGGAACCTGTGGAGCCGAGGATTGCGATCGCTTTCACAATAAATCTACCGTGTGTAACGTCAATAATAATTTTTTTAGAATTAGTTAAAACTGTACTATGGATTCGCCCATTCCTTATGTCCCTTGCTCCGTGGCGATCGCCCCTAGCCCGCGCCCTCCATCGTAACCGCGCCCTCCCCAATGCCCGTTATCTGCAATTGGCCACCGTGTCCCCCATGGGCGATCCGGCCAATCGTACCGTGGTGTTTCGCGGGTTTAGTGAGGCGGGCGATCGCCTCCGGATGATCAGCGATCGCCGCAGCGAAAAAATTGCCCATTTGCAACACCATCCCTGGGCCGAACTCTGTTGGTATTTCCCCAAAACCCGCGAACAGTTTCGCCTGTTAGGGCAAGTTGCGATCATTACCGCCGAATTGGGGAATCCTGAAGACCAAGCCGAACGTCTCACCCTCTGGCGAGAGATTTCCGACAATGCCCGCGCTCAGTTCGGTTGGCCTGCACCGAAGCAGCCGGTACAAGGGGGAGAAGAAGCGATCGCCGTCGATCCGCACCAGCCCCCCGCCGCCTTTTGTCTGTTGCTGTTCACCGCCCAACAGGTGGATCATTTACTGTTGCGGGGCGACCCCCAAACCCGCCACCTATACACCCAAACCGATACCCAATGGGCCATGCAACCCGTCAACCCATAGCCATCGCCCCTCAGCCCGTTCGCCCCCTGGAGTTGTTGCTGGCCATTTGTCGATCGCAGTTCCATCCAGACCCCCTAACGGTAGAGTTTCCCGACGATTTCGCCTGGGCCGCGTTGGGGGACTTAGCCCATTGGCATGGGGTCTTTCCCCTCCTGTACCACAGCCTCAAGGGGAACCATTGGCAGCAGATCCCCCCAGACCTGCAAAGCCGTTGGACAGAGCAGTTTCACTACCACACCCAACGCAATTTCCAACTCCTGATCACCCTGCGTCACCTGCTCCAGGCTGCCGCCTCGGAACCGTGGCAACTTTTGCCGGTGAAGGGGGTGACGCTGGCTCTGTCGCTCTACGGCAATGTCACCCAGCGACGGATTCGGGATTTGGATCTGTTGGTGGAGGTGGATCAGGTGGCGCGGGTGCAGGCGTGGTTAGAGGGGCTGGGGTATCAATGCAGCGATCGCCTTTCGCTCCCCCAGCAGCAACACCGCTGGCACACCCATTATGAAACGGTGTTACACCATCCCGAAACGGGGGTACAGCTTGACCTCCATTGGCGTGTTGCCCCGGCCTATTTTGCCTGTCAATTGCCCGTGGCGGCGGTGCTGGCGCGATCGCACCCGGTCATCCATCAGGGCATCACGTTTCCGCAACTCTGCCCGGAAGATCTGCTCTTATTACTCTGTTTAAATGGCGCAAAGGATGGCTGGCTAGAGTTGCAGCATCTCTGCGATCTGGCGGCGGCGGTGCAGGCCTATCCGGCGTTGGATTGGGCGGTGCTGTGGGAACGGTGTCGGGCCTATCACGGCGAACGGGTGTTGCTGTTGGGGTTGGGGTTGGTGGAACGACTGTTAGGGGTGACGTTGCCGGAGAAGGTCCGGGGTCAGGTGCAGCGCGATCGCATTGTGAACCCCCTGATCGCGGAGCGGTGCGATCGCCTCGCTGATCCCCACCCCACCGCCACCACCGTTTTAGAAAATCGCCTCTTTCCCCTCCGTCTCCAAACCCCACCCCAACAGGTGCGATCACTCCTCACCCTGCTGCTGCCGATCAACGAACGCGACCTCGATTGGATTGAACTGCCGCCCTGGCTCTATGGGCTGTACTATCCCCTCCGCTTCCTGCGCCTGAGTCGCAAATATTGCCAAGCGATCGGAATCAAGATGCTAAGATTCAAGGCAGCGAGCCATGTTAGGCCAAAGCAATGATCCTTCCCCAAGCCCTGATTTTTGATGTTGATGGTACGCTGGCTGAAACTGAGCGCGACGGTCACCGGGTGGCGTTTAACCAAGCCTTTACCGAAGCCGGTCTAGATTGGGACTGGTCGATCGCCGAGTACGGCAAGCTCCTCGCCATTAGCGGCGGCAAGGAACGCATCCATCACTATTGGCAAACCGCCCAAGCCGATACCCCCATCCCCGACCCGCCCGAAGCCTTTATCGCCCGCCTCCACCGCCACAAAAGCGAGCATTATCACCAACTCCTCACCGCCGGAACCATTACCCTCCGCCCAGGGGTGGAACGTCTCATCACAGCGGCACGGGCGGCGGGAGTGCGGTTAGCGATCGCCACCACCAGCGCCCTCCCCAATGCGATGGCACTCCTCGAAACCAGCCTCGATCCGGCTTGGTTTGAGGTGATCGCAGCGGGGGATATTGTGCCCCAGAAAAAGCCCGCCCCGGATATTTATCACTACGTTTTAACTGAATTGAACCTACCCGCATCAGCCTGTCTGGTGTTGGAAGATTCCGCCCACGGCCTCACCGCAGCCACCCAAGCCGGACTCACCACCGTGATCACCGCCAATGCCTACACCCAAGGTCAGGACTTCACAGCGGCGGCTCTGGTGGTGAACCATCTCGGCGAACCCGATCAGCCGTTAAAGGTCATTCAAGGGGAAGCGATCGCGCCTTATTTCAGCCTCGACTGGGCCCGCCAGCTTCTCGTTGCTTAGACCCTACGGTTTATACATAACTCAAGTTGCGAGGCTGGATCGAGTATGAGTGAGCCAGAGGCTCACACTACCATTGCTGAAATCCTCTGGAGTGTGAGCTTCTAGTGGACTGTCTAGCCTCAGGTTGAGCCTATCAAAATCCGATCACTCCGACTTCGATCAGCTCAGTCTGCGTTGTCTTTTCTGAGTCACACCAAATCGGGGAACTCTTCGCGGACGGCGGGGTGGATGAGTTGGCCGTGTTTGACGTTTAAGCCCTTGTTGAGGGCGGGATTTTGGGCGATCGCTCCTTCACCCCCTTGCGCCAATTGCAGCGTATAGGGCAGGGTGCTGTTGTTCAGGGCTTGGGTCGCCGTCCAGGGCACAGCGCCGGGCATATTGGGGATGCCCACATGGACGACACCCGCTTCGGTGTAGGTGGGTTCTGAGTGGGACGTGGGGCGCAGGGTTTCAATACAGCCCCCCTGATCCACCGCCACATCCACAATCACCGCCCCGGTGCGCATCCGTTCCACCATGGCGCGGGTCACGAGCTTCGGCGGTTGTTTCCCCGGCACGAGCACCGCCCCGACGACGAGATCGGCATTGAGTACGGCTGCTTCAATCGTTGCGGGGGTGCTGTAGAGCAGTTCCACCCGTGAGCCAAAGAGATTTTCCAGTTCCGTGAGGCGATCCACATTGATATCAATAATTTGTACCTGTGCCCCCAAACCGATGGCCATTTTCGCCGCTTCCGTGCCGACAACACCGCCACCGAGAATCACCACGCGCCCCGGACTCACCCCCGGCACACCACTGAGCAGCACGCCGCGACCGCCCTGCTGTTTTTCTAAATATCGCGCCCCCATCTGTACCGAAAGACGACCGGCGATCGCACTCATCGGCGCAAGCAAGGGCAACCGTCCCCCCGGCAACTCCACCGACTCATAGGCCACCGCCACGCCGCCCGCTGCCATCAGGGCTTCTGTCAAACTGCGGGCTGCGGCCAGGTGCAAATAGGTAAACAGCAACTGATCTTTGTGGAGATAGTCATACTCCCTCGTGAGCGGCTCTTTCACTTTCACCACCATCGGCCGCGACCAGGCTTCGGCCGCCGTGGCGACCAGTTTCGCCCCCGCCTGCTCATAATCGGCATCGGTAAAGCTTGACCCCAAGCCTGCCCCGGTTTCAACCCAGACATGATGCCCACGGCTACAGAGGACTTGCACACTGTTCGGTGTCAAGCCGACGCGGAATTCTTGGTCTTTGATTTCTTTGGGCAGTCCAATTTCCATCGTTATCGCCATTCATTTCAAGTTGTATGGTGATAATTCTAGAAAATCAGTCAGGATTTGGAACAAGATGACCCGCGACGGGAAAAGTCAGGGATAATGGAATCCAAATATTGTGTTAATGTTGCGCCTTTGGATGTGCTGCTGCGACTGTGAGTAATGCGAAACCCACCCCCAATGCTTCCCCAGATGATCGCACTATTGCGCTCCACATTATCGACCCTGATCCGGTCTTCTGTCTGGGGTTAGTTGCGGTTTTAAGTCCCCTGTCGTGGGTGTATATCGTGGTGGCGGGGGGGTGGGATGCAGAGCCGGAACCGGAGGCGATCGCTGCCTTACCCGCTGCCGCCACCCCCGTTACTCTAATCGACTGCGGTGGCGATTGGGGTCGCCTCGAACAATGGCAGATCCACCATCCAGAACAGTTACTCATTCTCCTCACCCCCTGCTCCGATCCTGCCCAACGCCAAACCCTGAAAAATCTGGGCATTGAGGGCTATTGTCCCAAGGGCAGTTCCCCTGCGGTGATCCGCTCGATCCTGGAGCAAGTGGCAGCGGGAGAAATCGTTTGGCCCAAAGACCGCCCGACTCGGTTAATCCCGTCTCCCCATTTCCCCAACCGCCCCCCAACTTGGCTGTATAACCTGCGCCGCTCCGGGTTGAGCCAAATTAATACAGCCCTAACGCTGTTGAGCGATCGCATCGACCAAGCCCCCCTTGCTCCCCTCGATCGCTTGATCCTCCAAGGGCAACAGCGCGAACTACGGGCGGCGCGGTGGTGTCTGCATCAACTGCTGCCGGTGGAGGTGATTTTGACCCCCACCGATGAGGTGGAACGGGTTCCGGCGGTTGCCGAACCGGAACATGTCGCCGGAGAATTGGTAGAAGCCGCTGCCGAACTGACCGCGATCGCAACCCGGTTTACGCCCCTCCTCAGTGCCAGCCGAGCGGGGTTGGTCAATAAAAGCGGCGTGGTGATGGAAATTGATATTTTGCGGCGCGATCGCTGTTCAGAATTACTCTATCTGATCAGTCAAACCCTGACCCGCTGGTGCGACGAAGCCCAACACCTCCAACTCGACCCCGACGCAATCCGCCGCCAAACCCCCGACCTTCTCCGCGACCTCTGGCAACAAATCACCCTCGAATGGTTGCGCCGCTACTATCCCGGCCAACGCCAAAACACTGCCCTCGTCGATCTCGTCTGGGCTGAATTTCCCAACATCGCCGCCCCCCTCACCCAAAGCCCCCACGCCGCCGCCCTCCTCGCCCATCTGATCCATCACACCCCGATCCCCGTCGAGCAGATCGACTATCGCGGCGAATCACCGGAAGCCGCAGCGCGATCGGCCATTCTGCTCGATCATCTCGTCTTACAGTTAGCCAATGGCGTGATCCAGTTGGTGCTCAATCAATATGCCGACGTGGAAGCGGTGAAATATCAACTCTACGATCGCCGCTATTTTTCCACCCGCGCCCTGACCCGCTTCCGCAATGAATTATCCTGGCGGTTCCGTCTTGATGCCTATTGGCACGAACCCCGCGCCATTTTTGAAAGTCGCTATCGCCTCTTCTATCTCGACGGCAACACAATTCGCCACCAATCCATCTACGGAGCGCGACAGGAGGAACTCCAGCAACTCCAAGGCCTCCGCTGGTGGGTGACGATCGCCCTCGAAACGCGAGATGCGATCGCGCCCAGGGTGCGATCGCTCATCGCCTGGCTCGGCCAAGGGGTGGTCTATCTGTTAACCCAAGTGATCGGGAAAGGTCTGGGATTAGTGGGACGCGGCATCATCCAAGGCTTAGGCAACAGTTTAGATCAACGCCGCAATGGGTAAAGCGATCGAATTAGTGAATCCTGTAAGGTGTGTTAGGCGGCTAAAATTTACATCAAAGAAAATAATCTAAAATCCGCCGTAACGCACCACATCAATGGCTGAATTTTGGGGATTGGTGCGTTACGCAGGAAGTAAGGTTAATCTATTTTCAACCCAATTTCTCGCCTGCTAACGCACCCTACAAAAACTAGATTTTGGGGATTAGTGCGTTACGCAGAAAGTCGGATTTAACTCTTTTAATCGGCTTTTTTGCTTGATAACGCACCTTACCTCTACTATTTTATTACGCGCAAAATTGGAGTTTCACCCGCAACAACACTACCAGAACGTTTGTTCAGATCTTTGATTTCATTCATATTGGAAATAACAACTGGAGTTAATGTTGATCTTGCCTTCATTTTCAAAAGATCTAAATCTAATTCTATGATAGTATCACCAACTTTAACCGCCTGTCCTTCTTTCGCAATACGTTTAAAACCTTCTCCTCTCAGCTTCACTGTGTCTATACCAAACTGAACAAGCAGTTCAACACCATTGTCTGATTCAATCGAAAAAGCCTCATTACTCGGAAATATCTTTCTAATTGTCCCATCTATAGGTGCAACCATTTTGTTTCCTACTGGTTTGATAGCTATTCCATCACCAATAATTTTCTCAGCAAAAACAACATCAGGGACATCTTCAATGTTTACAATCTCACCAGAAAGTGGCGCAATAATATCTATAGCACCTGCATCTGCACTATCATCGCTTACCAAAGCACTTAATTTATCAAACAAACTCATTTTGAACTTTCTTGTTGGAATTGGATAAATTTCATGCCAATCCTATCCTACTTGTACAAAAGGTGCAAGTAAACTTAGGATTTTGAAGATTGGTGCGTTACGCAGGAAGTAAGGTTAATCTATTTTCAACCCAATTTCTCGCCTACTAACGCACCCTACAAAAACCGGGTTGCGATCGCCACAATGAAGTTACTCTTCTCCCTTGGTCTCGCAATGGTGCTACCCTACGAAATGTCCTGCGCTGTCGGGACGTTTGCTCACTCCTTTACTGGTTGAATTATCGTGTCTGCTGTTACTCTCGATCGCGTCTGCAAACTCTACAACAACGTTCCTGTGGTGCAGGATCTCTCGTTTGAAATTTCGCCGGGGGAGATGTTCGGGCTGTTGGGGCCCAATGGGGCGGGGAAATCTACCACGATTCGGATGTTGATTACCTTGACGGAACCCAGTAGCGGCCGGATTGAAGTGGCGGGCCATGATGTGACCCATAATCCGGCGCTGGTGAAGCGGTCGATTGGGGTGGTGTTGCAGCAGATGAGTGTTGATATTGATTTATCGGTGTGGGAAAATTTGGAGTTTCATGGGCGGTTGCATCATATTCCGAAGGGGGAACGACAGCGCCGGATTGAGCAGTGGTTGGGGTATGTGGAGTTGAGCGATCGCAAAGATGACCGCGTTAAAACCCTCTCCGGGGGGATGAAACGCCGCCTCCAAATTGCCCGCGCCCTGATGCATGAACCGGATATTCTCTTTTTGGATGAACCCACGGTGGGCCTCGACCCCCAAAATCGCCGCCGGTTGTGGGAAATTATCCGCGACCTCAACCGCCAAGGGATGACGATGTTGCTCACCACCCACTACATGGATGAGGTGGAATTTTTGTGCGATCGCATCGGCATTATGGACGGAGGGCGGTTGATTGAGTTGGGAACGTTGGAGGAATTTAAGGCGAAGCACGGCTCTGGGTTAATTGTGCGGCAGGTGGGCGATCGCCTCGAATCGGAATTTTTCCCCACCCTCCAAGCCGCCAGCGACCACCTCGACACCATCCCCGACAAAACCGGGATGATGTGCCGCGCCTCCAACCTTGAAGATATCTTTGTCAAACTCACCGGCCATCAGTTAGATTGATGTGTTGATCAATTCTGTGTGTTTAAGTTGTCTATGACCGATTCCGCCCCCCGTCTCGCCACCTGTATCGAAGCGATTCTCTACCTTAAAGGACAACCGATGACCCTAGGGGCGATCGCAGACTATGCCGGATGTGGGCGCAAAACCGCCAGCGATGCCCTCCTCGAACTGATGGACGACTACGCCCACCGCGACAGTGCTCTAGAAATCGTCGAAACCCCCTCCGGGTATAGCCTCCAACTCCGCCCCACCTTTGAAACCCTGATTCAGCACCTCGTTCCCGCTGAACTCGGCATCGGCGCTCTGCGTACCCTCGCCGTCGTCGCCCTCAAATCCCCGATCATCCAAACCGACCTGATCGAACTCCGGGGCAGCAGCGCCTACCAACAGGTGCAAGAACTTGTTGAACTCGGCTTTGTTCGCAAACGCCGCCAAGCCGAAGGCCGTTCCTACCTCCTCGAAATCACTGACAAGTTTCACCATTATTTTGAAGTAGACGAACTCTCGAAAATCATGGCGGAGCACCGCCCCCTCTCAGAACCCGCCGAAGCATTAGACGAAATCGCACTCGACGAGTCGCCCCAGTAGGGGAAGCGATCGCCTCAGACTGAATCCGGATAATACTCAAGTCCCTCCCCCGCTCTGGGAGAGAGATTTAGGGTGAGAGCAATGGCTTCAGTCATAGGTGAACCAGCGGCAAGGTTGATCCTGGCGTTAACCTGTTCGATAGGCCTTGGGGGTGATTCCGGTGACTTGGCGAAACTGTTTGCTCAGATGGCTATGGCTGTTGAATCCACAACTGAGGGCAATGTCTACAATGGCTTGATCGGTCTGTTTGAGCAGGTGTTTGGCCCGTTCGATGCGTTGTTGAATCAGATAGCGGTGGGGGGATAGGCCGATGGACTGTTTAAAGAGACGGCTAAAGTGAAACTGACTCATTCCCAGCAGTTGGGCCAGGGCTTCGAGTCGGATTTCTTGGTCGAGATGAGCTTCGATATAGTCCAGAATTTTGCGCAGATGTGGAGGGGGTAAGCCGCCGTCGTAGGTGGGGAGGTGGGGCGTGGTGGTGGCGTGGTGGCGAAGGAGGTTGACGGCGAGGGCGTTGGTGAGGGAATCCTGATAGAGAGGGTTGCCAAGGCCGGGCTGTTGCGTTTCCGTGAGGAGGAGGCGGGCGATCGCTTCCAGTTGCCCATTGCGCACCTGAAAATCGGGACGAAGTTGGAGGCGATCGCCCGCCGTTTTCACAATGTCTTGGGCCACCCGTTGCAAAAACTCAGCCCCCAATTGAATTTTGAGACAATGTTCCTCCCCCTCCCAGCGCACAAACAGCGGCGTTTGCGCAGGCGTGATCAGCATATCCCCTGGACGATATACCCCCTGATAACGCTTGCCATCCTGCACTTGCAGATACGACAAGGGCCGCGAGGCTAAGGATAAAAACAGGGTGTGCTCGGTGGACTGAAAATCGCCTTCACCCGGAGGATTGTGGAGCAACTCGACCCGCAGGGCGGCTAGATGTTGCTGGCAAGACTGGGATGCGGCATCGGAGAGAACCAAATTGTGCACGGGACTCTTGACGGGAATTTTTTCCCATCATAGTCAAGGGTGCGATCGCCCCACTGGGTCAACAGGCACAACTCACCGCACGATTGTACAAGCTCCGCAAGAAACAGATAGTCTCAAACCCTTGTCCTGCCTAAGCTAAGGATGTTGTTTACGAGCACATCTTATGAAACTTTTGATTTTTGGCGCAACGGGTACAGTTGGTCGCCATGTGGTGACCCAAGCCTTGGCGCAAGGCCATCACGTCACTGCCTTTGCCCGCAACCCGTCCGGCCTCGGTCTTCAGCACCCCCATTTGCACCTGTTTCCCGGTGACGTGTTCGATCGCGCCACCGTCGAGCAAGCGGTGCAGGGTCAAGATGTCGTCATCTGCACCCTCGGATCAGGACAACAACTCACCGGCACGGTGCGATCGCAGGGAACCCGCCACATTATCGAAGCGATGCAGCGGACGGGGGTGCGGCGACTGATCTGTCAAACTACCCTCGGTGCTGGGGAGAGTTGGGGCAGCCTCAACTTTTTCTGGAAACGCATCATGTTTGGGCTAATCTTGCGCTATGTTTTTGCGGATCATGAGCGGCAGGAGCAGGATGTGCGAGCCAGCGGGTTGGATTGGACGATTGTCCGACCGGGGGCCTTTGTGGAGGGCGATCGCACCGGCCATTATCGCTACGGCTTCCCCGGCACGGATCGCACGTCCGCCCTCAAAATTTCCCGGCCCGATGTGGCAGATTTTATCCTCAAACAATTGAGCGATCGTGTCTCACTCCATCAAGCCATCAGTCTGTCCTATTAGTTTTCAATCACCCCCTCCCACGGGATGGGGTGATTGAGGCAGTGTTAAACAATGCGATCGCATCCATACTGTTCGCGGATATGTGCATTAAAAAATTGACCGAGGGACGGCGCTTGTTTGAGCGCGTGATAGAGGTCGGGCGGCACATCGTTGTAGTGGTAAACGCTGCCTTGGTTAAAGGTCACTTTGAGGATTTTTTTTTCCGCGTCGTAGTCCGCTGAAGCGATCGCCGCGCTGGTGTTTTTCAACAGCGGAAACGCAATCACATCCCGGATACTTGGCGCATCGGTCAGCACCATCACCAGGCGATCAATCCCAATTCCTAATCCCCCCGTCGGCGGCATCCCATATTCCAACGCCGCGAGAAAATCCTCATCCACGCCATGGGCCTCCACATCCCCCGCCGCCTTTTTCGCAGCCTGGGCTTCGAGACGTTGCCGTTGGTCGATAGGATCAGTGAGTTCCGAAAAGCTATTGGCCGTTTCCCGTCCGACAATGAACAATTCAAACCGCTCCACGAGGCCCGCTTTTTCCCGGTGGGGTTTCGTCAGGGGCGAAATTTCCAGGGGATAGTCAATGATAAAGGTGGGTTGAATGAGGGTGGCTTCTACTTTTTGCTCGAAGGCGGCATTGAGGAGATTCCCGATGCTGGCGCAATCGTCCGGCACATGAATGCCCACGGCTTGGGCGGCTGCGATCGCCTCACCCACATCACTAAACGCCGTCAAATCAACCCCCGTCGCCTCCCGTACTGCATCGTGCATCGTCACCCGTCGCCAGGGCGGGGTGAGATCAACCGCTGTGCCTTGGTATTGGAGTTTGAGCGTACCGAGCACCTCCTGAGCGGCGGTGGTGACGAGGGCTTCCGTGAGGGCCATCATGTCGTGATAGTCGGCATAGGCTTGGTAGATTTCAATGGAGGTGAATTCCGGATTGTGGCGGGTCGAAACCCCTTCATTCCGGAAAATCCGCCCCAATTCAAACACCTTTTCAAAGCCGCCCACGATCAACCGCTTGAGGTGCAGTTCCGTGGCAATGCGCAGATACAAATCCATCTGCAAGGTGTTGTGGTAGGTGATGAAGGGGCGAGCTTCTGCGCCGCCGGCTTCACTTTGCAGGACGGGGGTTTCGATTTCGATGAAGTCGTGGTCGTCGAGGTAGCGACGGATGGCGGCGGTGATTTTGGCGCGGCGGCGGAAGGTTTCGCGCACGTTCGGGTTAACGATGAGGTCAACGTAGCGTTGGCGGTAGCGTTTTTCCGTGTCGGTGAGGCCGTGCCATTTGTCGGGGAGGGGCAGCAGGGATTTGGTCAGCATCGTGTAGGTGCTGACGTTGACGGAGAGTTCGCCTTTTTGGGTACGGCGGATCGTGCCGGTCACACCGATGATGTCGCCTACGTCGGTGAGTTTTTTGAGGAGGTTGAAGGCGTTGGGGCGGTCTTCCATGTGGGCGGTGACGCGCTTTTTGTCAAAGTAAAGCTGAATCGTGCCGCTCTCGTCTTGGAGGGTGAAAAATGCCAATTTTCCGAAGACCCGTCGCGCCATAATCCGACCTGCGATCGCCACAGGATCTTCCACTTCCGCTTCCGGGGCCAGGTCGGCGTATTTGGCCTGCAACTCAGCGGCGTGGTGGGTGGATTCCCACCGGTAGGCGTAGGGGTTCATCCCTTCGGCTTGGAGTTGATCGATCTTTTCGAGGCGGGTGGCGCGGATGTCGGCTAGCGTGGATTGAGCGGGATTGGTGTCAGCAGCCATAGGTTAATTAGGGTGTAGAGGTTGGGCAAGGGAGACGGAAGCGTTGATGTGTTGATTTTCTATTCAATTATAGCAAAATTCCGACATTTATGCGAGCCGATTCGGTCAATTAAGCAGAGACCACTATACCCTAGAACCAAATTCCTGTATAGGGTTGAGCGATCATCAATCGGTGCGATCGCCCCTCCATCCCCGCCCCAAACGTTAACTAAAATTCAAAGACAAAAGGGAGCAATGACTCCGATAATAAGAAATGAACGGTAACAAATTTAACAAAAATCCATGGCTTCCCCCCAACCCCTGACGGCCCCCACGGTCAATCAACAGGATCACCTCCACCTCGCCCCCCTCAACGTCCCCACCCGCCTCCTCTTAGGCCCTGGCCCCTCCAACGCAGACCCAGCGGTACTTGCGGCCTTGAACCGCCAACCCATTGGCCACCTCGACCCTGCCTATCTCCAACTGATGGACGAGGTGCAAAGCCTGCTGCGCTACACCTGGCAAACCACCAACCCGATGACCCTTCCGATCAGCGGCACGGGGTCGGCGGCAATGGAAGCCACCTTAGCGAATGTGGTGGAGCCGGGCGATCGCGTCCTCGTTGGAGTATCGGGGTACTTCGGGCATCGTCTCGTGGATATGGCGGGGCGCTACCGGGCCGACGTGCGCACCCTTCATAAATCCTGGGGGGATGTGTTTAGCCTCGCTGAACTCCGCACCGCCCTCGAAGAATGCCGCCCCCAAGTCCTCGCCCTCGTCCATGCTGAAACCTCCACCGGAGCGCGGCAACCCCTCGAAGGGATTGGTTCTCTCTGTCGCGAATTTGACTGCCTCTTGCTCGTGGATACTGTCACTAGCCTTGGGGCTGTGCCCCTCTTCCTCGATGAATGGAATGTAGATCTCGCCTACAGTTGTAGCCAAAAAGGGTTAAGCTGCCCCCCCGGAATTTCCCCCTTCACCATGGGCCCCCGCGCCCTCGCAAAACTCGACAATCGCAGCACTAAAGTCGCCAACTGGTATTTAGATATGTCCATGCTCCGTAACTATTGGGGCAATGGTCGGGTCTATCACCACACGGCCCCGGTCAACATGACCTATGCGATTCGTGAGGCTCTCCGTCTCCTGTCCGAAGAAGGGCTAGAGCAGGTGTGGGCCCGCCATCAACGCAATGCCGAACAGTTATGGGATGGTTTAGAGGCGTTGGGCCTGCGCTGTCATGTGGAGCGGGCCTATCGCCTCCCGACCCTAACCACGGTGCGGGTTCCCGATGGGGTGGATGCGAAGGCGGTGACGCGCCGCCTCTTGGATGAATACAACCTCGAAATTGGCAACGGCCTAGGGGAACTGAGCGGCCAGGTGTGGCGCATTGGCTTGATGGGCACGAATAGCCGCCCTGACAATGTGGAAACGGTGCTGACGGCGTTGGGCCAAGTGTTGGGGCGTTAGGACGATCGCGGGGCCGGATCTTGTCCCGGTTGATCATGAGGAATTGGGATGCGATCGCCATGGCAAACCCGCGATCGCATCCCGTTCACCCCCCGATCAACAGAAGGCGGCAAGATGAGCGATCGCACCCCCTAGTGCCATGGCACAGCTACAATCAGGCTTTACAGCTTGTTCACGCATTATCCTTACCCCAAACCCCACCCCGATCCGCCAAGCACTGAAGTTCTTGGCTCAGAGCGAAAGTGGGCTGATGCCCACTCTGGAACCCGTGTGAACGGGTTTTCGCTGTGAGGCGGGGATTTCAATCCCCGACGGGGAGGAATCGCTGCTGGGGTTATGGATCAGCCGTAACCTACCGATGAAGGTGTGTCACGCCTCTAGCGAATCGTGATCGTATATTGACCAAGATCGTCATTGCCGTACCCATTCACAAAAATGCGATAGATGCCGTTATAGGGGAGGGTAATGGTAACGCTGGAATTACTTTCACCATTCGCATCATCGTTTTGGGCCAGAATTTCTAAACCACTTTCATTAAAGACAGCGAGAAAGGTATCAAACTCATTGCTCCGGAGTTGAATCGTGATCGATTGTCCCGCTTGCCCTTCAAATAAATGTTCATCATAAAAGCTCCCATCTTCGTACTGCCGATCGTTGTTTTCGAGAGTGCCTTGACGGAGCAAGAGAAAACCCTGAGAGATACTTTGAGGATCGGGATTGATCAGGCTGGCAATTTCAGGGTTGCGGGTTTCGGGGGGGGGGTTTGGGTTGGTGGTGGTACTGGGTTGGGCAGCAATGTCGCTACCGTTGGGATCTTCGGGGGTTGGTAGGGCTGTGGTGCTGGGAACTTCAGGGGTTTCAGGAATTTCGGGCGTTTCAGGAATTTCGGGCGTTTCAGGGGTTTCAGGAACTTGGGGCGTTTCAGGAATTTCAGGGGTTTCAGGGGTTTCGGGCGTTACAGGAACTTCAGGAACTTCAGGGGTTTCGGGAACTTGGGGCGTTACAGGAACTTCAGGAATTTCAGGGGTTTCAGGAACTTGGGGCGTAACGGGAGGGAGTGCGGTGATTTGGGTGGGAATGCGATCGCTCGCTGATCCGGCATAGGTAATCACGCAGGTTTGGGCCGTTGAGCCGCTTTCGGCCTCACAGGCTACGCCGACGATCCGATAGGCAGGGTCGAAGAGGGCTTGGCGGCGGGGGCGATTGCCTTGACCATCATCAATGAGTAAACGAGCCACAAGGAGGAGCGGGCTGGGCGTGCCGCCGATGCTTTGGGTGAAGGTGGTGGCGTTGTTGGCGAGGATTGTGCCGGTCATGGCTGCGCTGAGGGCGGTGGCTGAGGCATTGCTCAAGCCGGGGGACACATCGAGGGGAAGGGCGGGGCGAAAGGTTTGGAGGACGGCGATCGCTTCATCGAGAGCTTCCACCCCTTCGGCGAGGGTGATGGGGTCTTCACCGGGAAAGAGGAGTTGATTGTCGCTGTAGTAGGTGCGGAGGGTGGTGAGCCATTGGGCATACCGTTGAGGATTGGAGCGGGCCCGGTTTAACTCCTGAACGACTTTGTACTCGACCACGGATAACCCCGAATTCTGGGCGGGGATTTGGGCAACAGGTCGGGACGGCTCACGCTCTAGCTGGGCGCGGGCCGGATCAGCTATGCCTTGGATGAGCACTCCACAAGAGAGGGCGATCGCACAACGTCGGATGAAAAACATAGTGATGATAGTCAGCGAGTAGGATAGTCGTTGAATGGATGATAAACGGTGATCAACCGGTGAAAATCGAGGAATTTGGAACCGAGTGACTGGGGGCAATGGGGGCTAGCTTGAAGTCAATGATACGCTCTGGGACGATCTCAAAGAGCCTTGCACTTTAGACCAAGTTTTGATGCTATTCTGTGATTTAATTTAACAAATTTGTAACAATTACCCTACCCAGTACAGCCCTCCCTGCCATGAAACTTGCCGAGATTCAACATGCGATCGCTCAAGAAACCTCAACCCTTGAGACCAAAATCGAGAAACGCAAGTGCATCCTCGATACCTATGTAGGGGACCCCACTCGCCTCCGCATTGAGATGGAAAAATGGAAATCTGAGCTTGAAGTGTGGCACAAGTGCCGCAACTGGATTGAGCAGGTAGACGGCTAATCGGAAATCCCGCAGCGGATTCTAACCAGAGAAGGCAGCGCGATCGCTTAGGATAAATGGGGTGTTCTTGATCCAAATCGTGCCTTGACCTCTTCCACGCTCCTGCTCATTGATGGCCATTCCCTCGCCTTTCGCTCCTACTACGCCTTTGCAAAAAGTAGTAGCGGCGGCCTCCGCACGGCGAGCGGCATTCCCACCAACGTCTGTTTTGGGTTCCTCAAAGCCCTCTTGCAGACAATGCAGGCCCATCAACCGGACTATTTAGCGATCGCCTTCGACCGCAGAGAACCCACCTTCCGCCACGAACTCTACGACCAGTACAAAGGCAGCCGCAAGCCCCCCCCAGACGACTTCCTCCCCGATCTTGAAAATCTCCAAGCCCTCCTCGCCCTGATGCAGATTCCGGTGCTCACCCAAGCCGGCTACGAAGCGGATGATATTTTGGGAACCCTAGCGCGGCAGGGCAAAGCCGCCGGGGTGGGGGTGAAAATTCTCAGTGGCGATCGCGATCTGTTCCAACTCGTGGATGATCACGCCGCAATCAGCATCCTTTATTTTGAACATCGATTCACAAAAAGCAGCATCGCCGGAGCCACGGAATACAACGAAGCCCTCGTGCGCGAAAAATTCGGGGTACGTCCCGATCAGGTGATCGACTACAAAGCCCTCTGTGGCGATAAATCCGATGATATTCCGGGGGTGTTGGGCGTGGGGGAAAAAACCGCCCAGAAGTTGCTCGCTCAGTACGACACCCTCACGGCGGTGTATGACCATCTCGACGAGATCACCGGGGCGGTGCAGGGACGACTAGAGCGCGATCGCGCCAACGCCCTCCTCTCCCAACAACTGGCCACCATCAATCAAGCTGTACCCCTCAGCGTCACCCTCCCCGACCTCACCCTCCCCAGCCTCGATCGCGACAGGATTCTCCCCGAACTCCAACGCCTCGAACTCAACCAACTCGCTCGACAGTTCGACCAATGGCAGCAGCAATTCGGCAGCACTGACCCCAGCCCCACGGTCGAAGCGGACGACATCGCCTTTTTTACCTACGCCGAAACCCAAGCCGCCCAAGCCGTTCAACCCGCCGCCATTACCCCCCAGATCATCAACAGCGACACCAAACTCGCCGCCCTAATCACCACACTCCAAACCTGCACCGACCCCGCCCACCCCGTCGCCTGGGACACCGAAACCACCGGCCTCGACACCCACACCGCCCACCTCGTCGGCCTAGGCTGTTGTTGGGGAACCGACCCGGATCAAGTCGCCTATATTCCCATCGGCCATACCCAGGGCGAACAATTAAGCTGGGATAGGGTGCGATCGCACCTCGCCCCCATCCTCACCAGTGCCGACTATCCGAAAGTCTTCCAAAACGCCAAATTTGACCGCCTTGTTTTGAAACATCATGGCCTGGAATTAAACGGCGTTGTGTTTGATCCCATGCTTGCCAGTTATGTGCTGCGCCCCGATGGTGAACATAATTTAACAGCCCTTTCCCACCGCTATTTAGGCGATATTGAAGCCCAACATTACAGCGATCTCAATATTCCCAAAGGTCAAACCATTGCCGATCAACCCATCGAAACAATCGCGATGTATTGCGGTTTAGATGCCTACGCCACCTATCAACTGGTGGAACCGTTGCGAGCGGAATTACAGCACCTTCCGGAACTAGAAAGGCTGTTTGATCAGGTGGAATTACCCCTAGAGCGGGTTTTGGCTGATATGGAATCCCTGGGAATTCGTATCAATCAAGACTATTTAAAAACCCTCTCCGACCAGTTAGCCCACCAACTCGCCGCCATTGAAACCCAAGCCTACGAGGATGCGGGAGAAGAGTTTAACTTAGGATCGCCCAAACAACTGAGCCAACTATTATTTGAAACCTTGGGGTTAAGTACCCGTAAAAGTCGAAAAACAAAAACCGGGTATTCCACGGATCACGCCACCTTGGAAAAATTACAGGGGGATCATCCGGTGATTGATTGCATTTTGAACTATCGCACCTTGTCAAAGTTGAAGTCTACCTATGTGGATGCGTTGCCCCTGTTGGTGAACCCGGACAGCGATCGCATCCATACGGATTTTAACCAAGCCGTTACCAGTACCGGGCGGCTCTCTTCCTCTAACCCCAACCTGCAAAACATCCCGATCCGCAGCGAATTTTCCCGCCAAATTCGCCAAGCCTTCCTTCCCCGTCAGGGCTGGCTCCTCGTCGCGGCGGACTATTCCCAAATCGAACTGCGCATCCTCGCCCACCTCAGCCAAGAACCGATCCTCCTCGATGCTTACCAACGCGGCGATGATGTCCATGCGGTGACGGCGCGGCTCCTGTTTGACACAGACGAGGTGACCCCCGATCAGCGGCGGTTGGGGAAAACGATTAATTTTGGGGTGATTTATGGCATGGGGGCGCAGCGGTTTGCGCGCGAAGCAGGGGTGAGTGCGACGGAGGGGCGCGAGTTTATCGACCGTTATCGCGATCGCTATGCCCAGGTGTTCGCCTATTTAGAACGCCAAAAACGCCAAGCGATCGCCCTCGGTTATGTGGAAACCCTCCTCAAACGGCGACGCTATTTTAATTTTGGCGATCGCTCCGTCACCGCCCTCCGGGGCAGTGATCCCGATGCGATCGATCTAGAGTCCCTCAAACGCCTGTCCCTGGGTGATTCTCAACTGCTCCGCGCCGCCGCCAACGCCCCGATCCAAGGCTCCAGCGCCGACATCATCAAAATCGCCATGGTCAACCTCCATCGCGCCCTCGAACCCTACCGCGCCAACCTCCTCCTCCAAGTCCATGATGAACTCGTCCTCGAAGTTCCCCCCGACGAATGGGACAGCCTTGAACCCCTAATCCGCTCCGTCATGGCCGCCGCGTTAACCCTAGATGTTCCCCTCAATGTAGACATCCACGCTGGCGCAAACTGGATGGAGGCGAAATAACCCCGCCCCCATCGCCCTAGTGTCACGGCACGCTTTAAATCCGTGGGTTACGGCTGATCCATAACCCCAGTAGCGATTCCTCCCCGTCGGGGATTGAAATCCCCGCCTCACAGCGAAAACCGGTTCACACGGGTTCCACAGTGGGCATTAGTCCACTTTCGCTCTGAGCCAAGAACTTCAGTTCTTGGCGGATCGGGGTTTGGCTATGGCGCAGACCTAGCGGTTATGGGGGAGGCTGCGCACCGTGTAGCCGTGGAATTCGAGGAGTTCGTAGTTATCTGCGCCGAATTGGTCGGAAAATTTCGCTTCAGTGGCATCGACAACGTCTTTAGGCACCGATTTCCACAATGCTTCACTTTGCCAATGCACCACCACCACCACTTCATCGGGCGGCTCTCCGAGCCACACTTCTTTGCCGAGGTAGCCGGGATAGGCGGCGATCGCACTGTCCCACACCTCTCGATCGGTGCGGATAAATTGGTCACGGAGTTCCGGTTTTACGCGAAAACGGAGCCATTCGTTGATCATCGTGATTTGGAGTGACAGGATAGGGGTGATTGAGTTTTTGTATTTTGCCATTTTTGAGGGTCTGCGATCGCCCCCTAGAGAGACCAGGTTCGCACCGTGCCGTCCCAACTGCTGCTATAGAGGGTGGAGCCGTTGGGGTGGAAGGCGAGGCCGGAAATAACGTCACTGTGGCCGGTGAAAGTGGCGATCGCATCTCCCGTGGTGAGAGTCCAGAGGTAAATCGTGCGATCCCAGCCCCCTGTCGCAATGTGCAGATGGTCGGGACTAAAGGCGATCGCCGTAATCCGGGATTGATGGGCGATTAATTGGCGGGGTTGTGCTGATTCGGCGAGATTCCAGAGTTGCGCGATCGCATTGTAGCCCCCCGCCGCTAGGTATTGCCCCGTGGGACTATAGACCAAACAGAGCACCCCGCCATTACTGCGCAGCGATCGCCGCAGCTTGCCCGTGTGATAGTCCCGAATCCGGATCTGGGGTTCTAGGCCACCCGTGGCGAAGAGGGTCGAGGTGGGAGAGGTGGCGATCGCCGCCACCGCCGCCCGATAGCCGCTAATTGTTCGACAGCGACGGGGCGAAAGCTGCCACAGTTGCACCGTGCGATCGGTTCGTCCCACAATCAATGACTGGCCATCCGGACTAAAGGCCGCACTCAGCACCCCATCCTGATGCCAGCGCAAGGTTAGCGGCCCGGCATCGGCGGATCGCCCCCACAATTTAGCCCCCTGTGCTTGGCTCACCGTCACCCACTGTTCCGCGTGGGGATGCCACAACACCTGCTGCACTGGGCGTGATTCGGGCGTGAAGCGATCGCCCAAGGCCCCCGTCGCCCCATCCCACAGGGACACCTCCCCCGGCCCTTGGGCGAGAAGCAACCGTTGCCCCGTCGGATCGAGGGCGAGGGCGGTAATCGGGTGGGGGCTTTGGATCAACGGGGGCGATGGGTCGGGCGCGGGGGGTGATGGGTCGGGCGTGGGGGGTGATGGGTCGGGCGCGGGGATCGGCTCCGATTGGGCATAGGCCGCCGCCACTTTTAATTCCGCCGCCTTGCGAAAATCCGCCTCCGCTCGTCGGGCAAAGCCGAGTTTTTCATGGAGAAAGGCACGGCATTGATAGGCCGCTTGGTAATGGGGATCGAGGTGAATCGCATGGGTGAGGTGTTCGACGGCATCGCGATCGCTCCCCTGATGAATTGCCGTGAGCGCCAGTTGATAGTAAAAACTAGCGTTGGCGGGTTTGACCGCCACCTGCGGCATTGGGGTCGGCGTTGGGGAAGGCGGGGCGGGGTCTGGGGTCGCATCCTTGAGGAATTCATAGGCGGTGTGAATTTCTTGGAAGCGAGCCGCCGCCCGTTTTTGCTGTTCGGGCTGGTCTAAAAAGCGATCGGGATGCCATTGCTTCGCCAAGGTGCGATAGGCCTGTTTAATTTCAGCCGCTGTCGCCCCCGGTTGTAGCCCCAAAATGTGATAGTACAGATCACTCATTGCCCATGTCTCAAAACAACCATCCCTAATTCTTAAATATTGCCGCCAGAATCTCAAAACAGGGATATCTGTACTCTACAGTGAACCAGGAAAACGACACAAAACCGGATTGTGAGCGAGCGAAAACAACCCATTGCGGTGGACTTATTTGCGGGGGTCGGCGGTTTGGCCTTGGGGTTTGAACAGGCTGGTTTTGCGGTATTGGCGGCGGTAGAACTAGACCCGATCCATTGCGCGGTGCATCAATTTAACTTTCCCCAGACTGCCCTGTTTTGCCAGAGTGTGAGCGCAGTAACGGGGGCGCAACTGCGGGCCAACTCACGCCTGGGGCATCAGGATATTGATGTGGTGTTTGGGGGGCCGCCCTGTCAGGGGTTTTCGATTATTGGCAAGCGGCAACAGCATGATCCGCGTAATCAGTTGGTGCGGCAGTTTGGCCGGGTGGTGGGGGAGTTACGGCCTAAGTATTTTGTGATGGAGAATGTGGCGGGGTTGGCGTTTCAGCGATCGCAATCCCTCCTGGGGCAAATTGTGGCGGACTTTAACGCCCAGGGCTATCACGTCGTCACCCCGTACCAAACCCTGAACGCGGCGGATTTTGGTGTGCCCCAACATCGTCAACGTCTGTTTCTCTTGGGCTATCGGCACGACTGCCCGCCCCTGGCCTATCCCACCCCCACGACCCGCCCGGCAACCCGGAGCGACGGAGCGATCGCCTTACCCCCAGGGCCAACGGTGGCCGATGCGATCGCCGATCTGCCCGAAGTGAACCAATATGAAACCCTCTGGAAGCAGGATGCTGTCGCGGCGGACTTTGGTTCCCCTAGCCCCTACGCAGCCCAACTCCGAGGCTTCACCCCTGACCCCGATAACTACGCCGCGCCCCGGATTTATCATCCCCACACCCTCACCGCCAGCATCCGCACCCGCCACACCCCCACCACCATCGCTCGCTTCGCCGCCACCCCCCCCGGTCGCCTTGACCCGGTTAGCCGCTTTCTCCGCCTCCATCCCGACGGCATTTGTAACACCCTCCGCGCTGGCACGCCCAGCAGTCGCGGTTCTTTTACCTCACCCCGCCCGATCCATTACCGCACCCCCCGCTGTATCACCGTCCGCGAAGCCGCCCGCCTCCATTCCTACCCGGATTGGTTCCGTTTCCATGTCACCAAGTGGCACGGGTTCCGCCAGATTGGCAATTCAGTGCCGCCCCTGTTGGCGCGGGCGGTGGCGACATCGGTGCGGCAGGCCTTGGGGGTGGAGGGCCAACGGCCAGAGGCGATCGCTGTTTCGGAGCACTGCGAGTGGCTCCAGTTGAAGATGCTCCAAGCGGCGACCTATTACGGTGTAGATAGCCACGCGATCGCGCCCCGTTGGCCCTCCACCCCCCGCAAAACCATCACCCCAATCATTCATAACCCGTTTTAACGGGTTTGAGCTATGAGCCAAGAACTTTAGTTCTTGGCGGTATATCTTGACACTCGAAATTGATACCAACCAGCGTCATTAATTGACTTTGCCAGACAATGATTTTTAACTAGATTCTTAATCCTCAAATCTTCATAGACTATGACATCGTTAGATGCAACTACGCACCGCGCCAACTTTAATCAAGTCATACTTATTAGTTTTCGGGTTGTCCATCCATAAGCGGATGCACTTATTCCGAATAAACTGCACGGTACGAATCGCTTCATCAATAGCTGCGAACTGTTCGGGCTTTCCGTAGGCTCTAAACCTGAGTACAGGACAAAAGTTGAAATGTACGGCGGCATCTTGATTTTGATGGGGTGGGAGCATCCTGCTCCCTATTTTGTCTGATCCCAGCGGGCAAAATGCCCGCACTACAACAGACTATGGATTTTTAGGGAGCGTGTTGAGTGTTGCTATTGTTCCACCCAACTACGAAATCATCAGGGTTTCAGCCAAAGCCTGATTTTTTATCCTGTACTCAGGCTCTAAACTCAAAAACTAGCATCAGGATCGATAAATTTACGCTAATTCTTATAGCGCAAAAACCATGAATCAACAAGGAAAAACATTGGTTAAAGACGGTAGGCGAATAAATTTGCACGAGTCGTCTTTCATCCCTGCTCTCAAGAGACAGGGCTTTCAGACATCCTGCCCTTCCCTGGTAAAATCGCTCTGTTGAGCTTGGCCCAAACCTTGACCCCTCCTGCACCGTTAACCCCCAGCCCGATCGCGCCCCTGTTGAAACTCGCCACAATCGTGCTGCTGTTGGGGGGGATTGGGGTGGGGACGGTGGGGGATTATGGGGTGTCGTGGGATGAGGGGGCGGAAATTGCCACGGTGAAATATAACGCGGCGTGGGTCGGGTTGGGGCGTGAAATTCCGCCGGAGTTTCAGTATGACGGGGTGGGCTTTGATGGCATAGCGGAGGCGGTGTATCAGCTGACGGAAGTGGTGCGGCATGGGTGGGAGGGGAAGCCGTGGGCGGGGGTGGATTTCGATGGGGACACGATCGCATCCAAGGCGGAAGAACGAGCGATCGCCCAAGCCATCTATCGCCGCATTCAGGTGAAACATCTCCTCACGTTCCTCGTCACCCTCTTGGCCTATGGAGCGGTGGCGGCGCTGGTGGCAATGTTGACGGGGTTGGACTATGCCTGGTTTGGCCCGGTGGTGTTGGCGTTGATGCCTCGGTTTTGGGCCCATGGTTTTTTTAATCCGCAGGATATGCCCTTTGCGGCCCTGTTTGCGATCGCCACAGTGGCCGGGGCGGCTTGGGTCGCTGAGTCCCAGCGATTGGATGCCCAACCCCCGACCCTAAGCTGGTATCCGATGATGATGCAGGCGGCATTGTATGGGGTTGGGGTCGGGGTGGTCTGTAGTACGGGGATGGGGGGCGTGGTGCTGTTGGTGTTAGTCCCCATTACCCAAGGGGTGGTGCGGGGCTGGGGGCGGATGGTGACCCGGTTTTGGCCCTTTTATGGCGTGAGCGGGATGATGTGGGCGATCGCCACCCTCCTGCTGCATCCGGCATCCTGGTCTGATCCCCTGCGCTGGCTCGGTTCGGCGCTGCTGCGGGTGGCGCGACCGGCCTGGCCGGGGCAAGTGCTGTTTGCGGGGGAGTTCATGCCCGCCGCCGCTGTGCCCTGGAACTATCTGCCGGTGTGGATTTGGCAGACGACCCCGCTCCTGTGGCAGGTGAGCGCTGGGTTGGGGGTGATTTTTTTGGGGGTCAATGTTCGACGGCTCACGGATCGGCAACGGGCGGTTGCGGTGATGGTGGTGTTGCCGTTGATCCTCGTGCCGGCCTGGGCGATCGCCCATCAAACCCCCCTCTACCACGGCTGGCGACAATTCTTTTTCCTCGTGCCGGGGTTGGCGGTGCTGGCGGCAACGGGCTTGATCTGGAGTTATCAGCAATTGGTGGGGCAATGGCAGCGGTTTGTGGCCCTGAGTGCGGTAACGGTGGCCATGAGTGCGATCGCCGTCACGATGCTAACCCTCCATCCCCATCAATATGTCTATTTCAACCGCATTTCTGGCGGTCTCCCGGCGGCCCATGGGTTCTACGAAACGGACTATTGGGGGGTGAGTCTCCGCGAAGCGATCGCCTGGGTCAATGCCCATGCCGCCCCCGGTGCCACCCTCGCCCTCGGCGGGCCTGACTACATCGCCCAAATGTTCGCCCGCCCGGATCTCACCCTCCTCGACCTCAAAACTGACCTCGACTATGGCAACCGGGGCGTTCCCCCCAATTACTACATCGCCATGCCCTATTTAAAACTGCCCCAAATTTTCCCCCGCTGTCCTGTGGTCTATGCCGTCGAGCGCGATCGCGTCCCCCTCTCCCTCGTCAAACGCTGCCCCCGGTTCATCCCCTAAGCGATGCAAACCCACGGATCAGCCCTGCGCCCTGCCACTTTTTCGATCTGTCACGCGGATCACGAGATCCCGGCCCAGACTCGCGGGCGATCGCACCCCTCCGACACAGCCCAGCCCAAGAATTGACCCCATTTCCTGCCCATCTTGCCAGCCCCTCCCGTAAGATCAAGACATTCAAGCCCAGCGTTGAGCAACCCTCAGCCGTGCGATCGTCCAGGAGTCCCATGTTAAATCCCCGCCGAACCCTCACCCTCAGTTTTGCCGTTTTGCTCTTCAGTGGCATGGCCTGTAGTCCAGCCACCCCCAACGCGGCCCCCACCGACTCCGCCCCAGACCCCGCCAGTCCCACCGCAGCACCCTCCCCCGAACCAACCATTCCCCAAGCCCCCCAAACCGCCGTCAACCCCGAACCCAGCACCACCCCCGTCACCGCCAACACCAAAATCACCACCACTGGCCTCGGCCCTGTCCAAGTTGGGATGACGATCGCCGCTGCCGAAGCGGCGACCGGCCAAAGCTTCGCCCAAAGAGCCAGCGGCGGCGAGGAATACGGTTGCTTGTACTACACCATTGAGGGGTTTGAGGATGTTTCCGTCATGGTGACAGACGGCACGATCGCACGGGTGGAAGTCCTCGCCGCCGGGATGACAACCCTCAGCGGCGCTCAGGTGGGTGACAGCGCCGAGAGGATTCGCAACCTGTACCCAGGCCAAATTGAAAGCGAACCCCACGAATATGTCCCCAGTGGCGAGTATTTAATTTTTGTCCCCCAAGAGGAAGCCAGTCAGGATTACCGGGTCATTTTTGAAACTGATGACACCGGAACCGTCACGATGATCCGGGCCGGTCGCTTACCGGAAGTGGGCTACATCGAAGGGTGTGTTTAATCGAATGGGGGAATGTCCAGGTTGGCCAAGGGGCGATCGCGCCCGTCCTAGAGGACAAAATACACCGAAGCCCAAAACAAGCCATCCACCACGAGGGTACTCAAGACTGCACCACTAAACACCCAGGCGGCGAGGGAAGGGCGTTTCAAGGGCACACAGCCCAACGCCAGCAGTAAACCAATCAACAGCAGAGCGCAGCCCAGCCCCCAGGGGGTTTCCATCTTGGCCACGGCTTCGCGCAGGATGATCGAAATGCTTTCCGGGGGGGCATCGATGGCCTGCCGCCAATAGGGGATCAAGTCCGTGAGGTAGAAGTAGCCATCGGTGATCGCGGTGCCGACGAGGGAACCGAGGTAGAAGCTATGGCCAATCTTGCCCCAACCGTGACGGATGCCCCAGATCGCAATCGGGAGCGCGATCGCTTCAATGGGTAGATGCATCAACGGTTCACTGCGCCACCACCCCCAATACAGCGATCCCGCCAGCCAACTCCAACTAAACCCCTGTACGAGGTCGCCCCACCACTGTTGCGGATACCGAGCGGACAGCCACCAGGCCAACACCCACAGCCCTCCCGTTAACAACAAGCTGAGCACCGGAAACCAACGGACTAAAGGCGCTTGGACAAACACAGGCACTGAAACGAGGAAACAGGCCCAGCCAAAGGCTTGCCAGCGGCTTTGTTTGACGGGGGTGGTGTGAGGCGCATCCAAGTCAACACCAAGAAAGAACCAAGTGAGTTCAAACAACGATTTAGGGGGGTGTTATAAATCTTTACCTCATTAAGATAGCACGTTTCTTTCGGTGGACTCAAGAGGGGGTATAGAGACAACGCCTGATCTGGTAAGGCATTAGAGAATACCCCCCCAGGGGGGAAGGCTTCAGATTGTTCAGGAGGTGCGATCGCTGCCTCGATCACAAAAAAGCAAGAAGCGATCGCCCCTTGCTTTTTTACTCACATCGGCCATGGTGAAGTCATGCCAACAGATGGGCCGATTTAGCCCGCCGCTGCCCGTGCTTCAGCCGCTTCATCGGGATGAATCCCCAGACGCGTCAGGTTGATCCGGCCCCGCGAATCAATTTCGCGCACCTTCACCACCACTTCATCGCCCACGGCCACTTCATCTTCGACTTTGCCGACGCGATAGTCCGCCAGTTGAGAAATGTGAATCATTCCCTCTTTCCCCGGCAAGATTTCCACAAACGCCCCGATTTGGATGATCCGGGTCACTTTGCCGAAATAGACTTCGCCTTCGTGGAGCTTGCGAGTCATCCCTTCAATAATCCGCTTGGCCATCGCTGCGCCTTCGGGATCATTACAGTAGATCGTGACATTGCCATCATCGGCAATATCAATCTTGGCTCCACTTTGTTCCGTGATGCCCTTGATCATCTTGCCCCCTGGCCCAATCACCAACCCGATCAGGTCAGGATCAATCTTGATCGACAGGAGGCGCGGCGCGTAGGGGGAGAGTTCGGCACGGGGGGTATCAATCACCGCCAGCATTTTTTCGAGGATATGGAGCCGTCCGGCTTGGGCCTGTTCCACGGCTTGTTTAATCACATCCATGGACAGACCGGTGATTTTCATGTCCATTTGCAGGGCGGTGATGCCGTTCTCCGTCCCGGCTACTTTGAAGTCCATGTCCCCTAGGAAATCTTCAATGCCTTGAATATCCGTCAGGACGCGCACTTCATCCCCTTCTTTGATCAACCCCATCGCTGTCCCGCTCACGGGTTTGGTGATCGGCACACCGGCATCCATCAGGGCGAGCGTCGAGCCACAGACGGAACCCATGGAGGTAGACCCGTTGGAGGACAGCACCTCCGAGACGACCCGAAGCACATAGGGGAAATCATCGCGGGAGGGCAAGACCGGCAAAATCGCCCGCTCCGCCAGCGCCCCATGACCCACTTCCCGGCGACCGGGCGATCGCATCGGCCGCGTCTCACCCACAGAATAGGGGGGGAAGTTGTAATGGTGCAGATAATATTTCTCGGTATCCGGATGGAGATCATCCATATCTTGGGCATCGTTGGGTGTCCCCAAGGTTGCCAGGGACAACACCTGCGTCAACCCCCGTTGGAACAGACCCGACCCATGCACCCGTGCGGGCAACACGCCCACTTGGCAACTGATCGGCCGCACTTCATCGAGTTTGCGGCCATCGACCCGCACGCCATCTTTGACAATCTGCTGCCGCATTAAGGTTTTGGTGAGGGCTTTAAACACTTTGCCCACCGCTTTCCCATCGGCTTCAGCCGCCACGCGCACCGGGTCATCCTCGGCCAAGGTGGCAATTTTTTCCACCACTTCGGCGGCTTTAATCGCGTCAAGGGCTTCATCGCGGGCAGGTTTGTCGAGGTCAAACTGACGCAACACGCCTTCAATCCCTTTCGTCGCCTGTTTTGCGACAAAGTCAGCCAGGGCAGGATCGGTGACCGGGGCTTCGGCTTGGACTAATTCCAACCCTAAATCCGCCATTAATTCCCGTTGGGCCGCGATCAGATCTTGCACGGCTTCATAGCCAAATTCGATCGCTTCGATGATGTCTTGTTCGGGGAGTTGGTTGGCTCCGGCTTCCACCATGACAACGCCGTCCGGGGTTCCGGCCACAACTAAATCGAGATCGCCTTCGGCAATTTCTTTAAATGTCGGGTTAATGATAAAATCATCCCCTACAAGCCCGACTCGCACGGCTGCCATTGGGCCACAAAACGGGATTTGTGCCAAGATGACAGCAACGGATGCACCCGTCACCGCCAAAATATCCGGCGGAACTTGCTCATCCATTGAGAGGGTGGTGGCGACGATTTGAATATCATCTCGGAGCCACTGGGGAAATAGGGGACGCAGCGGACGGTCAATTAAACGGCTCGTCAAGGTTACTTTTTCGGGCGGTCTGCCTTCTCGGCGCAGAAATCCCCCTGGAATCCGACCCGCAGCATAGAGTCTTTCTTCGTAATCAACCAAGAGGGGGAGAAAGTCAATACCTTCCCGACCGGTAGAACGTGTTGCGGTGACTAAAACTGCGGTTTCTCCAGATTGAATCAGTACTGAGCCACCAGCCTGCGGAGCAAGTAGTCCAGTCTGGAGCCGAATATCCCGTCCATCGAAGGATATCGACTTGTTAAATTCTTGCATCTTGTGTGCTTGTCCTTTCTTACTTCATATTTCCTTCTTCTGTAGGCAATCCTAGCACTTTAGTCTCGCTCTGAGACAATGGCACAGGGGTTGGTAATCTTCCGCAATACCTTAGAAAACGACTGGCAACAGCAACGATGGCAATTTTACATGGGAGTTGGATTTGCAAGCCTTCGGAGAGTTATTTCTTTCTATGGGGGGAAACCTGGCGTTTGGCGGCTCCCACGCGGACAGAAGCTCCGGTGGAGGTGGCGACCCATCCGGCGGCAATGTCGGGCCCGAAATTACAGGATTATGTGCGATCGCGCTCCTTTTGGCCCGCTGAGTTAACAACGGATCTGCTGATCTGTCGGGAAATTTTTGCGCTGCCGAGTCGAGGCGATCGCCCCTCTGCCCGTCGCCGTTCGCGGTCGGACTCCTCCGAACTGTTGCCGGTGCTGTCGGGAGATGAGCAAGACATTAGCGATATTGGCAAGTTACCCCTGCATTGGTGGCAAGTGGAGGGTGTGAAGCTCCCCGCTGCTGAGGCGGCTATCTTCCTGCGCCATCTCCCCCTCAACTCGTTTCAGGTGCGGAAAGCCTCGTTGGGCGATGCTCTGCGGTTTTGGTCTCATCTGTACCGCTGGAGTTTGGATTTGTTGGCGCGGGGCAAGGTGTTGCCGGGGGTGTTGGATCAAACAGCGGGGTGGTATCCGTTGCTCGATAGTGCGGTGGATCAGGCTCGGTTGACGATGTTTGCGAAGGCGATGCCGGGTCTGTGTCGCGCCTATGCCACGGAACAAACCCTCTGGGCGAAGCCAAAACGCAAAGACCCCTGGATTGATGCCCAAACGGTGGTGCTGAATTTTTTAAGTTATGTGGTGGATGCCCAGATTCGGCCTTGGGTGTCGTTTGCGCCGTCGGGCCAGCGGGAGAGCTTGGCGCAACCCTGGCTGCACGCCTTGGCACAACCGGAACAGGCTAAGGTGGAAACGACTCCCGAAGCCCTGCGACGCTTGGATACGGTGCTGACCACCTGGCGATCGCCCGTGCAAGATGCGATCGCCACCCCCGCCACGGAAAAACTCAACCAAAATCAATTCCGCCTTTGCCTCGACCTCATCCCCCCCACCCCCGGCGAAATGGCCTGGGGACAGACGGATTGGAAACTGAACTACACCCTTTGCTCAATCCATGCTGTGGACTGTGCGATCGATGCCGAGACGATCTGGAAAAACCCCGTTGATCAGCTTACGGTGCAGGATCAAGTCCTCGAAGATCCCCAAGAAACCCTCTTGCGCGGCCTCGGACTAGCGGCCAAAGTCTACGACCCGATCCGCGCCAGCCTCACCGATGCCAAGCCGGTGCGCTGTTTGCTCAACCCGATTGAAGCCTACGAATTGGTACGGGCACGGGTGCAGCAACTCCAGGACATGGGGGTGACGGTGCTGCTGCCGCCGGGCCTCGCACCGGGGGCGGGGGAGAAACGCTTGGGAATCAAAATCACCGCCAAAGTGCGCAGCAAACGCGGCGAACGCTTGGGGTTAAAAACTGCGTTGATCTACAGTTTGGAATTGGCGATCGGGGAGCAAACTGTCTCCCCGGAAGAGTTTGAGCAATTGCTCGATCAGCGATCGCCCCTCGTGGAAGTGAACGGGGAATGGCTCGCCCTCCAACCGGCGGATGTGCGGGCGGCCCAAGCGATCCTGAGTGTTGATTCCGACACAAATTTAGACCTGACCGTGGAAGATGCCCTGCGGTTTAGTACCGGAGAAGCGCAACTGTTGGCGAAGTTGCCCGTGGTCAGTTTTACCGCCACTGGGAAGTTGAAGGAGTTGATCGCGGCGTTGGTGGACAATACCGCGATCGCATCTCTGCCCCAACCGGAACAATTCAACGGCACACTCCGCCCCTACCAAATTCGCGGCATGAGTTGGCTGGCGTTCCTGGAACAATGGAGCCTTGGGGCCTGTTTAGCCGACGATATGGGCTTGGGGAAAACCCTGCAATTGATTGCCTTTGTCCTCCATTTAAAAGAAACCGAAGCCCTCAATCAGCCCACCCTGGTGGTTTGTCCGACCTCGGTGTTGAGCAATTGGGAGCGGGAAATTCAAAAATTTGCCCCCACCCTCTCCACTTGGGTGCATCACGGCGAAAAACGCCAAAAAGGTAAACCCTTCGTCCTCACGGTGCAAAAGAAAGACTTGGTGCTGACCAGTTATTCCCTGGTGTATCGGGATGTGAAAACCCTGGAGCAGGTGAAATGGTCGGGGGTGGTGTTGGATGAGGCCCAAAATGTCAAAAATGCCCAGGCGAAGCAGTCCCAAGCGGTGCGCCACCTCAAGGCCGGGTTTCGCATTGCCTTAACCGGAACGCCGGTAGAAAATCGCCTCACGGAATTGTGGTCTATTCTCGATTTTCTCAATCCCAATTTCTTGGGCGATCAGCAGTTTTTCCAAAAACGGTTTGCCACGCCGATCGAGAAGTACGGCGATCGCAACTCCCTCCAAATCCTCCGCTCCCTGGTGCGGCCCTTCATCCTCCGCCGCCTCAAAACCGACAAAACCATCATCCAAGACCTGCCCGAAAAGCAGGAAATGACGGTCTATTGTGGTCTGTCCGCCGAACAGGCTCAACTCTATCAAACTCTTGTTGATACCTCGTTAGAAAATATCGAAGCGGCCAAAGGGATTCAGCGTCATGGCTTGATCTTGACGCTGTTAACGCGCCTCAAACAAGTGTGCAATCACCCCTCGCAATATTTGGGCGAAAAAGGGCTGATCACCGGGATGCGATCGGGGAAACTGTTGCGCCTCCATGCGATGTTAGAGGAAGTCGTTGCCGAGGGCGATCGCGCCTTGATCTTCACCCAATTCGCCGAATGGGGCAAACTCCTGCAAGCCTACCTCAGCCGCCATCTCGACACCGAAGTCCTCTTTCTCTACGGCTCCACCCCCCGCGCCCAACGCCAAGAAATGATCGATCGCTTCCAAAGCGACACCAACGGCCCGCAAATCTTCCTCCTCTCCCTCAAAGCCGGGGGGACGGGCTTAAACCTCACCCGCGCTAACCATGTCTTCCACGTTGACCGCTGGTGGAATCCCGCCGTGGAAAACCAAGCCACCGATCGCGCCTTCCGCATCGGTCAACAGCGCAACGTCCAAGTCCATAAATTCGTCTGCACCGGAACCCTCGAAGAGCGGATCAACGACATCATCGAAAGCAAAAAACAACTGGCGGAACAAACCGTCGATGCCGGTGAACAATGGCTCACCACCCTCGACACCGACCAACTTCGCACCCTCTTAATGCTCGACAGTCAGGCGATCATGGATGCGGAGGAGGGTTAAAGTTGGGGTGGTGCGATCGCGCCCTCTGTTCCTATGCCGTGGCAGGCAGCAAATACAGCCCCGGTTTAGCGTCGGCGGGGGGTAAGAGTTGGGTGCTGTTTTTGACGTTTTGGGCTTCACACAGGTCTGCAAAGGCGAGTCAACTAAATTACGAGCGTGATGCGTAAAGCCCCCTGAATTTTATTCGGGGGATATAAGCGAATAACCGAATTGATTCGGTGGTGATACAATAAAAGCGTTCGCTAGCGCGAAGTAAAATTCCGGGGTGAGCACCGTATGGGCAGGGCGTTGTCCATTGGGCTAGGCAAGATAAGACGGGCTACGCCTGCAATTGCTGTCTGAACCCAGAATCCCCCGTCATTTATGCGGGGGAGTACGTCAAACCCAGTTTTCAACAACAAGGTCGGGAACACGCTGAAATTCCCGGACATTATTCGTGATAATGATTGCGTCAAGACTCAGTGCATGGGCTGCGATGAGCATATCCATCGGGCCAATGGGTTGTCCAATGTGTTCAAGATATTGCCTCAGTTCACCATATCGATCGCTGGCAGCACGCTCAAAGGGGAGAATGGTTAGAGGGGCGAGGAACTGTTCCAGGGCAAAGCGATTTCGATCGCGCTGTTTACTTTTAGCAATGCCGTAGTTCAGTTCAGCAACGGTAATACTAGAAATTCCAATATCACCGAAGCTACATTGCTGAAAATGTTGAGTAACTTGGGGCGGTTTATTATTGATGATGTAGCTACAGATGTTGGTATCGAGGAGATATTTCATGGAAATAGTTTCTCTCGTTGATCGGGGACAAACTTGTTGCGATCGACATCAAAGTTTTCAAAACAATCTTCCGAAAATTGCTCAAGGCTATCGAAAAGAATTTGCCAGGGATTATCAGCAGGAATGAGAATCAGGGCATTACTAAGATGTTTGACATAGACGCGATCGCTGGGAAAATCAATCGTTTGGGGAAGAACGATCGTGCCGTTATCGTTTTGGTGTTTTTGGATGTGGGTCGGATTCATGGTGATTATGAAGTTTAATATGCCGGGAGTAAATACAGCCCCGGTTTAGCGTCGGCGGGGGGTAAGAGTTGGGTGCTGTTTTTGACGTTTTGGGCGGCGCACAGGTCTGCAAAGGCCAGAAGGCTATCTAATCGGGCTGTGAGTTCGCTGAGGGTGTCTAAATATTCGGCTAGGGCGATCTGACGATATTGCCATTGTTGAGTAAGCATCGGTTTTGTCCGGCCCATTTCTACTTCAACTTGAGCATTGGTGCGTTTTTGATAGGCGCGATCGGCGGACAAATTTTGATCGCTGGGGGAAATTCGCACGATGCGATCGACTCGTTCGGCGGTGATGTGAGGTTTAAACAGAGGTGTGGCGAAACGTTGGGCGGTGTTGAGTTCGGGACGTTCATCACTCAGGAGTTTTCCGGCCCAGTTTGCCGCGTGTTGTTGCAGTTGGGGGACGGTTTGACGCAAAACGTCTTGAGCGTCTTGAATTAATCCATGTTTGAGTAATAATTGCGCTTCGGTGGCGGTGGCCACTGCCCAACCTTGGGTTGCAACATCCACGAGCATTAATGTATTGGGTTCTGCTTCAAGTTGGGCTTGGGTGGCTTGGGCGGCGAGAAATACTCGTGCGGATGCGGCAACTTTTAGGGCAGCTTTGGGGGAATCATCCGGAAAGCGTTTGAGGCTATCTAGTTCTGCTTGTAAATCGGCAATTTTGCTAATCAGTAGGGCTTTATGGAGGTTGGCAATGGCGACACTTTGCCTTTTTTGTTGTTCTAAGCTATCCACAACCAGCAAGTGAATATAACCCAGTTGCATTGAGAGTTGATCAAGACGATCTTCGACTCGAATAAACCCCGCATCCATTGATTGTTGCAGTTGACCAATGGATTTTTGGACTTGGTGCAGTTTGTAGCCCATGTAAGCAAAGCCCGCAATACTGACCCCCAACCCTAAAACACTCGCTCCGGCCGCAATTTGAGAAACCCCTAAAATCTGAGCGGCAATTTGCTGTAAGCCAGTTATTTTGCTATCTATACGGACTAGCTTATTAAATGTTGCAACATGACCAATGCCATCTATGGCGAGTTGTGCCGCTCCCAAGGGTGGAGCTACGGCTAAAGTTGCTAGTTTACTGGTAAGTCCTGCGGCTTCGGATAAATGGGCGACGATTTGCCCCCCTTGGGCAGTGCCAGCCGCATGACGAACAACACTACCATAACGAACAAGGGAACCACCAGCCAGGCCGAGAGCAACGGCAGGACTAGCCGATAAAGCAGTTAAAGCAACGGGAATCATGATTTTTACTCCTAGTCTAAATGAAGACTATCTAGGGATTTTTAGATGGGGGTTATTGACGGCTTCTTTCGGTTTTCGCTTTGACACTTCGATTTTGATATTATGGTTATCTGAAATTCTTTTAAATGCCCTACGCCAACTAGATGCGGGCAAACCTTCTTCAAATTCTGGTTCAGTAGATTCCAGTTCCATTTTTACTAAGTAAATGTCATATTGATCTTTTTCTTTGATCGATGGACAGTCCCAACATTCTTTGAGCTTTGAATTATAGTCTTCTTCTTTTCCTTGCCATAATGTTTTGATGTCAGTGGTTTGACTCATAAAATTAATCACGTTTTGAGATATTCGTTTATTTTCTAGGTCGGCAAGAATTTTTGTCTCTTCTGCGCGATCAGCATCTAATGCGAAGAAAACAATGATTTTAGATGTTTTAGGTAAAGATGAATAGCTATCTTCTCGATCAGTGTTTCCCCTACCTGTCACACTGTTCTGTTTCTGGTTAAGCAGATAAATTGCAATACCAATGGAAGCTAGAGCAAATGCAATTAATAAAAGTAACTTGGTTTGACTGTTCATGCTTTCTTTGTTAATAGCATCAGTTATGATATTTTTGAAAGAATCTTCTTTAAGATCTTCTACGTTTTTTTCAAGTGTAGGAATAAGATTTCTTGGATTAGGTAACTTTACTGAAAGAAATCCAAAGAACTTTTTGTGTGTAGCTAAAAGAAGACTTTTGTAGAATGAAAGAGCAAATTTTTGAATTTCACTATTTTCACGAAATGACTTTGTATAGTCAAATATTTGTTGCTGTTTTTGATGATCAAATCCGAACTCTTTTAACCAATCTTCGATGAGTTGATCGATGAGTTGATCGACATTCATTACATTTGTATTTTTATGTTTCTCATATAACTTATCCCATAGTCTTAAAAAATATTTAAAATGATCTGACATACTCTCTCTTATTCACCTAGCAGAAGTTGTTGTAATCTTTGCTGACATTGTGCTAATTTTTCTTTGCGTTTCTCTACCGTCAGCCAGTATTGTTTGAACTCTTCTAGTTCATATTCTTTAACTCTTTTTCTTGATTCAATTGAATTTTTGCTTAGGTTGATGGCGCGATCTGTTGCATCTGTAAACTCATGATTAAGGTTGCGTAAATGATTTTGAATCCATTCTCTAAACACTTCCCAGATCGCTGACTCTCCGTTTGCAATGCCTTCCCTCCACTGATCAACCATTGCATCATTATCAGGAAGCTCCAATTCTTGATAATCAATATCTTCATACACTGGTTTGGTGACAGGTCTGGTTTTCTTGACTTGAAAGAAAAAGAATACAGTCTTTGTATACGATTCTTGTACGGTCTTTTGCCCAACCTTCTCTTGCTTTGTTTGTGTTGCAGTCTTAATACTCTGAGGAGATAGATCAAAGAATTTTTCAGGTAATTGCGGAAGATTAGATTGAATTACCTGTTCAAATTCCGTCCTGAGAACACTCTCTAAATCCGGAAAAATTTCAGTAATACTGGATAAAATATCGTCACTCTGCTCATTTGCAAATCCCTGAACAGTCTTAATCAGTGACTCACACTGTTTCTGAATACTTAACTCTGCTTGCTTAACAAGAGCATCACGAATCACAGCACACAAATTTCTGTAGCGTTTTTCTGCCTCCTCTAGTTGCTGACAAGCGTTTTTATCATTCATTTTGACCTTTTGATAAAAACATCTAGATTCAGCTCTGTGCGAAAAATCTTTCTGAATCTTTTCTACCTTATCGTATGCTCTGGCAATTTCCTTTGCATGGAATGAAGAAATATTTTCTTCTAACTGATCCTCTAAATCATGAGCAGCAGTGCTATTCCCTAATGCATCTTCAACGGGAATAATTACATCACAATTGAGATCATCGCGAACTTGTGCCACAGATGCTATTAGCTTTTTGTAATTGACAACACTTTTTCTGTTGTCTATTGCTTCGTTTTGTTCCATGACTAAATCCGTATAATTTAATGATTCGATTGTTTCATGTACTCTCCCTTCAGTATTGCGTTGTGTTTTTTTTATCAGCGTTGATATTTCACTTTGTCGATCATTTAAGTCTTGTAATAGCTTGTTGATCTCCTCTGATTTTTCATGAATACTGTTTTTGATCTGTAAACTGACTTGAGAGAGTAACACATCCAACGAGAGCAACAACGGCCGTAAGGTCGGCAACAGAACCAATTCAGCAAAGGATGCATCAATTCGCTGCCTTAATGTATCCCAGAGTTGCTGGCCTCCACTCCATTCCATTGCATGTTGAAGGATTTTCCTCATCGTTTCATCATCGATCTCTTCACCGTTTTCAATGTTGTCTTCAATATCACTGAAGTATGATTTTAGCTCTCTACTACTGCGTCTTTTTTGCTTGATAATTTTAATACAATCATCAAACATTGATCGCAAATATTCCAAGCGATGTTGTGGATTAATCGAAGAAGGTTTTTCTAAACTTCCTGCACCCCAAGCGCATTGAGCATAATAGAGTAGTTGTGCGCTGAATGGAATAATTTGCGGAAGTTCTTTAAGAGATAGTTCCTTTTTAATTTCTTTTTGTAGTTTCTCGATTTGCTCATCTAATGGGCGATCATCCGAATTTCTTAAATCAACTTTATTTAAAACAAAAATGATAGATGCAATTTTCGCTTCTTGATCGGAGTTTTCAATATTAGAAACGCCCATGATGCCATACACAACGTCTCGCAGTTCTTTGAGAAGTGCTTGTCGATGTTTCTCATCCACTTGCCCATAGTCTAAAGCAACCAAACAACAGGATTTCTTGAACTCGGACTGAATAACCCGTAGATTTGTCGCATCATTCACAGACTTTAAGCCCGGTAAATCAACAAATTCAATATCAATTCCAGAGGGAAGCCCCAATAAAAATCGATTATTTGCAGGTAAAAGCTCTCCTAATACAGTAATATCAGGGGCTGGACAGTTTGCAGTGCTTCGAGTTTCAAGATAAGAACTCATCACAAATTTGAGCCGTTCATAGAGTTCCCCATCACTTAAGTCTATCCACTCACCCGCTTCCCAAGGATGAGTCGTTTGGTTTTTCTGTCCAGATTTTTTTGACTTTCTGCGCTTCTTTTTGGAATTTTGGTTTTTTGACTCATCCCCTTTAATAATTAATTTTGATTGTTTTGCTACCTGGAGACGTAGAACACCGCCACTCATCTCATCATTCAAAATGGGGGCAACTTTACGACCAATCAGGGCATTAACAATCGTGGATTTTCCTGCTGAAGTTGTGCCTAGTGTGGCGATGGACAAGGTGGGAGAATTTAAACGTTCTGCTGTTTCGTCATAAACCGCTCTAAAGTTCTTAATCAAGACTTGAAGTCCTGAGTTATCAATGAGATCAGAACGGTTAATATTCGCTAAGTTCACTACGTCATTCCCCAACTCATGAAAAATGGCATGAACTTCTTGTAACAAATCTTCAACTGACTTAGACATACGATTCTCCAGGAGCGACAAAAAGGAGGTGGGGGAGGCCAGGGCGATCGCACCCTTCCCCAGACTTTAAAATCAGACCCAAAAATTGATAAAAATGGCCTCCGTTGACGGATAGAGGAAAAAACACCTGATGGCAGTGTATCAGGCGGGTTAAGGGATGATGCTGAACGTGACAAAAACTTAACTGGGTAGAGCTACAACGATGGATGCAGAAATGGACGGTTAAGGGGATAGCAATGGAGGGCAAAGGATCTCACCGGATTCTCTCGGCCCCCTTGACCCTCCACTTGACTAGAGGGTTTACGATCTGAATGAGATTACAGATCACGTCATGCTGTTCTGTTGCTAGTTTCAGGATTGATACCCATGATTCAAACGTTAACCGCCGCGACAACCCGGTTATTCATCGGTTGCCTCGTGATTGGCAGTTTGGGACTAACCGCCTGCGCCAATTCTTCAACGCTTGCTGATGCGACGAGTTCCGCCACCAGAGCACCGGAAAATGTGACCGTCGTTTCGTATCGCAGTCCGACCTGTGGGTGTTGCGGTGCTTGGGTAGAACATATGCGATCGCGCGGCTTTGATGTGGAGGACAACGTCACGGAAGATATGGACGCGATTAAGGCCAAATATGGCGTTCCGGATGATCTGCTCTCCTGCCATACAGCGATCGCATCCGGCTACGTGATCGAAGGCCATACCCCCGCCGATGATGTGATTCGCCTGTTAGCAGAACGCCCCGATCTAGCAGGGATTGCCACCCCTGGGATGCCCCTCGGTTCTCCGGGAATGGAGGCGGGAGATATCCGCGAACCCTATACCGTGTATGGGTTTCGCCATCAGGCAGACCCGATAGTATTTGCCGAACACCCCCAGGATTCCTAGGGACAACCTCCCCCGGACATCTGGATTTGATTAGGAGAGAATAGCGATGCAGCGACGACAATTTTTCACCCTCAGCGGTAGTGTTTTGGGGGGAGTGCTCTTGAGCCAATGTGCGCGATCGCGCCCCGCCCCGTCCCCCTCAGTTAACGCTGTGTCGGTAAAATCACTCAACTCGCCCCCGGTATTCACGAGTCAAAATGGACGGTTAGCCGTTGATCTCAGCGCTGAACCCGGCAGGCTGAACACCGGCAATCAAGCCCTGACGATCTGGGGTTATAACGGCCAAAGTCCGGGGCCACGGTTGGAGGTGCAGCCGGGCGATCGCGTCCAACTCACCTTCACCAACCGCCTACCCGCCCCCACCAACCTCCATTTTCACGGCTTGCATATTCCCCCCACCGGAGCCGCTGATAACGTCTTTCGGCACATCGAACCTGGCGACACCTTCACCTATGAGTTTGAAATTCCGGCGGATCATCCCGCCACCCTGGCCTATTACCATCCCCATTTGCATGGCCATGTGGCGCAGCAAATTTTTGCCGGGTTGGGGGGGTTAATCGTCGTGCGGGGGGATTTAGATGAGGTGCTGCGCGACAGTGGGGCAGACCTGCCGGAAGAGTTTCTGTTTTTGAAAGATTTTGACCCGGCGGGCGTTGAGAATGCGGATCGCTTTGCCCAGCCGCGCCATGGTGTGCAGATGATTGGCCGCGAAGGGGCGATCGATACGGTGAATGGGGATGTACAGCCGAATATTGCGATCGCGCCCCAAGGCTGGCTCCGTCTCCGCATCGTCAACGCTGCCACCTCCAAGTTTTACAACCTGCGCCTAGAAGATCATCCCTTCACCCTGATCGCCACGGACGGCGGCAGTCTCGCCCAGCCCCAACCCCTCGATCGGCTCTTGCTGGCCCCTGGTGAGCGGGCAGATGTGTTGATCCAAGGCGATCGCGATCGCAGCACCTATGCACTGATCAACGAACCCTATCAACGCACCGCTGGCGGTATGGGCATGGGGATGATGGGCAGGGGCATGATGGGTCGCCGTTCCCAAAGTTCCCAAACCGCCACCACTCTCGCCACCCTCACCTACACCGACACATCCCCCACCCCCTTCACCCTCCCCGCCTCCCTCATCCCCGTTGACCCCCTCCCCCAACCGAGCCAAACCCGCGAATTTCGCCTCCATCACGGCATGAATCCCGGTCACGGCATGGCGTTTTTAATCAATGGCCAAGCCTTCCAAGGGGATACCGTCCACACCACCGTTACCGTCGGCACCACGGAAGATTGGCTAATCCAAAACATCGACATCATGGATCACCCCTTCCACATCCACACCAACCGCTTCCAGGTGATCGAACGCAACGGCCAGCCCCTCAACCCTCCCGCTTGGAAAGATACGGTGCTCGTGGCGGCAGGGGAGACCGTCCGGATTCGGATTCCGTTTCGCACCTATAAGGGGCGCACCGTCTACCATTGCCACATTTTGGATCATGAAGAACTGGGCATGATGGGGGTGATTGAAATGGTGTAGGGGCTTGTCCAACGGCTAGGAACTGGGCGCGATCTCATCGTACCGAGTCCCTAACAGATGCCGTCAACGCCCCAGGAGGCGATCGCGCAGGGCTTTAATCTGATCCCGATATTTCGCCGCTGCTTCAAACTCCATTTTTTTCGCCGCGTCTTGCATCTGAGCTTCTAATTGTTGGATCACCTCCGGGAGTTGTTCAAGGCTGATCTCGTCCTGGGCGCTGTAAACCTGGGCGAGTTCTTGGGCATTGAGGCGGCGGGAAATATTGAGGAAGTTGAGGATCGAATTGGTTTGGGATTTTTTCGCGATCGGTTGGGGGGTGATGTTGTGTTTTTCGTTGTAGGCCTGCTGGATCGTGCGGCGGCGGTTGGTTTCGGAAATGGCGCGATCCATGCTGCCGGTGATGTTGTCGGCGTAGAGAATCGCTTGGCCGCGAATGTGACGGGCGGCGCGGCCGATGGTTTGGATCAGCGATCGCTCTGCCCGCAAAAACCCTTCTTTGTCCGCATCCATAATCGCCACGAGGGACACCTCCGGCAGATCCAACCCCTCCCGCAACAGGTTCACCCCGATCAACACATCAAATTCCCCATCCCGCAACCCTTGCAAAATCTCGATCCGTTCAATGGACTGAATTTCCGAGTGCAAATAACGCACCCGGATCGATCGCTCTTGGAAATATTCCGTCAGATCTTCCGCCATCCGTTTTGTCAGGGTGGTAATTAACACTCGTTCCTGGCGATCGACGCGATCGCAGATCTCACCCAGCAGATCATCCACTTGCCCCGTGGTCGGCCGCACAAAAATTTCCGGGTCAATCACCCCCGTCGGCCGGATAATTTGCTCTGCGATCCGCCCCTCACACTGCTCTAGCTCCCAATCCCCCGGCGTGGCCGACACAAACACACATTGCCCCACCTTCTGCCAAAACTCATCTGCCTTCAGGGGGCGATTGTCCGCCGCACTCGGCAGCCGAAACCCATGATCAATCAATACCTTTTTCCGCGCTTGGTCGCCGTTATACATCCCCCGCAACTGCGGAACCGTCACATGGGATTCATCAATCATCAACAGCCAATCATCGGGAAAATAATCGATCAAACATTCCGGCGGATCACCCGGATTCCGTCCGGCCAGGTGGCGCGAATAGTTTTCCACCCCATTGCAGTAGCCCACTTCCCGCAATAATTCCAGGTCGTAATTTGTCCGCTGTTTGAGGCGTTGGGCTTCGAGGAGTTTAGCTTCGGCGGTAAGGTGATCCAATTGGGCGGCGAGTTCGGTTTCAATAGCGTGGCAGGCTCGCTCGATCGCCTCTGTGGGGGTGACAAAGTGCCGCGCCGGATAGATGTTGACCCCCGATAGACTTTGCAACACCTCCCCCGAAACCGGGTCAAGATACCGAATGCTATCCACCTCATCCCCGAAAAATTCAAGGCGAATGATCCGATCTTCGTAGGCGGGGACAATTTCCAACACATCGCCCCGGAGGCGAAAGTTACCGCGCTTCAGTTCCACATCGTTGCGGGTATATTGCACCGTCACCAGGGCCCGCAACAGTTGGCGCGGGTCGAATTCTTCCCCCACTCGTAGGGGAATCGAGGCTTTGAGGTATTCAGCGGGCATCCCCAACCCATAGATGCAGCTAATCGAGGCGACCACGATCACATCGCGCCGTTCAAAGAGCGATCGCGTCGCCGAGTGGCGCAGCATATCAATTTCTTCATTAATCGAGGCGCTTTTTTCAATGTAGGTATCACTGACCGGAATATAGGCTTCGGGTTGGTAATAGTCGTAGTAACTGATGAAATATTCCACCGCGTGGTCCGGGAAAAATTGCCGCAGTTCGTTGCACAGTTGCGCCGCTAGAGTTTTGTTGTGGGCCAGTACTAAGGTGGGGCGGCCCAGATTGGCGATCACATGGGCCATGGTCAGGGTCTTGCCGGTTCCCGTTGCGCCCAGGAGGGTTTGGAGACGATGCCCCTGGGTGAGGGAGGCGGTGAGTTCAGCGATCGCCCTCGGTTGGTCTCCCGTCGGTTCAAAGGGTGCATTTAGTTGAAAACCCATGGCCACAGTCTCAATCCGTTGCTCGCATTCTAACGCTTTGGCGCGATCGCCCTCGCCTAGTTCTCCCTGTCAGCAGCGATCGAACAGGTTAGAATCGGACAAACTTTCTCCTGAGCACTTCCCCTCATTGTCATATGTTGCGCATTTCCTTGACCCGTGAGAAAGCGATCGAAATTGCTGAAACTACCTTTGCGATCGTCGGAATTTTATTTTTTACCCGCAGCCTGAGTGAAGTTATCGGTGGCGGATTAAACAGCCTCGTGCGCTATGGGGTCTTTCTCATGTCCGTAATCATGCTGATGCTGCGCTGGCAAATGACCCTCTACGTCCTCAGCGGTGATCTTGCCCTCTTAATCCTGAATGCTATCTCCTTCTGTTCCTTTGGCTGGTCAGAAATGCCCGGAACCACCAATGTCCAGGTGCGCGAAATCCTCTACATGATGTCCTTCGCCCTCTACATTGCGGGCCGTTTTCCCTTGCGCAAACAGGTGATTCTCCTATCCTGGGGCCTCGAAGTTGCCACCCTCCTCAGTACCCTTTGGGCCTTTACCATGCCCGCCGGGATACACCGCAACGATAAATTTGCCGGGGCCTGGAAAGGCATCTATCCCCAAAAAAACGAGTTATCTACAATGATGACCCTGAGCGCGGCGGCCCATTTACCCTTACTCTTTGACCCCACCTATAACCGCATTTGGGCCGCTGCTGGCTTAGGCCTGTCGCTCTTCGTCACCTTGATGACCACCTCAAAATCCGGGCTGATTATTTTCTTTGTGTTGGTGATTGCTCTGTTTTTATTACGGACGTTGCGATGGCGCAACTTGGTGATGGTGATGATTTTTTCGGTGATCTTTGGGCTATCGGTGCCAGGGTTAACGGTGTTTTTTAGTAACTGGGACGCGATTATGATCGGGTTAGGGCGTGACCCCACCCTCACGGGCCGCACAGATATTTGGGGCTATGCCTTTATGCGCTTGGCCCAACGGCCCTGGCTGGGCTATGCACGGGGCGTGTTTTGGGATAAAAAATCCATCTACCCAGGCGAAGCAGGGATTGCGGTGGTGGGTGCGCCGCCGGTGAATCTCCTCTCTGGAACCTATGCGCCGCCCCATGCTCATAATGGCGTGGTGGATCTGCTCTTGGAGGTGGGGGTGGTGGGGCTGATCTTTTTTGTGATTAGTCTGGGGGTGTTTTTAATGCGGGCGATCAAGCGAATTTATGTGACCAATACCCCGGAGGATTTTGGCCCGTTGGTGTTTTTCACGTTTTTCTTCATGTACAACATCACCGAAAGTCTGCTGATGCGGGGGGAAAATATTTTCTGGGTGTATTACATGGTGTTTGCCTATTCGATTCGTTTGGGGGGTCAGGAGGTGATTGATGAGCCAACGTTAATCCCTCGGAAAACGCCGGAGATGATTTCGGCTGCACGCGATCGCTCTTCATCTTCAGCAGCGGCGCGGGTTTGGCGATCGCGCAGGGCTTTAGTTTTTTGCACCCCGGTTTTGATAGCGGCGGCGATTTCGGCTTGGTGGGTGGCTTTTTGAAGTTGGGCGGTTTTGGCTTGGGCGGTTTTGGCTTGGGCGGTTTTGGCTTGGGCGATCGCGGCTTCTTCCGTACCGTTCTCAACCTTGCGCGAACGGCGTTTCTTGGCCGTAGTCGTACCGGATGGTTTGGATGGTGGAAAATTGGACGTTGATGCTGAATTTGGCGAAAGCCTGATCGACTAATCCATGTTGTTTGAGAGCCGCAAACTGGCTGTGGCTATGTCTACCGAAGTCTGCCCCAAGGAACGCTTGGAGTTTGGCGAGTTCGTGGATGTCTGCAATGGTGAATTGGGTTTTGTGAGATTGGCCGATGGTGTCGAGGTAGCGGTTCAGGGTTGCCCTGTTCTTGATCCGTAAAATGTCGAAACTTGTGACATACTCCAGACAGCGATACAAGTATACACGTCTGGCTTCTACCACCTACTGCATCGGTAACGATCTCTATTTCTAGAGCGTAGGATTCGAGCTTTTTAGCGTGAGGAAGATGCCCAGCCCCACTTTTTAATTCTCTCTCTCTGTATTAATTAGAGGACTTGTTTTTTGACTTTCGTTTTTTGCTTTTCCAGAAAACGTATTCCAGCGATGGGTGTCTACTCTGTGCATTGCCCGAAAGAGAGGCGTAGAAGGCAAATCAGCTCAATGTTTGCCACGCTCTTCAGTAGACATCCCATCGGTTGGGACTGGATCAAAACCGCTTTGGAGCAGGGTTGGCAGCTCATTAGGACGGTCTGTTTTTCCCAGGCTCGTGACCCTGAACCCGCTATGGCTTCTCGAAAACAACACGACCGTCGCACCTATCAAATCGAGTTCAACATACGCACATACCGGTATGACCCTGACTAAATTTTGTCAGTCAACCAGGCATACCAGTCATCCAGAATAATTTGACACTCCCCGCGCTGAAGCGACGGGGATTCTTGGTTCATCGACCGGACTTAACTCAGCAGGATTGCTCCAACCCAGCCAGAGGCCCAATCTCCCCAAGCGTATAACTTCCCGTGTGCCCCACGGTAGTGAGTCCAAGGCGCAGGATGTTGATGGCAGCATTCACATCTCGGTCAGCCTCATAGCCGCAATGCGGACAGCGATGGGTTCTGACTGAGAGTGCCTTATGTACCCGCTTGCCGCAGCTTGAGCAATCCTGGCTCGTATAGTGGGGAGGAACGGCCACCGTTACCTTCCCATATTTCCTGCCAAAATACTCCAACCAACGGCGAAACGTTGACCATCCCGCATCACTAATCGACTTAGCCAGATGCCGATTGCGAACCAACCCTTTCACATTCAAATCTATGCACTTCGTGCAGGCTTCGCCAACATAAGCAACCAAATCGTTAGATTGGATGACGCAGTAGGCGATGCTCTTCGCCCACTCATTACGTTGCCTACTTACCCTTAAATGCTTCCGGGCGTACCGGTTCCTGGCCTTGTGATAGTTCCTCGACTGTGGTTTTGCCCCCTTACGGTACTTTCTGGACTTCTGCCGATTGGCTCTGTTTAACCGCTTTTCGGCCTGGCGATAGAACTGCGGCGTTTCCACCACAGTGCCATCGCTGGCAGCGATAAAATACCGCAAACCGAGGTCGAGGCCAACAGCTTTTTGACTCGGCTCACTCTGCACCTGAACATTCACCTGGATGCAGAACTGAACATAGTAGCCATCGGCACGACGAACGAGGCGAACTCGCTTAATTAGGGATTCGTCATAGCGTGCCAGATCGTAGGTTCCGATCAACCGCAATTCCCCAATCCCGAAGCCATCGGTGAATTTGATGCGCTTCGGCCCCAGTAGTTTCCAGCCGGAGGTTTTGTACTCCACCGAGCGGGAATGCTTCTTGAACTTGGGGAATCCTACGGGCTTAATGCCCTTCTTGCCATGCTCATAGAAGCGACTGATGGAACTCCAGGCCCGTTCTGCTGAAGCCTGACGGGCCATGGAATTGAGTTTCTTAGCAAAGGGAAACTCCCCAGCCAAGTCCTTGCAGAGCTTGCTAAGGTCGTATTTGCCGACTTTTTGGCTATCCATCCAATAGCGCACAGCTTTGTTACGGACAAACTGAGATGTCCGGATAGCATCGTCTATAGCGGTAGCCTGGTCAGGCTTTACCCGTGCTTTGAACTCAAGTACAATCATTTCCTTCTGCTAGCATATCTGGCGTAAGAATGCGGCTAAATCCGCCGTTGCTTTTCATCCCTGGGCTAATGAAACTTAAGGAAATAATCCGGTAATTCCGTAATGCGAGCATCTTGCTCGCTAGAGGTTTAGAGCCTTTTTCAATGACCGGATTAAATAGTGAACCTCCATAAGCCACAGGGCTTTCAAGCTATCGTCTATTCCGGTAATACCAGCATAAAAGTTTGCCAGAATACCGGTATTAAGGCTAAAAAAAATCCCCTGCGATCGCATTCACAGAGGACAAGTCAGATTCAGGTTAATGGCACAAAGCAACTTAGCTGACACCCACAGCAATACCGAAGAGCGCAACGACGAGGAGAAGGGCAGCAGCACCTTGTTGGAGATAGCGGACTTGCTCGTGATGGGTGGGGAAGTGAGCGAAGTAGGTGGGTTGCTCGATGGCGTAGTTGTTGAGTTGACCGTCAGGATTAATGGTGGTGTACATCGAAAAGCTCCAGGGAAGAATCAGTAGGTGTCATTACATCTAAAGTAACAGACTATTAAGAATTGTATCTGTGACTTGACAAGTTGTATCCTGTGATAAGTGTCACAGATGTTACCGTTTCCGATTAAATCGCCCCCATCATTTGCTCTGGCTCCACCTCCAAATACCGCTGCAACGCCGCCAAGGTCCGATGCCCCGATAGTTCCTTAATCACCGCCAAGGGCACACCCGCATTATGCATCCGTGTCAGGGCGGTGCGTCGAAAGGAATGGGTGGAGATGCCCGCTAACCCGGCTTTCTGGGTGGCTTCCCGAAGAATCTAGTCGGCTCTACCCCGCTGTAGATAAGTTTGAATTGTGGAGATTGTTGCAGCAGGGGGATAGTCCTTGAGGTGCGAGAAGTCAGATCGCTGTTCCACCTGGGGAACTGACGCAAGCTGATCAATCGCTTGACGGTGATCGGGGGAGAGCTACTGAAATATGGATTCAAAGAGTTGGAGGTGGACCTCCGAGCAAGCCCGAATAACGAGCCGTTCCAGCACTGAAGGGCCGGGTAAGCTAATCGCCATTTAAATTTCCAGGGCGATCTCTGAAAGTCTTTCTATGTATAGTTTTCCGGCGATTAATTTGCCATAACCGTAGGTTTCTGTTCAAAAGCGATCGCTAGTCCAAGGTGCGATCGCTTTTCTCCTCGTTTCTTCCCTAATTGGGATTGCGATCGGCATCGGTTAACCCGCTCTTTCGACCGTCTCCAGATTTATCTCCCTAAACCCCAACGAAATCATGCCTCCCAAGTTGAGCGCTGGGGGGGTTTCCTTTGGGCGATGGAACTATTGCGAGGCGAGGCGAAAGCCTGTGCGATTGAAGCGAGTATCGGGTGTGCGTCGGTTCCGAAAGGCGGAGCGGCATAAGTCGGGAAAGAAGAACCAAGAGCCGCCGCGTAGGATGCGTTTTTCACTGTGGGGCGATCGCCACGCCCTGCCATCGGTGGGTGCGCCGTCATAGCCCGGATGCCAATCATCTAAGCACCATTCCCAAACGTTGCCGTGCAGATCGTAGAGTCCCAACGGGTTCGGTGGAAACGAGCCGACGATCGTGGTTTGCTGGCGGTAAACCCCCAGGGGGCCATGACCATACGCACCCGACCACCTCACCCCGTTATGTTCGCCAGGGATGGGGGCATAGTTGGCGAGATCGGGGGTAATCGTGGGCCCGTAGTGAAACGGGGTCGTTGTGCCGCCGCGACAGGCATATTCCCACTGGGCTTCGGTGGGGAGGTGATAATGCTGTTGGGTGTGGCGGGAAAGGCGATCGCAAAACTCCAGCGCCTCATGCCAAGACACCTGTTCCACGGGGCGATCGTCCCCCTGAAAATGGGACGGCTCCGGATCTAGCTCATACTGAATCGCTGGAAACCCTGCTACAATGCGCCATTGCGCCTGAGTAACAGGATACCGACCCAGCCAAAAATCAGGCACATCTACCCCATGCTGTGGCCCTTCAATATCGCAACCATCGAGCGAGTGATCCCAAACCTGATACCAATTGCGCCCCTCTTCCTCAGGAGGCGATCCCATCACAAACGACCCGCCCGAAATCCGTACCATCTCCACATCCAGCCCCGGAGCTAGGCACTCCGAACGGGACTCTGCCCGGCCCGGCTGGCGTTGGCAAATCTGACCCAGGGCATCAACGGTAATCACGTCAAACGTAAACATATCCGGTAGTGCATTAGATTATTGTGGGGAAGGAGAGGATATCCTGCCAACTCCAGCGATGGTCAGTCAATCCTGCTCGTTGTGCCGCCGTGCTCTTGTAGCGACTGTGCTGCCAGATCCAGTTGAAATAACTCACCACTAAACGCACCGTCACCTTTGTCTGCTGCCACAGTTTGCCAAACTTGTTCTGTCGTCGATGCCACCTACCCGTCTGCTGCCTGATAATTCCATTGGTACGCTCCAACCGTTGCGTTTGGTCTTTGCCAATGTAGTGCTCAATTTCCAGCGGCAGTACCCGCTCATATCCTCCCCAGTTGTCACTATTCCATTGCTGGCAATGGGTCTTTCCCTCCGTGCTCACCACCAGTTCTTCAATCAGTTCATCGGTGTGTTTCCCCACTCGTGCTGTCAAGATTAACCCGCTCGAATCTGCCAAACTCATCGCAATCCAGCAATCGCCTACTTCAACTTCTTCGGGCAAGCATTGTTTGTTTTTTTTCACGAATGACCACATCTCATCAGCACTCACGTCCTCCGTTTCCACGCCCTGCACTTGGTCGTTATGAACCAGCAAAGCTTTAGCACTGGCGGCACGAATAATACTGACCACGGTGTTATAGGCTAATCCGCTGATGCGGCTGACTCCTCGCAAGCTAGTGCCTTCACTGTGGGCTTGAAGTACTTGCTCAATCTGCTCCGGAGTAACATGGCGATAGTAGTAGAGGGTGTCAAAACTCTCGGCAAAGGTTTGCTGGCAGTGAGGGCAGAAGTAGCGTTGATGACCATTGGGCATTTTGCCGTGTTTGTGGGTTTTGGGATGACCGCAGAGCCGACATTCCATAGTTTTAGTGCAGTGGTAACGATTCCTCTACTTTACCAAACCCACATCATTTTGACGCACTACCACATATCCAAGGAGTAACGTTAACACCCTCACCCCATCCTCTCCCTGGGAGAAAAACGATGCCCGGAGCAATGTCGAAAAGAGGTTAGGGATGAGAGCAAATCTAACTAACGCGAGCAATATGTTCAGCCAGCGGGGCTATTTTTTCCCATAATTTTCAGGCTCCTTGTTATACCAATTCCACCCCTGGCTATCGATTTCAAAACCTGACGCATAAAGACCATCTTTAATCGCAGAATCCGGCAGTTTCTGGATAGGTTCATCGCCATGCACGTATGAATTACCACCCTCTAACGGTCGATTGACCATCGCATTGTAATGGCAATGCATCAAAATGCGAGTGTCACCGGTGTTATTTTCGTGGGAACCGTGAATGGTATTAGCGTGCATAAAAACAGCATCGCCGGGTTCCATTTCACAATTAATGATCTCGTGACGTTCTAACACTTTTGCCAGCCGTTTAGGTTCGCAGCGCACTTTTTCCGCATTGCCTTCCGCCACATGGGTAATGCGGCCTAAGCGGTGAGACTTATCGATGACTTGAAAACAGCCATTTTCTTTTGTACTTTGATTGACGGCAATGGAGCAGGTGGCAAACAGATCGGGGAACGGGCAGCCCTCGTCATGCCATGCCGGATAGGCTTGATGCCAGTGGGCAATGCTTTGATCGTAGGGCGCTTTTTTGACAATTTTGGCATACATGAAGTAACACTCTTCGCCGGTGATCGCTTCGGCTGCCTCAATGATTCGGGTCGTCTGGGTGACAACACTTAAGAGGCTATCGTTCACTCCAGACCAAACCGAAGCCCCCCAGGTTCTGCCCTCATTATCAATGACCTTTTTCAGGGCCTTCTCTAGGTTGGGATCGGACTGACAAACCGATCGCACCGTTTCCATTTCTTCAGCCTCAAAGAGACCCCGCACAATGACGTAGCCATGCTCATGATAAAAGCTGAGTTCATCCTGGGTTAACGGACGAACGGATGATGATTTTAAAGATGTCACTTGTGAAACCATGGTGTTACTTTTATTCTCCTGAATAGGGTGACTTTTGATCGAGTTTCAAGGCTATTCACACAGTAATTTTGTTCAGTCTTGATCGTGAAAAATTAGTGATGGATTGCCTTGAATAATAGTTGAGTTTCAAACATCAATATTGTGGCTACTATTGTAACAGAAAATTACACTTGTGTCACAATCTTCAACTTGTGTTTAACTGAGCTTTTTTTGAATGCGTTTGATCATCATTTTTGTGATTAGTATTTTAATGTGATGACTGATCAGACAAGTCTTTAAACTGACCCATGTTGGGCAACAAGGTTAAGTTTAGCTGTTGTGCAGCCCACCAATATACCGCCGTATCCGCAGGGATGACTGGGCATTGCGCGATCGCTTCTAGATCACACAAAATATCTAAGGTTCTCGCCCCAGTGCCGACGATCGCGATCGCATCACAATCCGGAGTCCGATCCCGAACCACTTGCACCGAGGCTTTGATCAAAGCCTTCAGATCCTCGACCGAATTCTCTAAATCAGCATAGCGAAAATGCTCTTCCTCATCCTCTGCATTGCTGGGCTGGGCCAAACCCTGCTGAAAAAAGTTCGACGCATGGACAATCTCAAAGCCACACAGCGCCATAAACGCGGTGAAACGCTTGTGCCAAATTGGACTGTAGAACGTGGTCGTGATCGCGATTTTTTGGGCGTGGTGCGATCGCAACGCATCGACCATCGCCAGGGTCGTCATAATCGTTGGTAGATCGGTCGCGGCGGCAATGCGGTCATTTCTGCGCCGCGCTTCGGCTTCTGATTTCGCATTCGCCCACGCAAACGGATTCCCCACCTGCACCACCACAGTACAGCCTGCGGCTTTTAAACTCTGGGCACAGAGGCAAAGCTGCTCCGCCAAATCGTCCGAGGCCAGATTATCAAAGGAAAAGTCGAAATCCGGTAACAACGGCATCGCCTGCTGAGTCAACACGGGTTCCTGAATCACCGTTGTAAATTCATAGGGTGCGGGATCTAACCAAGCAGGAGGACTGATAAAGCCCACCACAGGCACCGGAGCAACATTGCCAAGATTCATCGAGGGATTTTTCTCTTTTTTGTTGTCAGGTGATTCGCTAACCATGTCTTTGATTTCCATTTGTTTGAATTTTGATTTCTAAACACCCTCATCCAACTTTTGACCAAAGGAGTAGAAATGAGAGTAAATCTAACCGATACGAGACATATTTGTGAGTTCGTGATGCTATTTTTGGAGATAACTTTCAGGCTCTTGATTATACCAATTCCAGCTTTGACTATTGCTTTCAAAACCGGAGGTATAAAGACCATTTTTAATGGCAGAATCCGGCAGTTTTTTCAGAGGAACACAGGAATGAGATTCTGGCTTATCTTCAGACGGCCGATTGATCATCGCATTGTAATGACAATGCATCAAAATCCGAACATCATCGGTTTTATTTTCCACTGAACCATGAATAGTATTGCCGTGAAAAAAGACCACATCGCCGGATTCCATTTCACAATCCACTACGTCTAGATGTTGGAGAGCGCGGGTGATGTGGCGAGGATCGCAGCGTACTTTAGCGGCATTCCCTTCGGCGACATGATCAATCCGGCCGAGGCGATGGGATTTTTCAATTACTTGGAGGCAGCCGTTGTTTTTGGTGTTTTTGTTAACGGCAATGGAGCAACTGGCGAAGAGATCGGGGAAGGGGCAGCCGTCGTAATGCCAGGCCGGAAAGCCTTGATGCCAATAAACGATCGCATCATCATAGGCCGGTTTTTGGACAATTTTGGAATACATGAAATAACAGGATTCCCCCGTGATCGCCTCAGCGGCTTCCACCATTCGGGCGGTTTGGGTAATCACGCTCATCAAACTATCGTTCAACCCCGACCACACCGACGCGCCCCAGGTGCGCCCTTGGTCATCGATCACTTTTTTGAGGGCATCTTGCAGCTTGGGGTCAGATTGGCACACCGATCGCACCAGTTCCATTTCTTCGGTGTCGAACATTTGACGGGCGATCACATACCCATTTTCGTGATAAAACGCGAGTTCCTCTGCTGTGAGAGGACGAATGGAAGTGGGGGGATTTTGAAGCATTGAGGTCATAATGACGACTCCTGAAATAGTGATGAATAATTTAAGTTTAAGGAGGGGTGCGATCGCACCCACGAGTTACACCAAAGCGATTAAACTCCGCTTTTCTGCAAACATTTGGTTGAGGATGGCTTCGCGTTCGGCCACAGACAGAGGATAGTTAAAGCCTTGGGCTTGATTTTGGTTCATTAAGTCCAAAATATCTTGTTTACAAGACAGGTCAATCCCGGCATCTTGGCAGCGAATCGGGCTACCCAACTGGGCGAAAAAGTCCTCAAAACATTGGATCGTCTCATCCACATCGGAGGTATTAAACAGTGCTTCACCGAGGGGGACAATACGATCAGCGGCGCGATCGCGCATCACCTTCATCCATGCCGGATAAATGATCGACAGGGTTGCCCCGTGAGCCGTGTCATACAGCACCGACAACGTATGAGCGAGGATGTGAACCCCCCAATCCGGGGAACTGCGACCATAGATTGTCGTGTTGTTGAGGGCATTAGTAGCCGCCCACATGATTTTCGAGCGGAGATTAAAATTTGTCAGATCCTCCATTAATGCCGGGCCATAGGCGATCGCTTCTTGAATAATCGCCAACGTAAAGCGATCAGACAGAGAAGCCTCACCCTCACCAAACCAGGCTTCAAGACAATGAGCAATGAGATCTACAATGCCATAAGCTGTATAGTTTCTGGGCACTGAAACGGTATAACCAGGATCTAAATAGGAATGAGACGGATACATAAACTCATGTCTGAATCCTAGTTTCTGCTTAATGCGAGGATTCTGAATCACAGAAGCCGGATTCATTTCTGTTCCAGTGGCTGCCAATGTTAAGACAGCAAAGATGGGAACCGCCGATTGAGGCTGATGTGTACGATCCATGATCTCCCAGGGATCACACTCATCGGCCACACAAATTGCGATGACCTTAGCGGAGTCAATGACACTGCCACCACCGACCGCCACCACCAGATCAACTCCTTTTTCTCTGCCTAGTTTCGACGCTTTAGCCACATCATCAATCAGTGGATTTGGTGTGATCCCACCGTATTCTGTAACGTTGATTTTGGCACGCTTGAGCTTGTCGAGCGTATCCGAATAACTGCCATTTTTGAAAGCTGAGCCACAGCCATAGACGAACAAGGCATGACTACCAATTTTTGACGCATGATCACCAATGTCTTTGACTGCATTTTTTCCAAAATGAACTTTCGTAGGAATAAAGGCTGTAAAGTTTTGCATGGCAATTAGATCTTTTTTGAATATGGATAAGTAATAATCTTACTAGAATATTAACAAGAACTACGCAAAATTTTTAATAGTAAAACGATTCTTTTAATTAAATTTAATAATCAAAAACAACGAACATTTATATTAACAAACTATTCTGCTGATCAATCTGCTGATCAATCTGCTGATCAAATCTACCTATTGCGAGCTTGATAAAGGGCTGACGACTCATGCTAAGCTATGACAAATATCACATTTTGAGCGTATGAGCTTAACATTTTACTTTCTATGTCACGGGGAAACCATTCAGAGCCGAGAAGGTCGCTATTGTGGTGCTCTGAACCCAGACTTAACCCCAGAAGGTCAAGAAATGGCAAACGCTTTTGTCCTTGCCTATCAATCGATTCCTTGGGAAACGATTTATGTGAGTTCCATGAAACGTGCCCTGGCAACAGCCAAACCCCTAGCGGATGCAGTCGGTGTTCAAATGCAGTTGCGCGGTGGACTACAAGAGATGAATTTTGGCGTTTGGGAAGACCAGACCCATGCATGGGTTAAAGATAATCATTTAGAGAATTATATGAACTGGGTGGCTGATCCAGCTTGGAATTCTCCCAAAAAAGGAGAAACAGCGATCGAAGTAGCCAGTCGTTCGATGGCGGTAATCTCTGAAATAAGAGAAAAATATAAAGACGTAAATGCATTGGTGGTTTCCCATGAAACAACAATTCAGGTGATGTTATGTAGTTTATTGGGCATTGATTTAGGACGGTGTCGCGATCGCATTGAGATATTAGAGGGATCTGTCTCTCAGGTTACAATTGGGCTGCATGGCCCCTTGTTGCAGAAATTGGGCGATCGCTCGCATCTGAGATCTGAGTGAGAATCAAAAATGTGTACTTCGCTCAGTCGTTGGACACAGCGAAGTACACAAAACCCACATCCTAAATATTTTACAAAATCAGCGATCGCCTTCGTAAATGGCACTTTGCGATCATCTTCTAAAAAACAATTCTGCTCCTATATTTGTTAACCGAACCTCTAATCATCACTTTGAGCGTAATTCGCAAAGATAGGAGAATTAGGAATGGATTTAGAAAGCGGGTCTTTCTCCCAGCCTTCGGGAGTATAGGTATTTAATGCTAAAGAATGAATGACTTTTGAAATCAAATGCTCTTGTAATGAGTCATAGACCATTTTATGCTGCTTAACCCTGTTCGCTCCGACAAATTTTGAGGAAATCACCAAAGCCTTAAGGTGATTTCCCTTCCCGGTTACATCATGAAGAAAAACTTGAGCATCAGGAAGGTGAGATTGAATCATTTGAGTGTATTTTTCAAACGTTTGAGTGTATTTTTCCGACTTCTGCATAATGGTTGTTTTCCAGCAGTACAAAAAGAATAGAATATTGCTTATTTTAATATAGACTAAGCCGCTAAGGCAAGCTATGCTCAACCACTCTAATATTCATTAGGAAATCGTAAGTATTCAGGTCATGAGGATTTGGCTGTAAGCATTGCTTAGTATGGGTTTCAGCTATTTTGAGCTATTTTGTTATTCTCAATAAACAAGGCTGTAACCCCTAGTCTTGCGTAATTATTGAGAATGAACTGTTAGTTTAGAACTCACCTCGATTTTGAAAGCCTTGCTGTGACTGCGTTTCAAGTACCTGAATCCTTACAGGAAATCTAATATTCGTAAGGATTCAGGTAGGACAAAAACAATTAAAAGGGAGCATCCCACTTTGGGAGAAGGGGCTGGGGGATGAGGGCAGATAAAGCAGTCAGTGGTAAAAGTGGGTAGCCTATTCGCTTTAAAGTTTAAATTGATCTAGATAATCTTTGAACACGTTCTTCACTTGATTAGCATCTAAGTCAAATTCCTCTAAAGAGTAACTATATTTGCCATGTTTATATCGAGGGTTGGCGTGAATATATTGGCTTAAATTACGCTCCATCTCTGGACTTAAAGCGTAGCCAAAATGGTGATAAATTTTAGTAACCATGCCCACCGGATCACGCACCAAATCATCAAAATTCACATCACAGATACGAGCCGGATCAATAGCCTGACGAGCGTTCATCCCTTGCTCCACTTGATGAGAGAGAATGCCTAAAATTTCATCCCCAATCACTTTCGGATCAAGCTGATCTGAATACACCGGCCGGAGATTTTTAATTAAACGGCAATAGGATGCAACGACCTGCTGCGGATCGCGGTGGGTTTGTACAAAACAAGCATCGGGGAACGTCGTATTCAATGCCGCCAAATCTGCCAAATGGAACGGATTTTTTAACACCCACCGCGATGATCCAAACTTCCAATCTAATAACTGAAGTTGCTGACGGTAATAGTGATAAACAGGGGTCATGTCCTGCTGGTTTAACCACGCCCTATAGGACGGAATTTGCGTTAGGAAGCTAAAACTTGTGCAGGCGAAATCATTTTGCAATAACCAGACACACTCTTCTGGTGCGATCGCATCATATTTATGCATCGCCGTGGATTCGGGGGTGAAGAATTCGTAGTTTTTAAAAGTGGCTTGGGTTTGGGCAATGCGGGGGTCGCTGGCGTGGGTGAGAGGGTCAGGAGCGGGATAGGGGCGGTAGGCTTCCCAGAGCCGCAACCAGCGCACCGCCGGATCTTGACAGAGAAGATTATGCAGATAGGTGGAACCCGTCCGGGGCAAGCCGAAAATAAACAGAGGTTGCCGAATCGGGGCATTGAGAATTTCGGGATAACGCTGTAATTCGCCTTGAATTTCAAGACGATTCACCAACAGTTGTACGATCAACTCTTGCATAAATGTGGCCCCCATTGGATGCAAGGCCGCCTCTTGATTTAAGGCCGTCACTAGATGTTCAAAGCCGGGGCGGAAATGTTCATCACCAAAGTCGGTGAGTTGGGTGCGTTCTTGGGCGAGGGTGAGGAGGCGATCGCAGTTCAATTCCCGCGCTTGTCCTTGACGCATTACCTGGGGTGCTTCGGGTTGATAATTATCCGTGTGGGCGTAGTTTTGAATCGTTTGGGCCAGCACCTGGATTTGGGGTTGATGCCACATCGTCACATGGTCGCCCGGCACTTCGATAAACTGAAGTTTTGAAATTAAATCAAACCACGGTTTTTCATTAAATCGCTCACTATAAATATCCCGAATTTCTGCGGCTAAATAGAGCGCCGGGCCGTCGTAGGGCTGCAACTCATAATTAACATTCATAATCCGCAAACTCACAAACACATCCCAAAAAATGCGCCACTCTGCCGGGCTAGAATCCGGCGGCATCATCTCTTGAATCCACGGCGAATGCTCAATGAAATAGGGTAATTGTTCTTCAAGATCATTGAGGGCTTGATAGTCCGCGAGATGGCTTTCGCCGTTAGTTTTTGGGGTACGAATATCAGCGTAATAGACCATCGTTTCGAGGTCGGTGCCAAAGTCGGGATTTTGCCAATTGGGTTTATCGGCGGCGGTTTCCCAGTGGGGTTTGTCGATCAGGGCGAGGAATGGGACGGTTTCCCCGGCTGCCGTCAATTGTTGCGCCATTTCGTAGGTGGAATACACGCCGCCACTGTAGCCGCTGAGGAAATAGGGGCCGTGGGGCTGGATTTGGCGCACGGCTTCGAGGTAGTAGGCGGCGAGTTCGGGAATGGTGCGGAATTGGCGGGTTTCGTCCGTCCATTTGGGGTGTTGAATTGCGTAGATCGGTTGCTCTGGGGGGAGGCAGTTGGGCAGGTTGAGGTAGTTGCGCGTGGTTCCGGCGATAGGGTGGACGATAAACAGGGGCGCAACGTTGGGGCTGCCGGCGCGGAATTTGACGAGGCAGGGATGGAGGGCTTTGGCGGTGTTGGCGGCGGTGGGGTCGATGATTTGGGCCAGTTCTGCGATCGTGTTGGCGTTGAGGAGGTCGTTGATCGTGAGGCGATCGCTCAGGGTTTGGCGCAGTTTTTGGAGGATCTGGACAATGATCAACGAGTCGCCGCCGAGGTCGAAGAAGTTATCATAAATACCGATGGCTTTAATCCCTAAAACTTGTTCCCAAATGGCGGCGATCGCTTTTTCCACTTCCGTTGTCGGCGCGGCATAGTCTTGACTCAATTGGGGCCGTTCAAAGCGTAATTCGGTTTCGGTTTCGTCCGACTCATTCCTCTGGGTTAACAGACTTTGTTGATACTCCAGCCCCACCGTAGACACGATCATTTGTGCGATACGACTTTGCAAAATTCGCGTCACAGTATCAATCCCTTCCTCCGGTAAAATTGCCACTTCTAAGGGAATATTGAGGGCTGGGGTGGCGCGTTTCTTTGCTTGGCGAGCATCTTGATTTTCCTTGATACTGTAGGCTGAATCGGTATATTTCAAGGTGTAGTTAGTAATCGCCACCAACTCCACGCCGTCAGGATTGATAAATGACAGGTTAATGCTCCAATCGCGGCCCCGCAGCTCCCGCGTGGTGTAGGAATAGAAGGTTTGGGGCAATGCGCTTTTAATTTGAACGCGCTCGTAAAAGTAGGGTAAATAGGTGCTGTCTTCTTTAAAGAATGAAAGTTTGCTGGTGAGTTCATTGGGCAACACATCCGCCACCACATAGGTGGCAGTATCTACCATCGACGGGTGAAATTTATAGTGATCTAAATCATGCACAAATTCCGTTGGTAATTGCATCAGAGCGAGGTTGTGATCATCGCTGGCTTTACGCCATTGGATATTACTCAGCCAACGGGGGCCGTAGTGGGTATAGTCTGGTAATGACTGCAAATCTGGCACGATCATTTCTTGATCGCAGCGGGTTGCGATCGCGCCTAGATCATAGTGTTTAGGGTCAGGATTAGGAACGGGAATGATTTTTCCTTGGGCATGTTCGACCCATGTTTTCGCGTCATCATCGAGGGTTTGAATGGAAAAAGTGATGGGATCATCGCTGAAATTTAAAATCACCCGTAATTCTTTGCGATCGCCTTCCACAAACAGGAACTGTAAAAAGTACACATCACACAATTCAACCGTTGCCTGGCCGCTATGACATTCATAGGCCGATCGCGCCAATTCTAAATAAGCCGTCCCCACTAAACTGGGCAGATTTAAAACAACGTGTTCGCCAATCATCCAATGCACCTTTGGATCAAGGGTGCCGAGATAAATCTCTTGCTGTGGCTCCACAATGCACTGTTCAAAGAGATAGTGATCGAGGGGTTTAATCTCTAGAACTTTATTACCAAAGCCATAGTTTGCGGTATCCACCGCCATCCCCACCTGTTGCCAGGCATCCCAATTAATACTGAGGGTGAGGGGGCCACCTTGGGCAGTTTTGGCGTGGGCGTAGGCATCGAGGAAATTATTCGCGGCGCAATAGTCCAATTGTCCCGCCGTTCCTAACACCGATTCCAACGAGGAACAGAGCACCCGAAAATCAAGATCCGCCTCTGGCAGGAGGTGATCGAGGATGATCGTCCCGGCAACTTTGGGCGCGAGGACGCGATCGGCAATTTCACGGGTTTTGAGGGGAATCACGCCGCCCCCGGCCACGCCTGCGGTGTGAAATAGGCCGCGAATTGGGCCGCACTGGGGTTGCACTTGGGCGATCGCCTCTTCCATTTGCCCTAAATTGGCTACATCGGCGCAGAGGGTGTGAACCGTTGCGCCCCAGGTTTCGAGTTGTTGGATTTTGCGGAGTTTGAGGCTGGTGGGGTCGTGGTCGGTGTGGGTGGCGAGCCAGGTGGGCCAAGCGGTGCGAGGGGGGAGGGGCGATCGCGCCACGAGGATTAACGTTGCCTGCACGGTTTTCGCCAAATATTCCGCAAACACTAACCCCATACCGCCCATGCCGCCGGTAATTAGATAGGTTCCCTGGGGGCGGAAGGGGAGCGCGTCCAGATTCGGCGGTGCGAGGGGCGTGGCCTCGAACCCTTCCACCCAGCGGGAGGGGCCGCGATAGGCCACGAATCGGGCCGTGCTGAGGTGCGCGAGTTCGGTGATCATCGGGGTCACGCCCCGCGCACCGAGTCCCAAATCGACGCAGCAGCAACGGATCTGGGGATATTCATGGGCAATCACCCGCACCGCCCCGATCAGGGTTGCTTTTTCAGGGGCGATCGCTTCCTCACCCGTGACGCTGTGGAGGTGGTTCGCGCCCACGAAGAGATCGAGATCTTGGGTGAGGCTGTGGGCATCGAGGGCTTGGACGAGGTAAAGAAGGCTATAAAAGCCGAGGGTTTGGGCGGTGGCGGCTCCCTCTAGGCTCAGGGGTTGCTCTGGCGGGGGCGTGATGTTCCAGAGATGGAGGATCGCTTGGGGAGCGAGGTCTTGGGCTTGGAGGGTTTGGATTAGTGTTTGATAGTCGTCTGGGTTGTCGGGTGCGATCGCGTAGGTGTGGGCATCGAGGGCGCTGAACTGTTCCCCCGGTGCGACGGTGATCACGGTGGCATCGGGGCAGGCGGTGCGGAGGTGCGATCGCGTTTCCTCCGCCTCCACAAAGATCAGGATCGGGCTGGGGAGCGATCGCGCCCCTTGAGCGGGTAAATTCGCCCGTTTCCACGAGGGTTGATAGAACCAATCAGCGGGATCGGGTTTTTTGCCGTCGTAGGTGAGGGCGGTTTTAGCGGCGGGTTTCGGGTCGAGCCAGTAGCGTTGCCGCTCGAAGGGATAGGTGGGCAGGGGAACGCGATAATGGAGTTCCTCGCCAAAATATGCTTCCCAATCGATCTCGACCCCGGCCAGCCATAATTCTCCAAGGGACTTGAGCAGAAACGCCCGATCGGAACCGCTTTCCTGGGGATGACGGAGGGAGGTGAAGGTTAACTGGTCTTTGGGCTTGTCGGGATGACGTTTAGCCAGGGTGCTGAGGGTACGGCCGGGGCCAATTTCGAGCAAAATGCGATCGGGATCATCAAATAAAACCCGCACCCCAGCGGCAAAACGCACGGGCGATCGCAACTGCTGCACATAGTATTCCGGATCGGTGGCCGCCCTAGGGGTGATCCAAGTTCCCGTCACATTCGACACAAAGGGAATCGTCGGCACATTCAACCTCACCCGCTGCACCGCCTCCCGGAATGGCTGTAACATCGGCTCCATCATCGCCGAGTGAAAGGCGTGGGAGGTTTGTAAAATGCGCCCCTCGATTTCCTGATCTGCCAATTGCGCGGCCAAGGTTTCAATGGCCGCCGTCGGCCCCGACACCACACAATTGGCCGGACTGTTCACCGTGGCAATTTCTAGAGCCGTCCCGGCCAGCATCGGAGCCACCTGCGCTTCAGGCAGAGGAACCGCCAACATCGATCCAGCCGGCATCGACTGCATTAATTCACCCCGTTTTGCCACCAACGCCAGGGCATCATCCCGGCTGAACACCCCCGCCAAGGTTGCCGCCACATATTCCCCGATACTATGGCCAATTAGGGCGGCCGGTTTTATTCCCCAGGACATCCACAATTGCGCGGTGGCATATTCAATCACGAATAAGGCCGGTTGAGTGAGGGCGGTTTGCTTGAGCTGATCCGCCGCCGCAGCCGGGTCAGCATCAGGATAGAGCAGATCGCGCAGGTCTAAACCGAGGATCGGCTGGAGCAGGTCGCAACAGTCGTCTACACAGTCACGAAAAACGGCTTCTGTGGTGTAAAGATCATGGCCCATGGAGACATATTGCGAACCTTGGCCGGAACACATGAACACCAGCGATCGCACCTTGGGATCACCAGTATTCGTGCGAGTACGTTGGGCGGCGTGGGTGGTGAAAACATCTGCGATTCTCGTTTCGCCATCCACCACCGCGATCCGGCGATGCTTAAACGCTTTGCGACCCCGCGCCAAGGTATAGGCCACATCCTCAAGATTTAAATCGGGGTGGTGTTCGAGGTGATTAACGAGGTTCGTGGTGGCGGTTTCGAGGGCGGTGGGAGTTTTGGCCGACAGGAGCAGGAGATGATGCGATTGGTGCGCTAATGCGGATCGCTCTTGTCCGCGATCGCGTTCGGGATCAGCGGGCCATTCTTCGATCACCACATGGGCATTCGTGCCGCCCATGCCGAAGGAACTCACCCCCGCCCGGCGCGGACTGCCGTTACAGTCCCAATCCCGCAGCCGCGTATTCACATAAAACGGGCTATGTTCAAAATCAATCTGGGGGTTCGGCGTTTCAAAATGCAGCGTCGGCGGAATCTGTTGATGTTTCAACGCCAAGGTGGTTTTAATCAACCCCGCCACCCCGGATGCTTCGCTGAGATGGCCGATATTACTTTTTAATGACCCCAGCGCACAGTAGCCCGTTTGATCGGTTTTCGCCCGAAAGGCCTGGGTCAAGGCCGCAATTTCAATCGGATCACCGAGGGCGGTAGCCGTGCCGTGGGCTTCGATGTAGGTAATCGTGGCGGGGTCAATATCGGCGATGTCTTGGGCTTGGTAGATGGCGCGGGCTTGGCCGTCCACACTGGGCGCACTGTGGCTCACTTTTAAATTACCGTCGTTATTCACCGCCGAGCCGCGAATCACGGCATGGATATAATCCCCATCGGCGATCGCGTCCTCCAACAGTTTCAACACCACCAACCCCACACCATTCCCCCAGAGCGTCCCTTTGCCCTGGGCATCAAAACTACGGCAATGGCCATCGGGAGACAACACTAACCCCTCTTCATAGAGATAGCCTTGGGTTTGGGAACCAAGGTAGGAAACTCCCCCCGCCAATGCCATCTCACATTCCCCATTTAATAAACTTTGACAGGCACTATGCACCGCCACCAAACTCGTCGAACAAGCCGACGACAAATGCACCGCCGGGCCGGTCAAATTGAGTTTATACGCCACCCGCGTCGTTAAGGATTCCGGCACGTTACCGCCAAATACCGCCGATTCGCGGGAGCTAGTCATGTGACCGGCGTAAACGTGATTATCATAAATAATATTATTGAGCAGATACAAACTAATCGAAGCACCGCCATAAATCCCAATCGTCTGATCCGAGCTTCCCGGTGCATAACCGGCCTGTTCAAGAGCTTCCCACGCACATTCGAGAAACACCCGTTGTTGGGGGTCCATATAGAGGGCTTCTTTAGCACTGTAGTCAAAGAAATAGGCATCGAATTTTTCTAAATTCGGCAGCGTCGGAGAGGCTTTGACATAGTTGGGATCATTGATCAAATGGTCTGAAACGCCGGCGGCGCGAAGTTCGTCATCGCTAAAGAAGGTGATGGTTTCCAGGCCGTCGCGGACGTTCTGCCACAGTTCATCCACGGTATTCGCACCGGGAAAGCGTCCCGCCATCCCGATAATTGCGATCGCTGATGAATCCATTGACTCTGGGTAGTTGTCCTGATTCGGCACTGTCATTACTCTTCTCTCCACAAAAGATGTATTCAGAATGGGGGGGGGCAAAGGGTATCGCGGCCGGGAGCCGCCTTCCAAAACGGTGTAGCTGGATGGGGCGATTAGCGATCGCGCCGTTTTCGACGTTGGTCGCGGCCCGCTTGACGTTTGCGCCGCTTGGCCGCGAGTTTTTCACTTTCGGCAAATTTGGCCGCGTCGGGTTCCGCGTCGGGGTCGCTGCGTTGGTTGAGATAGGCGGCCAGGCTGGTGATCGTCGGGTATTGGAACAGTTCCACCACCGAAATTTTTTGATCGAGGGTTTCAGACAGTTCATAACTCGCTTTGACGATCAGCAGCGAATGGCCGCCGAGGTCGAAGAAATTATCGTGAATCCCCACTTTGTCCACCCGTAAAAGCTGCTGCCAGATGGCGGCGATCGCAGCTTCTACGTCGGTTTCGGGCTGCACGTAAGCGGTCTTCAGTTGGGTTCGGCCCAGTTCTGGGATCGGCAGAGCGCGGCGATCCACTTTCCCCGTGGGCGCGAGGGGCAGGGTTTCCATCAACACAAACGCCGATGGAATCATGTAGTCGGGGAGTTTGTCGCCGAGGTAGCCGTGGAGTTGGGGGGCGAGTTTGGTGGCGGCTTGGGCGAAGAGGGGATTATTGGCGTAGTCTGCCCAGGGTTTGGGGGGTTGGGGCTGCGAGAATCGCACCGCTGCCGCACCGCCCCCACCGGGAGCCGTAAACACCACGTCATAACACTCTAACGCCGTCGCCGAAGCCACCAACTCCACGGTATAGGGCAGCTCCAACCGCCACCACGCCTCCGGCTCAATGCCTGGGGGGGTGTCTTGCTGCAACCGTTGCCGCAGTTCCTGCACCGTCTTCAGGTCGCTGGTCTCATCCCGGAGCAATGACCCGATGCGACAATCAGCCATCAGGCGAGCGTTGGGGACATTGGCCACCACCAAGGCGGGGGGCTGCTCCGTGGTGAGACGGTGGGTGATGTCGGCGATCGCTAATCCTGCGGTGGGCCAATCAATGCAGTGGTCAGGGTCAAGGGTGAGGGGGGACGGAGTGCGAGCATCGCCCACCTGGAGCGCCACATCGTAGCGATATTTATTCATCTCATGGTGGGCCGCGCCTCGCTTAATCAACACCGTCACCTGTGTAATCGCCGGAAACTGCGTCGGCAACGCTGCGAAGAAGTCCGGATCAATCACCAATTCTTTGTCAAACTGTACCTTCCGTTCGATTCGCCGTTGCAGTTGCGCGGTGGTAAGCGCGTCGCTGGCTTGGTGCAGTTGAATGCTGGCGTGGAAGGCTTCGAGGAGGGGTAAACTACGCACATCCCCGATAAAGATCGTGCCGCCGGTGGGGTCAAGGGTGGCGATCGCCTGCCCCAACACCGTGATCAGGTAGTCAAGACTGGGGAAATATTGCACCACCGAATTGAGAATAATCGTGTCGAAATTCTGGCCGTGCAGCCCCGTAAAATCTTGGGCTTGTTGGTGACACAGTTGCACATGACCCCAATCTCCCGGTAACTGCTGAATCCGGGCTTGGAGATCGTCGATCACCCGTTTTGATAGTTCGGTGCCAATGTAATGGGGACAGGTGGGAGCCAGTTGCAGCAAGAGCATCCCCGTACCACAGCCAATCTCTAAAACCCGTTGGGGTTGATAGTGGCGAATGCGGCTAATCGTGGCGTTAACCCATTCCCGCATTTCCGCAGCGGGGATCGGTTCGCCGCTATAGCTACTATTCCAGCCGGTGAGATCAAGGGTTAAATCATGATCTTGACCGCTTTGATCGTAGATATTGTTGAACACGTTTTCCCATTCCGTCAGAGCGCGATCGACATCATGATCACCGTCAGCGGTTTCAAGGTCAGGATCTTGGGATTCGAGGCGCGGCACAACATAGGCCACTAATCGCTTATCCCCTGGGGTATCTTCACGGGCGATCACGACGGTACGATTCACCTCCGGATGCTGCTCGATCGCGGTCTCCACTTCCCCCAGTTCAATCCGAAAACCGCGAATCTTCACCTGATGATCCACCCGCCCCAAATATTCCACATTCCCATTGGGCAAATACCGCGCTAAGTCCCCCGTGTTGTACATCCGGGAATCGGGCTGATAGGGATTCTCAATGAAGCGATCGGCGGTGAGATCCGGGCGGTTAAGATACCCTGCCCCCACACCCATGCCGCTGATGTAGAGTTGACCCACCACGCCCACGGGGACGGGCTGCAATTGCGAGTTAAGAATGAGAGTCTGCACATTGTCGATGGGATGACCCAAGGGCATGGAGCGTTCAAGATAGCGGGCTGGATCTTTCACCCAATAGGTGGTTGATAGATCCGTGCATTCCGTGGGGCCGTAGTGGTTGAGGATCGTGGCGTGACAATGGTCAGAACTCAACCAATCCCACAGTTGGGAGATGGAAATGGGTTCACCGCCGAGGATGGCGAAGCGCAGGGAGGCGAGTTTTTGATAGGTGCGTTCTTTTTTCGGTTCGGTGAGGGGATAGAAGACCCCAGGAGTGCAGTTAACCCAGGTGATCTGATGATCTTCGATCAGTTGGCTGGCCAGTTGGGGGTCGTAACGACTGGAGGGCAGGAGGTGAATTTGGCCGCCTTGGATCAGGGGGGCGTAGAAGTTTTTATGGGTGATGTCGAAGCTGAAGGAGGAGACGATCAGGGGGCGATCGCGCTCCGTAATTCCGATGTATTTGATAAACCAATGCACTACATTGGTCGCGCTGCGGTGATAGATCGCCGCGCCTTTCGGTTTGCCCGTCGATCCGGAGGTGTAGATCACATAGATCAGATCGTCTTGGGTGACGACGGTGGGCAGGTTATCCGTGGGTTCAAGGTCGAGCAGGGCGCGATTCTCGTTCCGAGATGCTGCGCGATTCTCGTTCCGAGACGCTGGGCGATTCTCGTTCCGAGACGCTGGGCGATCGCCATCTAGACTCAACACCAGCCCCTCAAAATGACCAAAATTCCCCCGTAAATGCTGCTGCGTGAGCAAGATCGACACCTTCGCATCGCTGAGCATATAGTCGATCCGCTCGATCGGATAGGTGGGATCGATGGGGAGATAAGCCCCGCCCGCTTTCATAATCCCGTACAGGCCGATCATCATTTCCAAGGAACGTTCCACAGACAAGCCCACGAGAGTATTGGGTTTGACCCCTTGTTTTTGGAGGTAGTGGGCGAGTTGGTTGGCGCGATTGTTCAGTTGGCGATAGGTGAGCTGATGGCTGCCACAGACGACCGCGATCGCATCGGGGCGGCGTTCAACTTGCTGCTCAAACAGTTCATGGAGGCGGGTTTCTAGGGGATAGTCGGCGTGGGTATCGTTCCAATCCACGAGGACTTGCTGACGTTCGGCGGTGGTGAGCAGAGGGAGTTGGGCGATCGCCTGGTCAGGGTCGCTCACAATCCCCGCGAGCAGGTTGAGGAAATGCCCTAACAGTCGCTCAATCGTGGCGCGATCGAATAGGTCGGTTTTGTATTCAATTTTGCCGACGATTTTGCTAGTGATGCCCTGCGATCGCTCCTCTAACAGGAACGAAATATCAAACTTAGACGACCCATTATCCAGCATAAATTGCTGAATATTCCAACTGCTGGGATCTTCTAGCACCGGGGGCTGAAAGGCAAAAACAATCTGAAACAGGGGGTTATCGCTCCCTTGGCGATCGCCACAAAAACGACTCACCACATCCTGAAACGGCACATCCTGATTCGCGTAGGCTTCGAGCACCGTTTTGCGGACTCGTTTTAACAAAGCGCGGAACCCCGGTTCACCGCTAAGATCACTGCGCAGCGCCAAAGTATTGAGAAAATAGCCAATCATGCCCCGCAGTTCGGCGCGGTTGTGCTGCGATGACACCGTACCGAGGATAATATCGGTTTGCTCGGTGTAGCGATGGAGCAGGATTTGCAACACCGTGACGAGGGTCATGTACAGCGTCACCCCTTCTTTACGGCTTAAAATTTTGAGCTTTTCTGTGAGGGGGGCGGGAATGTCCACCGCCAGCCAAGATCCGGCGGTGCTGGTTTTCGGGGTGCGGGGGCGATCGGTGGGAAACAGCAGCGGCGGCGCATGTTCCAGGCGACTCTGCCAATAGGCGAGCTGTTGGGTCACGTAGTCGCCCTGGAGCCAATCCCGTTGCCAGGCGGCGAAGTCGGCATACTGTAGATCGAGTTCCGGTAAGGGCGAGGCGATGCCCTGGCGCAAGGCATTGTAGAGGGCTTTCAATTCGGGGAACAGGACGCTATTACCGGATTCACCATCGAAGAGAATATGGTGCATCGCCACATTGAGCTGATAGTGGCGATCGCCCAGTTGGCTAACGGTGGCACGAATGAGCGGGCCCTGGGCCAGATCGAAGGGAATACACAATTGCGCCGTGGCGATCGCTTCGGCCTGGGTGGGGCGATCGGCTTCGGGGTGCGATCGCAAATCCACCCGCGCAATCTGAAACGGAGTCGGCGGCTGAATCTGTTGGATCGGTTGCCCATCCACGGCGGGGAACGTGGTGCGGAGAATTTCGTGACGGCGGATCAGCTCCGTGAAACTCTGCTCCAGCGCTGGAATATCAAGCTCTTCCTGGAAAAAGATCGTCACATCTTCGTTATAGGCCGGAGCGGCGGGATTGAGTTGATGGAGAAACCACAGTTGCGCCTGACCCACGGAGAGGGGAAGGCTGTGCGTCCTGGCCGTCGGCTGAATATCCGCCCCCGTATCCACCCCTTCCGCCGCCCGCACCAGTGCCGCCAACTCCGCCACCGTCGGAGAGTCAAACAAACTATGAATCGGTAGCTTCACCTGCAAGCGCGTTTGGATCAACACCATAATCTGAATCGCCAGCAGGGAATGACCCCCCAATTGAATGAAGTCGTAATACACCCCAATCGGCGAAACACCCAGCACTTCCGACCAAATTTGCGCCACCTGCTGCTCAATTTCATTACGCGGCGCGACAAACCCCGCCTCCTGAGCCGACGGGAAAAACTCCGGACTGGGGAGCGATCGCCGATCAATTTTTCCATTCGGTGTCAGGGGAAAACTGGGCAGCGCCACAAAGGCCGACGGAACCATATAATCCGGCAGTTTATGGCTCAAATACTCCCGCAACTTGGGCGCTAAACTGCTGGCAAATTGACCAAAGGCCGGATTATTCCCGTAGGTGTGCCAGGCGTGCGATCGCGTTGAGGACGGAGCTGCACCCATCCCGTTTTGTGGGTCAGTATGGGTGCAATTGCGGCGATAAAACGTCACATCATAGGCATCAAGGCGATCCGTTGCATAGTGAAGCTCCACCGCGTAGGGCACATCCAACGCCCACCAATCTTCCGGCTCAATCCCCGTCGTCGCCGTCTGGTGCAGGCGGTGGCGCAACTCCCCGACGGTTTGCAATGCAGTGGTGTCGTCCAGCAGTTCCAAAAGGCGCAGATCCTCCACCAGTCGCGCATTGGGCACATTTCGCACCCGGAGGCGATCGGGTTGCTGATCGCGGAGGGTGTCTACGATAGAGTCGAGGCTTAACTGATCCTGCTGCCAATCAAGCACGGTTTGAGGGGGCGATTTTGCCGCCCCACCCACACGCAGCACCACATCATAGCGAAACTTCGTCATTTCGTTATGCGCCCCGCCCCGCTTCAGTTGAATATCAACCTCAGTAATCGCCGGTAAATGGGTCTGCAACGCCGTGAAAAAGTCCGGACTAATCACCAACTCTTGATCTAATTGTTGGTCTTGATAGGCCTGTTGTTTGAGTTGCGCGAGGGGTAAATCATCAGCGGCTTTATGGAGTTGCACACTACTATGAAACGCCGACAACAGCGGCAAACTCCGCACATCCCCCACAAAAATAAACCCCCCCGGAGCCACCGCCTGCACCGCCCCTTCAAGCACCGTCACTAAATATTGAATACTCGGAAAATATTGCACCACCGAATTAATCACCACCGCATCAAAGGACTGCGGTTTAACATCCGTAAATTCATGGGCGAGTTGCTGTTTTAATTGCACCTGAGACCAATCCCCAGGCAGGGCGTTTAACTGCTGTTGAATATAATTTAACCCTTGTTGTGCCGCATCTACCCCCCAATAGGTTTCGCAGTGGGGCGCAATTCGTAGTAATAACATTCCCGTCCCGCAACCCAATTCTAAAACGCGCTGAGGATGGTTAATTGTGATGCGATCGACGATACCCGTTACCCATTCGCGCATCTCTTCTGCCGGAATGAGTTCCCCCGTATAACTACTATCCCACCCGGAAATATTCAGGGTCGATTCCTGTGCCGTTTCCGTTTGGTTGTAGGCATTATCCCAAGCTAATTGCCATTCCTGAAGAATGTTTGTTTCTTCAGTTTGAAAGGTGGGCGAAGGGGTCGCCGCGTCGGGGTCGGGTTGACGGGTGTGATCAGGGATAATATAGGCCACCAAGCGAGGGTTGCCCTGTTCATCGGAGCGGGCGAGGGTGACACATTGAGACACATGATGATGCTGGGTTAAGGTGGCTTCAATTTCACCGAGTTCGATGCGGAATCCCCGAATTTTGACCTGATTATCCAGACGGCCAATATATTCAATCGTGCCATCAGCTTGATACCGGGCTAAATCTCCGGTTTTATACAGTCGTGAACCGGGCAAAAATGGATTATCTAAAAAGCGTTCGGCGGTTAAATCAGGCCGCTGAAAATACCCCCGCGCTACACCATCACCGCCAATATAAAATTCCCCCGGCACACCGACGGGAACGGGTTGCATCAGGGCATCCAAAATGTAGGTTTGAGTATTCGCAATGGGGCGGCCAATGGGTTCGGGTCGGTCGGCGCGATCAGAGGTGCGATCGCGATCGCGCTTCACTTCACAAGTGGTAGACCACACCGTCGTTTCTGTGGGGCCATAAATATTCCACAACATCCCCACTTTTTCGAGGAGTTGATCTGCCAATTCGTGGGGTAATGCTTCACCGCCACAAATGGCTTTTAATGATGGTAAACCCGCCCAATCAGCATTTAATAACATCCGCCAAGTGGCTGGAGTAGCCTGCATGACTGTAGCCTTATGGGTCGCCATTAATTCCGCCAAGCCTAACCCGTTGGCCGTGGTTTCTTGACTGGCTAGCACTAATGTTGCGCCCACAGTTAAGGGTAAATAGAGTTCAAGGGTATGAATATCAAAACTAATCGTAGTGACAGCCACTAAGCAATCGGAGGCCGTGAGTCCCGGCGCGGCGGCCATGGCAGTGATGAAATTCACTAAAGATTGATGGCAAATTTCTACGCCTTTTGGGTTGCCCGTCGAACCGGATGTAAAAATAACGTAACAGCGGTTTTGAGGGGTGACATTACTAGCGAGATTATCGTCAGGTTGTTGGGTAATTTGGGCCGCATCTTGGTCTAAACAAACGATTTTAGCGGGGTGCTCTGGGAGGGAGTCTAGCATTGTGCTAGAGGTTATTAAAATCGGGGTAGCGGAGTTTTCAAGAATGTATTCGATCCGTTCGGGGGGATAGTTTGGATCGAGGGGAACATAGGCCGCACCGGCTTTAAGAATGCCCAATAGTCCCACCATCATTTCTAAGGAACGCTCGATATAAATCCCGATCAGGGTATCGGGTTGCACGCCCAACTGTTGGAGATAATGGGCGAGTTGATTCGCCCGTTGGTTGAGTTCGCCATAGGTGAGCGATCGCGCCTCAAACACCACCGCTATTGCATCGGGAGTCTGTTGTACCTGTGCTTCAAAGAGCTGATGAATGCAGCGATCGCGGGGATAGTCAGCAGCGGTTTGATTCCAAGTGGTGAGAATTTGCTCGCGCTCTTGGGGCGTTAAGAGGGGCAGTTGTGCCACGGGGCTTTCGGGATGTGCGATCGCGCCGTCCAAAAGTTGTAAATAGTGGGATGAAAGCCGCTGAATTGCCGCCTCACTCCACAGATCCCGATTGTAGTGAATCTCTAAATATAGCCCATGATTTGCATCCACTAATTCCAGAGTCAAATCGTAAGCCGCGCCGCATTTTTCGGTTAAATCATAGGGTTTTATTGATAGTGTTTGTGATCCAGAATTCGCCAAATTCTCGTCTACTTTGCGCCCATTAAACATCACAGACGATAGCGGCATTTGACTAAAGTTACGCTGCAATTCAAAATGCGTTTTTATGGCTGTGTTTAGAGGGTTAACGAGTGCATAGCGATCGCTATCTGTGGTGAGGTGAGCGATCGTTTTAAGCAGGTTTTGAATTGTCGTCGTTTCGTCAACATTAGCCCGAAGAATTCCCACTGTTTCAAAACAGCCAATTGCCTCTTGAAAATTCCGATGACCCTGCCGATTTTCGAGAGGAACACTCACCAAAATATCAGATTGACCCGAATAGCGATACAGCAGGGTATAAAAAACCCCCAATGCAAGCTGAAACGGATCGGTAGCTGAGGCGTTTAATGGTGCGGTCAGACTAGAGTCAAGAGGGACGCGATAGGATGCGCCTTGGAAGGATAAAACCGTAGCCCGATGACGATCAATTGGTAAATTTAAGATCGGAATTTCCCCAGCTAATTGGTGTTGCCAATACTGTCGGGCTGCATCCCCATCAGCAGACGCTAATCGCTCCGCTTCCCATTTCACAAACTCCGAATATGCTAAGGGTATTTCTGAAAATTGACCCTGGTAAAGATCGGCAAATTCTTGGCAGAGCAAGTCTTGACTTTTGGCATCTAAAGCAATGTGATGCGCGACAAAAAGTTGCACAAATTCTGAGGCATTCTGTTGTAATAAATAGAGGCGAAATATTCCTTTTTCAAGCTCAAAAGGACAATTAACTCGTTCTCCAAGCTCATGATGAAGCTGCTCACCTGACCAATCAGTCGCATCAATGATTTCTAGGGGAGGTGCGATCGCTGCATTCACCAGTTGCACGGGTAACCCAGCCGAATTGAGTCCGTAGGTTGTTCGTAAGGCGGGGTGACGCTGAATAATGTCGTGCCAAACTGCTGTCCACTGTTCTACATCTAACGCTGCACTGATTTTAATCGCCTTGTATCGGTTATAGGCTGTGCTTTTGGGCGCAAATTCGTAAAGCTGCCACAGACTTTTTTGGGTTTCTGATAATGCAAAAATGGAGGAATATTCGGAATTTGATTCAGAGTCTTGAATAGCTAATGGATAACTATTTTTTTTCTTAATATTAGATTGCATTATTTCTCAATGTCTGTTGCTTAAATTCAAGCTCCAATCTTAACAATACAGAGCTAGTTGCTTCCTTTTGAAACCATGAAAACTAGGGAATTACAAAATAGGAAGGTTAAGTTAATAAAAATTCGACGAAATTCTTTTTCATTTACTTATACAGTAATTGGTTAACGCATGAATCTTATGTAACATTTTTTTTACAATTCAACTAAAAAAAGCTAGAAAAAATAGGGTCTTCCGAGTTTAGGGTGGGAAAAAAACGAGTCTAACAAGATATGAAGGGTTTTAGTGATCAAAATCCTGAAATTCTGTATTAGATTACACATTCTATACCTCAAACCCCGAAAACCCAAAAAATATAAGTATTGAACTTGGTAACTTGGAATCAAAAGAAGAACATGGCCTTCTAGAATCAGGGATTCAAAACTGTGAAAAGAACGCTTACCACTTACCAACCGTTGCAACGTGATTAAAATATTGTGATGATCGCATCAGTCACGCCATGAAGACGATCAAGAGGGTGCGATCGCCCGTTACGGTTACGGATGATCCTCGTCACGCTACACCCCTAAATCGCCCCCACCGCCACCACCATCTGCTCTGGCTCTACTTCTAAATATCGCTGCAAGGCCGCCAACGTCTGATGCCCCGAAATCTCCCGAATCACCGCCAGCGGTACACCGGCATTGTGCATCCGCGTTAAGGCGGTGCGCCGAAAGGAATGGGTCGAAACCCCCTGGAGTCCCGCTTTCTGGGTCGCCACCTTCAAAATCTGATCTGCCCGACACCGCTGTAAATGGCTCCCCGGTCGCCGCCCTGGAAACAAATACCCTTCGGTCGGTCGCCGATAATTCGCCAAAATCATCGCCAACCGAGGCGCAGTGGGCACCTGCCGCGTCCGCTGTTTCCCCTTTGTGGTTCCTTTCCGAAAAGTGATCGCCGTCGGACTCACATCCTGTACCTGCAATTGCAACGCCTCGGAAATTCGACAGCCACAATACAAGCAAATCCCAAACACTGCGCGATCGCGCTCCGTCCCCAACGCCACGAATAAGCGCCGCTCCTCCTGGGTTGACAAAATCGCCGCCTGCCCATGCCCTTGAATTTTCATCGTGACTCACCTCCCTATCCCTATCTTCCCACAGCCAATAGACAAAATTATACTTTCGTCTAGTGGGGATGTGTTTTGACGGGAGAGTCAGGGGTCTAGCGATCTGGACGGGGGCGAAGGGGGGGATATATGGGGGGCTTATCAATGGGGGGCGGGGCGCGATCGCTAGACCCGTGATGATTTTGTCTATTGATAAGGAAGGCTTATCAATGTGCATGAATGGCGGGTCACCTGCTCTGTATAATCCGAATGATCCGACTGACTCCTTCAATCCCTTTTATCTTCCACTCGCAATTGAAGAAGCTACACTCACTCTAACCAAAAACCCTCGTCTTGATTAAACGAGGGCTTCGGGAGAAAATCTTGGCACAATCCGACTTAAGACAACAGAGAAGGAAGTTGTCGCAATTCGTCTGCACTTAAAGACGGTAACAGTTTGCGAATAATGTCAAAGGGTTTAACAACCTTGTGGAACTCATCTTGTCCCAATAACTTAGCAATGTTAGCTGGATGAGCGTCAAGTCTCCCGGTCCGGCTCGGCTTCAAAGGCGGGGCAATAGCCGTCTAGGGTGACGGTGAATCCGTAGAGGGGCGATTGAGGATTCTGACAGGTTTTGCCCTGCAAGTATTGGCAATTGCGGCAACATTCTTGACCGGCTTGGATGCGATTGGCGTTGCTTTGGCGCAAGAGTTCCCGCTGAGAGAGGCCGCGCAGGATCAATTCATTCCCCTGCCAGCGGGCTTCCACTAAGCCCGTATCGGCAAAGGTAGACCAGATCGGGTTATGGCTCAGGGCCGAGGGGAGGGCAATATTCACCATCGCATCGAGTTCGCTAATTTCGCCTTCATAGGTGGTGAGGATCGGGGCAGCGGGTTGAATGAAGCGATCGCCCACGGGTAACTCTAGGGTCATGGCGTTGCGGGGGGCGTGGAGTTTGTAGCGGCTTTGCAATTCTTCGAGGCTGGTGAGTTCCGCGATCGCTGCCGGTGAACCATGGACAAACAGAATATGTTGCGGGCGAATATTGTGGATTAGTTGCGTCGTGTTGCGGCCGTCACTGTGGTCGGTGAGGGTGTAGGAATCAATACTGACCGCCTCGTGATAATGAAAGGTTTCAATATTCACTTGGACATCGTGGTGATGTTCTGGGATTAACACTGTCCAGGCTTGGGGCGATCGCGCCTCCAACTGTTGCCAATCCTCCATCCGGTTGGTGAGCAAGACACAGGGCGCAGCGGGGGTGGATGCGTCCGTGAAGCGGCTCACTGTGGGTAAAATTTGGTCATCCCAAAACAGCGGTTGATGGCGAGAAAAATTCTGCACCGCTGCGGGCAAGTGGGGCAAGATTTCCAGATAGGCATCGCAACCCTGGGCAATGTCCGGCCCGACCCAAATCCCCAACTCCCGCCCGGTAAATTGGTGGTGCGATCGCAACAACATCAGAATTTCTTGGGCTAACCCCAAGGGCGGCGCAAAAATGGCCACGGACTTTTGCGCCCCTAAGGCCTGTTCAATTTGGGTGAGAAATTGCTTTTCCAGTTGGCGGCGACGGGGATAGCGGGCGGTTCCGGCAGACCCTTCAATAATCAGCACATCCGGCGATGAACCTCGCATCGTTTCCAGCGATAGACCCTCGGCCAGGCGGGAGTTAGACAGGAAAAAATCCCCCGTATAGAGCACCGTATAGGATCGTTCGGGAGTGGTATAGGTGAGCAAAATCACCGCTGCACCGGGTAGATGGCCCGCCGGAAACAGTTGCGCCGTTAAATCCGGGAAAAAATGCACCGGCGATCGCCACGGCAACGGCCGACAGGCCAACTCTGGAATCGTTGTGGTGATGTCCCAATTAAAGGGCAAGAGTTGCGCCGTGACCTCGCTGGTGTAGATCGGCAACTGGGGAAACTGCTGCGCCAGGGGTAAGAGGCTGCGGGTGTGGTCACGATGGGCATGGCTACAAAACACCAAATCCGCCGGGGGCGCGTCGGCGGTGAGGAGGGGAGCCGGATCGCGCAGGCCACAGTCGAGCAGAATACGATAGGGCCCCATCTTCACCATGAGACAAATTCCCTCACCATCGTGGCCAACACCGTAGGGACGACAGGCGAGGGGGGAATGGCTGGGGCTAGGAATCAGATCCGGCGCACCCATGGCAATGCCCGCAGTGACGAGGGACGTGAATCAGGGATGAGCCGGGCCATGATGGGAGGGATTTTAATGGGCAGAACCATTGCCATGGTAATCATCGGAGTCGTAAAAGCCGTTTTGAGTTCCGAAAAAGAGGGTTGTGACGAAGAAGACACCGGTTAAAATCGCCAAAATCAGTTTGATATCCATAGTTCAGTTCTTCAGGTGAGCACAATGGGAAATCTACCCCCCTATGATAGTGGTCAATTTTAGAGAATGAGCGCGATCGCCTCAATTCCGCAGAATTTGTCCAGAATTGACCCGTGGACGAGGTGCGATCGCGCCTACAAACTACTCGCCGCCGTCAGCGGCACTTCTTCCACTTCCGGCAGGGTTTCGAGGGCGAGGCGGCCCGTCGAACTCCCTCCCGATAGGCGTTTGAGCAACTTCGGGCGGGGATCATGGAGCAGGTAAATCATGCGATCGCCCGCCTGCCAATCTTCATCCGCCGCCGCCACTTGCAGCCCCTTCTGACGTTTCACCAACAGCGGCAACAATTCCCCCGCCCGAATCAACGCCTCTAAATGAGCCTGTTGAGACGCAAACCCCGACGACTTGAGCACCGTTTCCCCCAGCTTCACCTGGCCATCCCGTAGATACTGATTCCACAACTTCATCGGTACGTGGGGCTGAAACGCCGACGTGATTTTTTTCGGAGTCTTCACTTTCGCTTTGTCGGTCTCTTTGTCATGGCGCGGCAACACCGCAAACACCCGTGGCGGCTCAAACTCCTCCACCGCCCGCTGGGCCAAGACCGAATTCACTTCCCCATTACTCGTCAGAGCCACAAACGTCCCAATCGACTCAATCCCCGCCTCGGCCAACACATCCGGATCAAGGGCACTACTTTGAAACACCGACAGATCATCCGCCCGCGCCTGGGCACAGGATTCTGAATCCGTGTCGATCATCACCACCGATTCCCCTTCTTCATGGAACAGCGACCCAATTAATCGCCCCAGGGGAGTACAGCCGACAATCACCGCCCCGGTGGCCTCCGAGGAGGTGATTTGCAGCGCATCGGCAACCCAGCGGGCGGAGAGTCCCTGTAGAAAGACCGTCATCATGATCGTTAAAAACACCAAGGCTTTAATTGCATCGCCCCCGTTGATCCCCTGCTCCGTGAGGAGGATGGCGAATAATGAAGCCACCGAGGCCGAGACAATTCCTTTCGGCGCAATCCAGGCCACAAAGAGCTTTTGCCGCCAATTCAGGTCACTATTCCAGGTGCAAACCACCACACTGAGGGGTCGCACCACAAACATCAAGGTCAACACCGTCAACACCGACCCCCACCCCAAGGCCAAGATACTCGCCAGGGACAGATCTGCCGCGAGGAGCACGAACAGCACCGAGACCCCCAACACGGTCAGTTGACCCTTAAAGCGGCGTAACATCCGTTCTTCCGGGAGAGAGGAGGCGCGGAGCACTAACCCAGCGATCACGGTGGCCATTAGTCCCGATTCACTCCGCAGGTATTGCGAGAGACCAAAAAGACCCCAAACACCGGCTAAAACCACGAGGTTTTTCAGGTCTTCGGAGAGGAAATTACTTTGTTTGAGAATCAGCCCTAGGAGCCAGCCACCTAAGCCCCCGACGAGGATGCCGATCCCCAGGCGCAGGAGCAGACTGGTGAAGATGGCGGAGGGGAGGGCATCACTGTTGAGGATGGTGTCGAGGACGACGACGGCGAGAATCGCGCCGACAGGGTCAATGAGCACCCCTTCGCCTTCGAGGAGGGTGGCAACGCGGCGATCGACGGCCACTTGTTTGAGGAGGGGGCCGATGACCGTGGGGCCAGTGACGACAACGAGGGCGGCGTAGAGAAAGGCGATTGACCAGGGAAATTCACTGAGCCAATGGGCGGCCATCCCCCCGCCGAGGAGGGTGATCAGCGTGCCGATGGTGACGAGGTTGCGGAGACTGCCGGAGACCCGTCCGAGGGCCCGCAGTTCGAGGTTGAGGCCGCCTTCAAAGAGGATGATCGCTACGGCGAGGGCAACGAGGACTTCAAGGCCGACACCGAGTTCGTGGGGATGCAGGACGTTGATACCATCGGAACCGAGAAGGATACCCAGCAGCAGCAAAAAAACAATGCTGGGAATTTTGAGGATTTCCCCTAAAACTTGTGCGCTAATGCCTGCGAGCACTGCGATCACAATTTGGAGGGTTAAGGTAAATGATCCTTCCATAATGTTCTGTGGCTAGGAAACGAGACTCACCACCGCAGGTGACAAATCAACGTTAGGAGTGGTCACAATTCGCATATTGCGGTTATTTTAGCATTGGCATTTGGGGGGGGACGGGGGAGGGGTTGCGATCGCAACCCCTCCCGTCGATGCAACGACTGATCCGGATCGAGCGATCCCGACACCGTCCCCCTGGGAGCAGCCCTAGGCCGCTACTTGGGTCTGTTGGGCATCATGACGCGCTTTTTGTGCGAGGAACAGAGCCAACTGGGCCTCGATCTGGCTCTTGACAATACTTCTGTACTCTAAGAAATGTTCGATTTGAGCGCAGATACCGAGGAAACTGGCCACACCGAGGGGATAGTTTTTGAGCAGTTTGGCGAGGTAAATCCAGAACTGGACACGGGTTTGGCGGATCACCCCCTGCCGCCAACAGATGATCAGTAATGCTCGCAATACGGAGAGATCTAAGGGTTGGCGATCGCTGCCCGTGCGCTTAAAATTCCGCTGAAAAACACGCCGCTGATATCGATTCGGCGCAGCTTCCAAAATACACACATGCTCATAGGCCCGCTCCATGAATTTCAGCGGATCATACAGTTGCCAAAAGCCGTTGATATATTCCTGGGCGATCTCTTCAATGGGTCGGGTCGGGATAAAGTTCATTAACTGGGTTTGGTTGCCCATCTTGTCCGTATCCCCAACGAGGAGCCGCTCTTCTTTTTCTAAGCGATGCCACAGGGCCGTATTGGGGAGCGCCTGCAACATACTGAAAAACGCCGTGGGAATCGTGGTTTTTTCCACAAACTCCACAATCCGTTGCCCCGCGCCAGACTTTTCGCCGTCAAACCCGACAATGAATCCCGCCATCACCCGTAACCCGGAGCGAACAATGTTTTGCACCGATTCACTGAGGGGGTCACGGGTATTTTGGAATTTGCGGGTGACTTCGAGGCTGCCCTCGTCGGGGGTTTCAATGCCGAGGAACACCGCACTAAACCCAGCCTGCACCATCGAATCCATTAACTCCTGGTCTTGGGCCAAGTCCACCGAGGCTTCTGTGTTCACCGTGAAGGGATAGCCCCGCTCTTGCATCCAAGGAATCATCGCCTTCAGCAGCAACTTGACGTTGCGCTTGTTGCCGATGAAGTTGTCATCAACGAGGAAAATACTCCGCCGCCAGCCCAAGTCATAGAGATATTGCAGTTCTGCCAGGAGTTGCTCAGGGTTTTTCGTGCGGGGTTTGCGACCGTAGAGCACGATGATGTCGCAAAATTCGCATTGAAAGGGGCATCCCCGTGAGAACTGCACCGACATTTCTGAGTAGGCGCTGAGGTCGAGGAGGTCGTAGCGGGGCACGGGGGTGATGGTGACATCGGGTTTTTCTTCGCTGCGGAACGTGCCGTGGGTGGCTCCGGCTTCGATCGCTTCGACAAACATGGGTAGGGTTAATTCGCCTTCATCGAGGACGAGAAAATCTGCGCCGGCTTCTTCTAATTCCTGGGGCAGGGAGGAGGGATAGGGGCCACCAACGGCGACGAGTTTACCCCGTTGCTTGGCGGCGCGAATTTGGGCGATGAAGTCTTCTTTTTGGACGATCATGCCGGAGAGGATGACGAGATCCGCCCATTGCCAATCTTGATCGGCAATTTCGGAGACGTTGCGATCGCACAGTCGAAACTCCCAGGTTTGGGGCAAAATTGCCGCTACAGTCACGAGACCCAAGGGGGGCAACATCGCCTTACGACCCACGAGATCGAGGGTTTTTTCAAACGACCAAAAGGTTTTTGGGAATAACGGATAAATCAGTAGAACGTTCAAAATTGCGATGCTCCAGTGTTGACGATGACGATGAGATACAAGGGAAATAAATGGCAAACCAATGGCTGTGGCTCAAGGCATCACCCCACCCTAAACACAGGAGTGGACAGGCTTGATTGTAAAGGGTGACTGTTGAGGTCGGGGAATTTAAGCGATCGCACTCACCGCCTGTTCTGACGGGGTTGATGTTTCCCGTAGTTCCCGTTCCTGTGCTAAATAGGCCGCCACTTGGGTTTCAATATTGTCCTTGACCAATTGGCGATATTCCAAGAAATGCTCAATTTGAGCGCAGATGGTCAGATAACTCACCACCCCGCCTCGATTGTGGCGCAGCATCGCAAACAAGTACGGCCAGAACGTCCAGCGCGTCGATCGCACGATGCCCTGATACCAAAACACAGACACCAACGCCTTCAACACCCGCCAATCAAAGGGCTTTTTCGCCTTCCGTTCTTTTTTCGGGAAGTTCGCTTGGCCCAAGGTGCGATAGCAGCGATAGGTGCGATCGAGGAATTTTTGCGGATCGTAGAGATTCCAGAAACCGCGCACATGTTCGGCGGCGATCTCTTCGATGGGGCGGGTGGGCACAAAGTTCATCAACGTGGTTTGGTTGATGTCGCCGCTGGTGTCGAGGAGGCGGCCTTCCTTGGCGAGGCGATGGGACAGGGCGGTATCGGGCAGAGCCTGGAGCATACTGAACACCGCGAGGGGAATGGCACATTGTTCGACGAATTCGACGATGCGATCGCCCGCCCCCGTCTTCTCCCCATCAAAGCCAATAATAAAGCCCGCCATCACCCGAATCCCAGAACTCTGGATCTTATGGATCGACTCACTGAGCGGATCACGGGTATTTTGAAACTTCTTCGTCACCGCCAAACTATCCTCATCCGGCGTTTCAATCCCCACGAAGATCGACCCAAAATTACAGGCCACCATCGCATCCATCATCTCTTGATCCTGGGCCAAATCCACCGAGGCTTCGGTGTTAAAGGTGAAGGGATAGCCCTTCTCCACCATCCAAGGCTGCAACTCTGCCAAAAGCCGCTTCACATTGCGCTTATTACCGATGAAATTATCATCCACCATGAACACCGTGCCGCGCCAGCCCAATTCAAACAAGCGGTCTAGCTCAGCTAAAAGCTGGTCGGGTTCTTTCGTGCGCGGCTTGCGACCGTAGAGCACAATAATGTCGCAAAACTCGCATTGGAACGGACAACCCCGTGAAAACTGCACCGACATCATCGCGTAGGCATTCATGTCCAGCAGGTCGTAGCGGGGAATGGGGGTGCTGGTGACATCGGGTTTTTCCGTGGCGCGGAATTTACCAGATTCGGCTCCGTTTTGGATTGCTTCAACGAACATGGGCAGAGTAATTTCGCCCTCATCGAGAATGAGATAGTCAGCCCCCGCCGCTTCGCAGTCTTGCGGCACCGACGTGGGGAACGGGCCACCGACGGCCACTTTTTTGCCCCGCCGTTTGGCTTCTTCGATTTGAGCGAGCAGATCGGGTTTTTGGACAATCATCGCCGACAACAGGACTAAATCTGCCCAATCCCAATCGGCTTCGGTGAGTTCGGTGACATTGCGATCCACGAGGCGAAATTCCCACTCTTGGGGCAAGATGGCGGCGACGGTAATTAATCCCAAGGGGGGTAAAAACGCCTTGCGTCCAATTAAGTTAATCGCTTTTTCAAAGGACCAGAAACTTTTCGGAAAGAGGGGGTAAAGGAGTAGAACGCGCATGGTTTTAAAAACGTCTCAACGGGTGGGGACTTAAAACGGGCTGACAGAGAGCAGCGAGGCCAGGGATGACCTCACGGGGGTCGGAACTAGGCGATCGCTTTTTCGCCCATCTTCTGCTCTTGTTCTTGCTGTGCCCGCAGCCGCTTTTCTTCGACGAGGAAGGCTTCGAGTTGGGTCTCGATATTGTTTTTAACGATTTCTCGATATTCCAAGAAATGCTCGATTTGAGCGCAAACCCCTAAATAGCTAGGAATGCCGCCGCGATTGTGAATGAACATTTGCGCCAAATAGACCCAGAATTTAAACCGGGTTTTGCGCACAAGCCCCTGCCGCCAAAAGAGCGTTAACATCGCTTGAACTTCGCGCCATTTGATCCCGGTTTTGCCCTTGGGTTTGCCCTTCATTTTGCGGCGGCGCTCGGCATGACAGGGGGCCGTACCGAGGATGCGATAGTGGCGATAGGTGCGATCGAGAAATGCGATCGGGTCATACAGTTGCATAAACCCATCCACATATTCGCGGGCAATGTCTTCGAGGGGACGGGTAGGGACAAAGTTGATCAAGGTGGTTTGGTTGATGTTGCCCACACCGCTGAGGAGGCGGCCTTCTTTTTCGAGGCGATGCCAGAGGGCAGTATCGGGCAAGGCTTGGAGCATACTGTAGATCGCCGTGGGAATCGTCGTTTTTTCGACAAAATCCACAATCCGCTGCCCGGCTCCGGCTTTTTCGCCGTCAAACCCGATGATGAACCCAGCCATCACCCGCAGCCCAGAACTGATGATTTTATGAATCGATTCGCTGAGGGGGTCGCGGGTGTTTTGGAATTTTTTCGTGACTTCGAGGCTGCTTTCGTCGGGGGTTTCAATCCCCAAAAAGACGGCCCCAAACCCAGCAGCGGTCATCAGATCCATCAGTTCCTGATCGTTGGCGAGATCTACAGAGGCTTCGGTATCAAAGGAGAAGGGATAGCCGCGCTCTTCCATCCAGGGGATCATTGCTTTGAGGAGCAGCTTGACGTTGCGTTTGTTGCCGATGAAGTTGTCGTCCACCATGAAGATGCCGCGCCGCCAGCCGAGTTCGTAGAGGCGATCGAGTTCGGCGAGCATTTGTTCGGGGTCTTTGGTGCGGGGTTTGCGGCCGTAGAGGACGATGATGTCGCAAAATTCGCATTGGAAGGGGCAACCGCGTGAGAATTGCACGGCCATTTCGGAGTAGGCGTCGAAGTCGAGGAGGTCGAAGCGGGGGATGGGGGTGCTGGTAACGTCGGGTTTTTCGGTGGCGCGAAATGTACCGGATTCGGCTCCGTTTTGGATGGCTTCGATGAACATGGGGAGCGTGATTTCTCCTTCATCGAGAATTAAATAATCGGCTCCGGCGGCTTTAACTTCCGGGTGGAGGGCGGTGGCGTAGGGGCCGCCGACGGCCACTTTTTTACCGCGTCCCTTGGCTTCGGCGACTTGGGCGAGCATGTCGTCTTTTTGGACGATCATACCGGAGAGGACGATGAGTTCGGCCCAGTCCCACTCGGCTTCGGTGAGGGTGCTAACGTTGCGATCGCACAGTTTAAAACTCCACTCCTGGGGTAAGATGGCGGCCACGGTGGCTAATCCGAGGGGGGGCAGCATCGCTTTCCGGCCGACAAGTTCTAGGGTTTTTTCAAACGACCAAAAGCTTTTTGGGAACAGAGGATAAATTAGTAATACATTCATATAGGGTCGCCTCACGCCAATTTGTGCCCTATCTTAACTTAGAAACCCCGAAGAGATGGCGCGATCGCGGTTAATCCCTCGGCCCTGTTGACCGAAAAACCGAGGTGCGATCGCACCCCGGTACTGTTAAGAGTTCAATGCGGCTGATGAAACTCAAGGGAATAATCCGTTGACGTACTCCCCCGCATAAATGACGGGGGATTCTGGGTTCAGACAGCAATTGCAGGCGTAGCCCGTCTTATCTTGCCTAGCCCAATGGACAACGCCCTGCCCATAAGGTGCTCACCCCGGAATTTTACTTCGCGCTAGCGAACGCTTTTATCGTATCACCACCAAATCAATTCGGTTATTCGCTTATATCCCCCGAATAAAATTCAGGGGGCTTTACGCATCACGCTCGTAATTTCGTAATGCGAGCATCGTGCTCGCTAGAGGTTGAGAGCCTTTTTCAATGACCGGATTAAGTCGTGAACCTCCATCCGCCGTTACCGGAGTTCCGGCTCCACCCACTGTGACGGAACCACCGGCGACGCAACCGGCAATTCCACCATCGCTTCAATATCCGTGCGCAGTTCTTTGCATTGTTGATCGAGGGGTAAATCGTTGGGATCGTAGCCAAAGGGGTTTTCAATTTCGAGGCCGATTTCCTCAATCCCCAACAGCGCAAAGGCAATCACCCCCACCGCGATCGGGGTTCCCCACTGCAACTCACCCACCAACTTAAACGGCAAGATAAAACAATAAATCAACAGCAAATGCTTGAGGTGAATCGCATAGGCTCGCGGCAAGGGCGTGGTTAAAATCCGCTCACAGGACCCCATGCTGAGGGTGAGTTGATCCAAAATACGATTTAACTCCACCAGCATCATGTCAGAAATTTTGCCTGCCCGATGCACATCTCGAAAATAATCCGATAACCATTGGGCAATTTTGTTTGGCATGTGGTGGGCCTTTTCCAATTCGGCAAACTGAGATTCGCTCAAATAGGGCTGCATTTCCGCGTTGGGGCCTTCATAGCGGACGTGCTGTTTCACCGCTGCGAGATACATTCCCACAAGGCGAATATGGGCGAGCTTGGTGGTGGCTTCGGTGTCAGTTGGGGCATCAATATTGACGGAAATTTGGCGGGCGAGACCCCGGCTTAAATCGATAATATCGCTGATGATTTGGCTGCCTTCCCAAAAACGGCTGTAGGCGGTGTCGGTGCGAAAGACGAGGAGCAAGCCCAACACCAATTCGGGGATGATGCTCGAAAGAGCTTCTTTCCCCACCGGAATCTTCAAGTAGAAGGCGATGGTGACGATCGCCGCAACAGATATCGCAATCAAGACTTTGCCGATAATGGCCGGAATCACAGATGCTTTGAAGTCAAAAATTAAATTGCCCCAATTCCGTTCATCGGTTTCCATAGAATGTCCTTTTCCCCTAGGGAGATATGCCAGAGCAGCAGAGGGAGGCACGCGATCGCGACAAGAGTGATCACCGGTTAGATTCTGGCTCTGTTTCGGTATTGTTCAAGTATATGCGGTGGAATCCTGAACAATTTGACAACGTTTAACGGCTGGCAGCGGGCAAGGCCAGCGGGGGCGATCGCGCTTAAATTCCCTGTTTGCCGAGGAGGTAGTAGGTGGGAGCGGCGGGAGCACGGGTGTCCGACTCGCAGGGGGTGAATTGGTAGCGATCGCAGAGTTGTTCATACACCCGCGCCGACACATGAATCTGATTAGTGGGACACTGGGTTTCGAGGGCCATCGCATCATCCACAGCTTCCCCCCAGAAATCATAGTCATGACGTTTGGTGCCAATCACCCCTGCCATCACAGTGCCGGTCTGCATCCCCATCCGGATCTGTAACGGCACAGGTAAGGCGGCCAGCTCGTCCGGAACGGTGAATTGAGCCAGAGCACCTTGGAGGGCCAGGGCCACATCGGCGATCGCCTCTAGGTGATCTTCGCGGGCGACGGGAACCCCCCCCACCACCAAACACACCGTCCCCACCGCCTTGATTGCTTCGAGGCCAAACTGTTCGAGGGTGCGATCGCAGAGGGTAAACACGTCATGGAGCACCTGCACAATCTGCGCGGGTTTGAGATCCTGTGACCAGTCATTCACCCCCACCACCCGCATCATGAGCACCGTAGCAGCGGGGAACTGTTCCGCCAGGGAGGTTTGGGCTTGTTTGAGGCGACGGGCAATCTTTTGCGGCAGGATATTGAGAAGCAGTTTTTCGGATTTTTGTTTTTCGAGGCGAAAGGCTAATTCTGCCCGGCGGCGGCTTTCACTACTTTGATAGTCCGCGATCGCCCGTCCCAAGCTCTGGGCCATCAACTCGATAATCTCCACCTCATGGATGGCAAAGGGCTGCGATCGTGACTCCCCATCCGCAAAATACAACGTCCCATAGATCGCATCCCCCGCCCAAATCGGCGTACCCAGATACGCATGAAATCGCCACGGCGACCCAATGGGCGGCTCCGTCTCCGGCAGCGTCGCTGCATCGGAATACATCACCGTCTGCCGCTGGGTAATCACCTGATGACAATAGGTCTTATCTAGATCTGTGGGAAAGGCAATCGCGTGCCACGGCGAGTCCTCACTCGATAACTCCGGAATCGCCGCCACCAGACTATAGTAGTTCGCCTGGATCTTGGTAATCCCGCCCCATTGAGTCCCCAACAACTCACAGCCCGTCTGAAGATAATCTCGAAAGCGTCCCGGAAATGACTCATAATCCGTCGTATTCAAACGGTGCAGGGCCCGCAGCGCATAGCTAAACGATTCCAGCGCGATCGACTTTTGGGCCACATCTTCCTGAGCTTGGCGCAGTGCCAATTGATTGCGCACCCGCACCCGCACCTCTTCAAAATGAAAGGGCTTTGTCACATAGTCCACCCCTCCCGCATGAAATGCCGTAATCTTGTCTTGCACATCATCCAACGCACTCAAAAAAATCACCGGAATCTCAGCGGTCAACTCCGATTCTTTGAGGCGGCGGCAGACTTCATAGCCGTTCATTTTCGGCATATTGATGTCCAGCAAAATCAAATCCGGCGGCTTAGCTTGGGCCGCGTTAATCGCCATCGCCCCATTGGTCACACTGCGCACCCGATAGCCCTGTTCTCCCAGCATGGCAGAGAGGAGCCGGAGGTTAGCCGGTGTATCGTCAACGATGATGATATTTTTTTGGGGGGATTGTGGGTTGCCCATGCCTTGGTCCATACTGACAATTTCGATGGATGAAATTAAATCGTATCGTGTTCTGACGAGGCTTCCGGCTGAACCTCTAGCGGGGTGAGAAGCTCGGTAATGAGATCAAAACGATAATCTATAACCCATTGTTGCATTAGTCCAATCATACGTTTCTGTTGGTCTGATAATGTATAGTCCGTTAAAGCAACCTTCAGTAAATGCTCAAGGGCTTGAAAGTCAGCAGAGGTGGCTTGTTGGCGTGCATTGAGGAGCCAATCCGTGGGAAAGGATTGCATGTCCTCAAAGCTCAGGGCGGCGGTGGGCTGCTCCTGGGGGAGTGGGGCGGCGGTGGAGGTGTGAACTGGGGCGATCGCAGGTAATTGGATGGTCACGGTTGTGCCTTGGTTTAACTGACTGGTGATTTCACTGGTGATTTCAATAGACCCTTGTAAGAGTTCAATGAATTGTTTACACAGCATCAGTCCTAACCCTGTGCCCTGTTGCAAGGCTTGGCCCGATTGGGTTTGGCTAAAGGGTTTAAACAAGAGCGGCATTTCCTCCGGGGCAATGCCGACCCCGGTATCTGTGACTATCAGGCAGAGGTGAGCGGCGCTTGGGTCATAGGTGACGGTGAGGCTGACAGAGCCGGTTTCGGTGAATTTAATCGCGTTACTGAGGAGGTTCATCAAGACTTGCCGCAGTCGTTTGCCGTCGGTTTTTATGGTGGTGGGCACATCGGGGGCGATCGCCACCTGAAACGCCAACCCCTTAGACTCCGTCCGCCTCCGAAACATCCCCTCTAGGGTGCTCCAGAGGTGGGGGAGATCTACAGGTTCTTGGACAATGTCAATTTTTCCGGCTTCGAGGCGGCTAATGTCGAGGATGTCGTTGATCAGGGTCAGGAGATGCTCACTGCTGCGTTGAATGGTTTCGAGATAGTTTTGGTGCTGGGGGTCATCGAGTTCGAGGACGAGGAGTTGGGTGAAGCCGCTAATCGCATTGAGGGGGGTACGGAGTTCGTGGCTCATGGTGGCGACGAAGGTACTTTTGGCCCGGTTGGCGGCTTCGGCGTTGTCTTTGGCAGCGATCAGTTGTTGGGTCTGTTGTTCGATTTGGGCGATGAGGCGGTTGAAGGATTTGGCGAGAACGCCGATTTCGTCGTGGGTTTGAATCGGGGCACGGAGGCTGTAGTCGTGGGCGATCGCAATCGTTTTGGCGGTTTTTGTCAGGGATTCTAACGGATACAGCGCCGCCCAGGTCAATCTAAAAATTCCCACGGTGGCAAGGGTCGCAGCAACCAGATTGCTCAAGACAATCAGCCCTTTTTCAATCCCCTGGGCGTTTTCGAGTTCGATTTCGGCGGCGATCGCTTGATTTTGGGCCGCCAAAACCGTTTGCTCCAGTTGCCAGGTGACCCCGGTGAGGATTTGCAGTTCGGGTTTGGTTTGCAGAGCCGCGAGGGCTTGGGCAATGTCACGGCGCTCAGCGGAGGTGAGACGATACCGATCGCTGGGAAAAAGCTCATCCAAGGTCTGGGCGTACAACTTCAACGCCATCGCGTAGTCCCTCGTAAAAAGGGTCAGTTTCGTGGGGTTTTCAGCGAGCCAAGTGGGGTCACTCTCGACGAAATCGATCAACTTGGCGGCGGTGATTTGGGACGATTCCACATCTTCCCGAATCCGCGATCGCAACACCAACAGTTGCTCTGGCTGCGCCAAGCGCGACTCCAACAGCACCCCCGCCAACCGCACCCGCTCCACTTCCCCATTCAATTGGGTTAATAACCGAGCTTGGCGATTCGCATCACTTAACTGTTGAATGCCTTGGCCTTGGTAATAGTCCGCCACCACCAACCCTAATGCAGACCCCAAAATCCCCAAAATCATCACCAGCGCATACCCCACCGCCATTTTGTGACGGAGCGGCCAATGCTGCACCTTAAGAGACCAAGCCGTGAACAGATTCATCGTTACCCCCACCCAATCGCCCCAATTCTGAACAAATCACAACCTACACCGACGGTGCTCAGGCCGGGATCATGATCCGCACCGAACGGCGGGTTAATGGGGGGCAATCTGAGCCTTGGAGTTTTGGGATGTTTGGCGATTTTTGTAAACATTGGTAAAGTACAAGGGATTGAGATGCCATGGGATGGACGTGTAATGCTGCGCTTAGAACATATCAGTAAAATCTATCCGACCGGAGAAGTCCTTAAGGATGTCACGTGGGAGGTTAAAGACAGCGATCGCATTGGCCTCGTCGGTGTTAACGGCGCGGGCAAATCCACCCAGATGCAAATAATTATGGGGCACATCGAACCCACGAGCGGTAAGATCATCCGCCCCGCTGACTTGAGAATCGGGTATTTAACGCAGGAATTTGACGTTGACCCAGCCCGAACTGTGCGCGAAGAGCTTTGGACGGTGTTTCACGATGCTAACACCACCCACGCAGAGTTAATGCGGGTCACCCACGCCATGGAAAGTGCTGACCCCGACACCCTCGATACTCTGCTCCACAAGATGGACAAGCTCCAGCGGCGGTTTGAAGCCCTCAATGGCTACGCCCTCGATGCGGAAATTGAGAAGATTTTACCGGAAATGGGGTTTGATCCTGACGATGGCGATCGCCTCGTCTGCACCTTCAGCGGCGGCTGGCAAATGCGCCTTAGTCTCGCCAAAATTATGCTCCAAGACCCGGATCTGCTCCTCCTTGATGAGCCGACCAATCACCTCGATCTTGAAACCATCGAATGGCTCGAAGGCTATTTAAAAGACCTCAAAACCCCGATGGTGGTGATCTCCCATGACCGGGAATTCCTCGATCGCCTCTGCACCCAGATCGTCGAAACCGAGCGCGGCGTTTCCACCACCTATCTCGGCAACTATTCCGCCTACCTTGCCCAAAAAGCTGAAACCCAAGCCGCCCAACTCAGCACCTACGAACGCCAACAGAAAGAAATCGCCAAACAACAGGAATTCGTCGAACGATTCCGCGCCAGCGCCACCCGCAGCACCCAAGCAAAAAGCCGCGAAAAGCAACTGGGCAAAATCGATCGCATCGAGGCCCCGATCGCCAACCTCCGCAGCCTCAAATTCACCTTCCCCACTGCCTCCCGCAGTGGCCGCGAAGTGGTAAAAATCGAAGACCTTTCCCATACCTACGGCGATAAGGTGCTCTTTTTAGGGGCGAATTTGCTCGTGGAACGGGGCGATCGCATCGCCTTCCTCGGCCCCAACGGCTGCGGTAAATCCACCCTGCTCCGGATGATCGTCGGCCTCGAATCTCCCGAAGATGGTTCCGCCGAGTTTGGCGATCACAACATCATCCCCGGCTACTTCGAGCAAAACCAAGCCGAAGCCCTCGACCTTAAAAAAAGCGTCCTCGACACGATTCACGACGAAGTCCCCGACTGGAAAAACGAAGAAGTCCGCACCCTCCTCGGTCGTTTTCTCTTCAGCGGTGAAACAGTGTACAAACCCGTCGCCGCCCTGAGTGGGGGTGAAAAAGCCCGCCTGGCTCTGGCGAAAATGCTGCTCTGTCCGGTGAATGTGTTGATCCTCGATGAGCCGACGAATCACCTCGACATTCCCGCCAAGGAAATGCTCGAATCCGCCCTCCACGACTACGACGGCACCGTGTTGATCGTCTCCCACGATCGCTATTTCATCTCCCAAGTCGCCACGAAAATCGTCGAAGTACGGGACGGGGATTTAGTCGTCTACAACGGCGATTATCACTACTATCTCGACAAAATCGCCGAGGAAAACGCCCGCATCGAAGCCCAAAAACAAGCCGAAGCCGATGCCGCCAAACGCGCCGCTAAACGCGCCAAACAAAAGGAAAAAGAGCAAGCCCGCAAGAACAAAGCCACGGTCTAGGGGCGATCACGATGGTGCTTGTTCCGGCCCGGCAATGGTTTCAAACTCTGGTGCAAAAACCGGAGGCGATGATCGATCTCACCGCTGCGGCCTTGGCGATCGCCCAAGAGGAATACCCCAACCTCGACCCGGCTCACTGTCACGAGCAACTTGAAACCCTGGCGGCGGAAGTGCGATCGCGCCTCCCCGCCACCCCCTACCCCTTGAAAGTGATCGAGGCGATTAACCACGTCCTCTACACCGAGCACCAATTTCAAGGCAACACCGACCAATACTACGACCCCCGCAATAGTTTCCTCAACGACGTACTCGATCGCCACCTCGGTATTCCCATCACCCTCGCCCTCGTTTATCTCGATATTTCCCAGCGCATCGACTTTCCCATGGTGGGGATCGGGATGCCAGGACATTTTTTAATCCGCCCCGAATTTGAAGCGGTGGGCATTTTTGTCGATGCCTTTAATCGGGGTGAAATCCTCTTTGAGCAAGACTGTGAAGCCCTCCTCAGTCAAATCTATCAACGCCCGATTACCCTCCAAACCCACTTTTTAGAACCCGTCACCGCCAAACTGTTTTTGGCGCGGATGTTGAATAATCTCAAGCACATTTATCTCAATCAATCGGAGTTTACGAAGGGAATTGCCTGCTGCGATCGCATCCTCCTCCTCTTCCCCGATCATCCCCTCGAACACCGCACCCGCGGCCTCCTCCACTACGAACTCCAACACTGGCCCGCCGCCCGCCACGATCTCCAACAGTATCTCCACCTCACCCCCAACGCCCAAGACACCCTCATGATCCAGCGTCTCCTCCTCGAACTCACCACCCGTTGAAGTGCGATCGTCCCGTGATCTCATCCCAAATCTGGACTATAGTGATCCTTGATCAATTGTGAATCTTAGAATCACGCCCCTCTTTCGGTCGGGACACATTCAAAAATCTCCGACCCGGATGCGTAGGGGTGGGTGATCTGAAGTGATCACAAAAGTGAGATAAACCCCCTTTTCTATTCATCATTTGCCTATTTATCCTTCATAGAGAATGGCTATAGTTCTCTCGTGACTTTAACCGATTAATAATAATTAATTACACTATGATTCGCCAAGTGGACATTCGAGGTTTTAAATCCATTTATCATGCCACACTTAAACTCGGTCGCGTTAACAGCTTTATTGGGGCGAATGGTGTTGGTAAAAGCAACCTCCTCGAAGCCTTGGGGGTGTTGGGGGCAGCAGCCAACGGCGTAGTTGATGATGAAAGTTTATTGCGGCGGGGAGTGCGGGCAGGGTTGCCCCGATTGTACAAAAGCTCATTTGCATCAGAGCGGACTCCGCCCCACATCACGATTGAGGCAACCAGTGAAGCTAATGCTGTTTACCGCGTTTCTTTACTGAATCCTATTGAATCCCCTGAACCCGCTTGGTCTTATAAAACCGAAGTTCTTCATGATGGAAAAACGGACATCATTTCTGATGGAGTTCGTAACAAGAAAAATCTGAATGCTCAAGCCGGACTTGCGGCTTTACAGTTAGTGAATTTGACAATGGATAACCCTGCTGCACAACTGATGCAAAAACTCCAAGATTTTGCAATTTATTGTCCAAATACCCCCACATTGCGCGGCATTTTGCCTGACCAGCAATCTCGTTTTCCCGTGGGTTTGAGTGGTGGACAGCTGGCCCATGGGTTCGCTATGTTGCAGCAACATTTGGAATCTCAGGGAGAGCAAGGTGAAGCTATTTTGGAGCAAGTTTTAGAACTCATTGATTGGGTTGTGGATATTGAAACCACTAGCTACGGAGCGAACCTGCTCTCACCCAAAGTGCCACGGACTAAGCAGATTTTGAAATTTAGCGATCGCTTCATGCAAAAAAGCCGTAACGAACTCACTGCCTATGATGCTAGCGAAGGCGCACTTTATGTACTGTTTACCGCGTTACTTTGTCTCCTAACTCAAGCCCCTAAAATATTGGCCATTGACAACCTAGATCAGGCACTCAACCCCCGCTTACTGAAGGCACTGATCTCGCGGATCGCCGGTTGGCTAAAACACAATGCTCTGGATCGACAACTGCTTTTCACCGTCCATAACCCTGCTGCTTTAGATGGTTTAGACTTATCCGATCCTGAGGTGCGTCTATTTGCGGTCGAGCGTAACAATAAGGGTCAAACCGTGATTAATCGCCTCACTCTCACACCCCAACTGATGGAACTCAATCAACAATATCCCCTCTCTCGTCTGTGGCTGATGGGACATTTAGGAGCCGTGCCCAATGTCTGAGGCATTCCGCATTGCCCTTGTTGCCGAGGGGCCGACAGATTATGAAGTGATTCACGCTGCCCTCAACGCCATTTTATCCAACCCTTTCATCATGATCCCCTTGCAACCAGAATCGACACAGCCAAGGCTGGGAGGGGGTTGGGGGGGTGTGCTGAAATGGTGCTACGAAGCCCATCAGCGACATCGTGGCCCATGGCATGACGATCCTACTTTAGTGAATTTTGATCTACTCATCATTCATGTCGATGTCGATGTCGCGTTTAAGCAGTATTCGGACTGTGGTAGTACGGTCGTCACTTGGGCAAAAGACAATGCCTGGCCACAACTTCCCTGTGGGATGTCCTGTCCACCGGTGTCTGATACGGTAGATGCGTTGGAAATGGTGATCAAAAGCTGGTTAGGGCTGGTAGAACTGGGCGATCGCGCCCTCCTCTGCCTACCGGCTCAATCTTCAGGAACCTGGCTAGCAGCCGCTCTGCTAAATCAAACTCATTCACTTCTTGCCCAAGCTGAATGTAATCCTAATGTGGAATCAGGCCTCGCAGTGCTACCCAAAGCCGAGCGCATTAAAAAGAACCTGAGAGCATACCGGACTCATGCCCCAATCCTCACCCAACAATGGCAGCAGGTTAAGCAAATCTGTTCCCAAGCCGAACAGTTTGAGGCCATGATCTTGAACATTTGCGATCGCCCCACCCCTTAGCAAGACGGGTTTGGGGAATTTAACGGACTTCGTAGCCGAACACATTGGGATCAACTTCCGTGAGGTTGATATCGGCGAGGCCGTATTCAGCCCAGCGTTGATCCACTTGGGCGGCTGTGGCGGGGTCAGATTCGAGGACTTCGCCCCAGGCGTGATCGGTTTCCGGGGGGATTTTCGTGGTGGCATCGATGCCCATGCGGCCGCCGAGGCCGATTTTTTCGCTGGCAAAATCGAGGGTATCAAAGGGAGTGTCGGGGAGGATGAACACATCGCGCACGGGGTCAACTTTGGAGCTAATCGCCCACACCACTTGACGGGGATCGCGGATGTTGATGTCTTGATCGACGACGACGACAAATTTCGTGTAGGTGAATTGGGGCAGGGCTGACCAGAAGGCGAGGGCGGCGCGGCGGGCTTGGCCGGGGTAGGCTTTGTCGATCGCAATAATCGCCATTTTGTAGCTGAGGGCTTCCATGGGGAGGAGGAAATCGGTGATTTCTGAGACTTGCTGGCGGAGTATTGGAGTATAGATGCGGTTGAGGGCGATCGCCATCATCGCTTCTTCTTTTGGCGGGCGACCGCTGAAGGTGGTGAGATACACCGGATCTTTGCGGTGGGTCATGCAGTGGAAGCGGATCAGGGGCGAATCTTCCACGCCGCCGTAATAGCCCATGTGATCGCCAAAGGGGCCATCAGGGAGCATTTCACCAGGGGTGATCGTCCCTTCAAGGACAAATTCAGAGTCTGCCGGAACTTCGAGATCCACGGTTTTACATTTGGCCAGCTTGACCCCGCTTTTGCCATAGAGTCCCGCAAAGAGCCATTCGGACAGATCCACGGGGATCGGCGTGGCGGCGGCCATGATGATTAAGGGATCGACACCGAGGGCGATCGCAACTTCTAGCTTTTTCCCCGCCTCCGCCGCCTTGCGCAAATGTCGCGCCCCGCCCCGCACCGAGAGCCAATGCACCGTCATCGTCTTGTTCGACTGCAATTGCAATCGATAAACCCCCACATTGGGCGTGCCCGTTTCCACATCCTTCGTAATCACCAGCCCCAGGGTGATGATTTTCCCCGCGTCGCCGCTGTAGGGACGGATCAGGGGAAGGGTATTGAGGTCGAGATCACCCTCTTCAATGACCACCTGCTGACAGGGCGGGAAAAAATCGCGCCCCGGCTTGGCTTTGACCACATCAAAAAGTAATTTGCCAAAATCAACCCCCTGGGCGAGGGTTTTCGGGGGCTTCGGCTGTTGGAGCATCCCCAACTTACGCCCCAGGTCTTCGAGTTCGGCGAGGTTTTCCCGGTTCATCGCCCAACAAATTCGCTCCACTGTGCCCATTAAATTGACGGCGACGGGAAATTTTGCCCCCTTGACATTTTCAAAGAGCAAGCCGGGGCCGCCAGCGGTGAGCATCCGGTTGGAAATTTCTGCGATTTCGAGTTCTGGGTCAACGGGGGCGGTGATGCGGCGCAGTTGGCCGCGGTCTTCGAGTTGTTGGATAAAGCCCCGTAAATCTCTCGCCATGGGTTGCTCTCAGCTTGGTTACATTTCTTTACAGTGTAGAGGCCGGGGGCGGGCGATCGCAAAGGATTCCCCACATTCACCCCTTGTCCCAAACCCAGACCCCTATGCTATAGTGGAAAAGCTTCATTTTCGGGATGTGGCGCAGCTTGGTAGCGCACTTCGTTCGGGACGAAGGGGCCGCTGGTTCGAATCCAGTCATCCCGATTTTTTTTACGAGCGTGATGCGTAAAGCCCCCTGAATTTTATTCGGGGGATATAAGCGAATAACCGAATTGATTCGGTGGTGATACAGTAAAAGCGTTCGCTAGCGCGAAGTAAAATTCCGGGGTGAGCACCGTATGGGCAGGGCGTTGTCCATCGGGCGAGGCAATATAAGACGGGCTACGCCTGCAATTGCTGTCTGAACCCAGAATCCCCCGTCATTTATGCGGGGGAGTACGTCAATCTACTTGATCCAAAGACTCACCACACTGCTCTAAATAGAGTTGCGTGACGTTGATGATGGGCTCCATGTCGAAATTATTGGCATGGTGGCTCAACATTTGGCGCAATCGATTGTGGTCGGGGGAAAGTTCTGCGATCAACTGATGCACTTGTACGTCGTAGCAGAGCATTGCCATTTTGTTGAGGTTTTGTACCCACGCCAGGGGAAGACCTTCAAAATCGTTGGGTTGAAGTGTGGGGAGGGGGTCTTGGGACGGTTTGGGGGCCGGGGATTTGTAGGTATAGATGATGTTCAGATGAGAGGCGAGTGTCGTGAGCAGATCTGCTTCGGTGCAGGGTTTAGGGAGAAATGCATCACAACCGGCGGCGATCGCAGCCTCGCGATCGTGCTCAAAGGCATGGGCCGTGAGGGCAATTATCGGCATCGGCTGCCCGGTGGGGTTCGCTGCTTCCTGAGTGCGAATCTGTTCCATGGTCGTCAGCGCATCCGGCACATCGAGATCGATCATGATCAGATCTGGGCGGTGGGTTTGCCATTGAGCCAGAGCATCAGGGGCGGTGGCGGCGGCTTGGAGTTGAAACCCGATGCTAGAAAGCAGTTCCACCAGAAAACGACGGCCAAGATCATCCGCATCCACAACCAGCAGACGGGGAGGGCTACAGTCTGTCGCGATCCCTTGCACCCGTCGCATCTCAGCCTGTTCGGTGGGGAGAATGGCATCGGTGGCGGGCATTGGTAATGTCACACAGAAGGTACTGCCCTGCCCCGGTTCGCTACAGAGCATCAGGCGACCCCCAAGTAATTCCACAAACCGCATACTGATGGTTAAGCCCAGGCCGGTTCCGTTGGGGACGTTCTGCCCAGCCGTGGTTTGTTCAAAGGCCTCAAAAATTTTCGATTGTTCATGGGGATGGATACCAACGCCGGTATCTTCGATCAAAAATGACAGATCATCGGGTCGGGTTTCGGTGGTGCAGGGGATTACCTGTAGTCTGACAGAGCCGTGGGCTGTAAATTTAATCGCATTGCTGACGAGATTGATCAGGATTTGGCGTAATTTGACGGAATCGGAACAGACATAGCGCGGGATTTGCGGATCAAGGCTGAGATCAAGCTGGAGTCCTTTGGCGATCGCTGCATGGTGCAGCAAATCATACACCGCCTGCACCAGGTTGATTAAATCAAAGGGGACAGGGTTGGCCGTCAGGTGACCCGCTTCAATTTTGGACAGATCCAGAATGTTATTAATCAACGACAGCAAATGATCGCCACTGCGGAGAATAATCTGGAGATTGTCTTGGTGGTGTGGACTCAGGGTTGCATCACGCTCCATCACCTGGGCAAAGCCTAAAATCGCGTTGAGGGGGGTACGGAGTTCATGGCTCATGTTGGCGAGGAACCGACTTTTGGCGATGCTGGCGGCTTCGGCGGCATCTTTGGCCTGTTGCAGTTCGAGTTCAAAGCGTTTGCGATCGCTAACATCCCGCACAATCACCAGCACTTGATTGTCCAAAATCGGCACAAACCGCGCCTCTTGATACCGCAAATCATCATCAATGATCAGCGTATATTCATCAACTTGCACCGTCCCGGTATCCAGAGCCGCTGCAATGCAGGCAAGCCGCTTTTGGACAATCTCTGGCGGCAGCGTATCCCGAATATTTCCCCCAATCGCAATCGTGTTCGGGTTATAGACCGGGAAATTGTCGCGGGCAAAAAAGTTGAGGCGATTGCCGTCTCGATCCAACTGAATCAAAATATCGGGAATGGCTTGGAGCAGAGCGCGGGTCGTCGCTTCACTGTGGCGCAGGGCCGCTTCCACTTGATATCGCTGGGTCAGATCTCGCACTACGATCAGCACTTCATCGGCATTGAGGGGGACAATCCGCGCCTCTTCCCAAGCCACTTGACCCTGGACTTGGATCGGAAATTCATAACGCTGAATTTCCCCTGTTGCTAGGGCACGCTCACAGAAGGCTAACCGTTGTTCGGCCATTTCTGGCGGCAAAAGATCCCGGATATTGCGGCCGATCGCCTCGGCCAAAGGCACGACAGTGTTAAAGGTGGTCGGACTGTGAATCTCTAGATGGGTTCCATCCCGGTGCATACGGATCAACAAATCCGGCAGCGCGTTGATTAACGCCCGCATTTTGGCTTCGCTGCGTTGGAGGGCGAGTTCGGCTTCCTTGCGATCGTTAATGTTCCGAATGATCAAGAGCGCCGTGTTGATGTGATAGGGAATGATCCGGACTTCTTCGTAGATGTGCTGACCCTCGAACCAGAGTTCTTGTTCAAAGACTTGTACCGTTTGGGTGGCGATCGCTGCCTTAACCGCCTCAAGTTGGCGTTGGGCGATCTCCGGCGGCAACAGATCCAAGATACTTTTACCCATTGACTGATGATCCTGGGCGAGCGGGATCAAGTCTCGACTATGGCGCGATCGGAACTTACCCAAATACACCCCATCCCCATCCATAAAAATCATCAAGTCCGGAATCGCATCGAGCATCATTCGATGACGTGATTCACTTTCTTGCAACGCCGCTTCGGTTTCTTTGAGAGTCGTTACTTCGGTTAAAACTCCATACCAAATAATGCTGTGATCCGGTTGTCGGGCTGGTTTAGCCGTGCCTTGTATCCATTTCAATCGGCCGCTGGCGGTGCGAATGCGATATTCACACTGCCAAGGTTCTAGGGTTGCAGCAGAGTGGGCAATGGAGGCATTGAGGTGATCGCGATCGTCCGGCACAATCAGATCAAAAATGGTGTTGGGATCATCACACATTGCCTGGGCTGAAACTTCGTGGAGGTGCTCCGTCTCAGAACTGGCAAAGGAGAAAAAATGCTCACCATTGGGTAATAAATGATAGACATAGACCACACTCGGAATTGTGTCGGTGATGCGGCGGAGGCGTTGCTCTCGGTCTTGGATGGCCTGTTCCATCCATTTACGATCGCGGATATCTTGAATCTGCGTCACAAAATAAAGGGGGCGATCGGAGCGATCGCGCACCAGGGCCACATTCAGCAACACCCATATATCCGCCCGTCGCTTCGTCAGATACCGCTTTTCAAGCTGATAACTCTGGACTTCGCCGCGCATCAACCGTTCCCGCTGCTGCAAATTCCCACTGAGATCATCCGGGTGAGTAATCTGCGGAAACGTCAGCGATCGCAACTCCCGCTCCGAATACCCCAACATCTCACAAAACACCGCATTCACCTTGACAAAGCGATTCTCCAAACTCACAATCGCCATCCCAATCGCCGCATGATCAAACGCACTCCGAAACCGCTCCTCACTCTCTTGCAGCGCCAACTCCGTCCGCTGTCGCTGAATCGCCCCCGCAAACAATTCCCCCATGATCTGAAGCCCCTGAATCTCCTGCTCCGACCACTGACGCTGCTGACGCACCGCATCAAACCCCACAAACCCAAAACACTCCCCCTGCACCATAATCGGCACACACAGCAACGACTGAATCCCCTGCTGGATCAACACCTCCCGGGCCGCCTCAGTCTCCTCCCAACAGTCAGCCACCACCGGGATATACACCGTCTCCCCCGCAAAAATCCGCCCAAACACCCACGGAAACATCGTCAACTCAACCCGTTGCAAATCATCTTGATGGGCAGTAATTCCCGACGCACACCATTCATGGGTACAAGACACCCGCCTTCCACACGGCAACGCCTGAAACAAATAACTCCGATCAACCCGGATAAACGTTCCAAACTGCTCCAACACAGCCTGAATCTCCTGATCCAAGTCCTGCACCGCCGTCTTCAACAACTGCGTTGATGCCTGAGCCATCAATCGATTCAGGGCGAGATTGTAGCGCAGCATAGATGTTCGGACATCCACTTCTTTTTCAAGCTGGACATTTAACGCCTGTAAGGATACGTTAATCTCCTGCTGATTCTGAGTCTGGAAATAATCTTGCAACGCCGTCCGCACCAGTTCAATCAGTTCCGAGCCATTCCAAGGCTTAGCCACGTATTGATATAAACTGGCTTGATTCACCGCCCGACCCATCGCCTCCGGACTCACTTGCCCCGTCAGCATCACATTCAATGTTTTGGGAGATTGACGATGGGTTTCAACCAGCAGCGCATCCCCCTTGAGACCCGGCATTAATTGATCACTGATGATCAATGGAATTTCAACTTTATCCTGCAATAACTCCGTCAGCAGTTCGAGCGCTTCTTCACCACTTTCTGCCACTTCAATACAATAGTTATCACCCAACGCTTGGTATAACAAGTCCCGCAAGCTTGACAACACCAATATTTCATCATCAACACAAATGATTGTCGGTTTATCCATGCATGAACCTCAACCTGCACATATTGTAGACGATGAGATCGATAGTCCATCGCAATCCTTGCAGAGGAGAGGTCTTACCATCTCCAAGGATCTTCCGCCTTGTTACAATCCTGGCAGGACGGCTTAGAATTGGGATAATGGAATACCCTAGTTCAGTAACCCAATTGTTCAGATGCTGATTCAAATTCATGTGCCGAGTATGGTTTGTCAAGCCTGCGTCAAAACCATCACCAATGCGATCAAAGCGAATGACCCTGCTGCCATTGTGGAGGCAGACTTGAGCCAACATCAGGTTACGGTCAACGGTGCTCTAGATCGAGAACAGGTGAAAGCAATGATTCTGGCGGTCGGCCACGAGGTGGCTTAGAGTTGGGTATCCTGGGCTAGTGCAATGGCACAGCTAAAAACAGGCTTTATTGTAGTGGACTATTTCAGTTAAAATAGTGCAACAGGATTTTGATTTTTTTGCATTGCAGAGGATTTCAGCGATTTTCTAATACACAGCTTTAGCCGAAACAGTCCAGTCGGGTGGATGAGGTGGCTTAAACTCCTGCCATCACTACAATCTAGTCATCCGCCGTAACCCACTGGTGAATGTGTGTCGTGATACTAGGATGCGGGATCTCGTCGTTTGTCGAATCAAAATGTTTCCTCATCGTTGCTAAACCCATCACCCATCCAACCCAACGGTATAGATCAAGCGGGTTTCTAGTCCCTCTTCAGATGTGAGCAGTCCTGTTCTCATTTTCGCAAGCCGCTCTACCACAATCTCACTTCACCATTGAAAAAGGCAAGGGAATAACGCCCCTTGTTTCTCAGAGTTGAGTCTCCTTAAATGGAATGAGATGGCCATATGGCGATCCTAAATCAATCGGAGATCTTATTTCCTCATCACCAAGGGTCTTAAGTCCCTTGCCTGTTTATGAATCAAATAGGATTGCCATGGAACAAACCCAACGGTTAGCCGGAGGTTTAATTTTTACTTTTTGATTCAGTATTTTTACTGGTATCTTTCGTGGAGTAAAGCTAAGATAAAGTGCATGGCTTAATGCTTAACTTGATTAAAAGTTCATAAATTATTCTCGATTTTTAAGATTTTAGTAAAGATTATTTCCGCTTGGAACATTATGTCTGAAACGATGGAGCTTTATTCTGTACCAGTAGGATAACAGCACTATTTTTGGAATTTCAGTGTGTAGTAGTCGTATTGGTTTTCCCGCCATTTTTCCCTCTATTCAGTTATCCCTACCAGTGATGAACACAGATGTATCTACTGTGGTAATAGGCGATCGCGCATTCCAGCAATGTCTGAAGCGCTACCTTGAACCCAGCAACACGGCGTATTGTCACGGGGTGCTGCACACTGATGTTTTGGCAACATTGCGTCACTCTACGGCCCAAGTGGTCATCGTCAGTGCTGAACTGATCCACCAGGGTTTAGGGCAGGTTTTGGCAACGGCTTTACCCCGCGCCATCTATTGCCTGGGGGTGGAGATTCAGGCTAATCTGACTGCCAGCGATCGCCCAAGGGAGATTTTGACTCAAGCCGCGTTGCTGCGTCAGGGTGCGGATGCCTATCTCCGGTTAACGGCGGCGGGGGCTTCGGAGCTATTTCTGGCGGAGCAGCAGCTTTTGCTGGCCCAACTCACGGCGGCTCAACGGTGGTTAAAGCACCAGGATGAATTAATCCAGGCTAATGATTTTCTTTCTAGTATTGCCCTCGCCGATCCGCTGACGGAGTTGAGTAATCGCCGGGCGCTGGAGTGGGAATTACCCCGCCAAACCCAACGGGCGTTTGCGCAGCATCAACCCTTTAGTTTGTTGATTTTGGATGTGGATTTTTTTAAGGGGGTGAATGATGCCTACGGTCATGTGGTGGGCGATCGCGTCTTACAACGATTGGCGCAACGCTTTCGCAGCTATCTCCGCAATCAGGATGTGATCTTTCGCTACGGGGGTGAAGAGTTTGTGGTGCTGCTCAAGCAGGCGGACGCGAACACAGCCCAGGATGTTGCCCAACGTTTGCGGTGCTTAGTGGCGGAACAGCCGTTTCACGTCGAAAACGATCTAACGCTGACGATTACGATCAGTGTGGGGGCGGCCACTTTGCAACCGGATGATGATCCGGAGGGGAAAAGTCTGTTGAACCGTGCGGATCAGGGACTGTTGCAGGCGAAGGTGTGGGGACGAAACCAGGTGGTGAACCAAAATTTAAAGCCTCGCCCGAATTGCGATCGCTAATTCCCATCACCCCATCAGCAGTGATCCGGCGATCATGCCGATCAGGAGAATGAAACCGATGATCACGTTTTGGCTGAAGATTTGGCCGTAGAGGGGACGGGGTAGATCCGGGCGTTGGAGTTGCCAGGTTTGCCAGAGCCAGCCGAGGAGCGCGATCGCCCAGGTGAGCCAAAAACTCCAATGCAAGGTCAATTGCACCGCCAACTCGGCTAAAAGTCCAGCGGTTCCCAGAAAAAACACCCCGACGGCCATGGCAGCGTAGCGGCCAAAAAAGAGCGCACTGGAATAAATCCCAATTTTGGCATCATCTTCGCGATCGCTCATCGCATAGACCGTATCAAATCCCAGCGTCCAGAGCAGCACCGCCCCCCAGAGCCACCCCGTTGCCTGGGTTAAACTCCCCGTCACGGCGGCCCAACTAATCAACACCGCAAACCCCCACGCCAGGGCCAACACCAACTGCGGCACCGGAAACACCCGCTTCGCACCGGGATACAGCAGAATAAACGGTACGGCTGCCCCACAGAGCCAAAAACTAAGGGGATTTAAATAGAGGGCCAACCCCGCCGCACAGAGGAGCGCGATCGCCCCCACCACAACCCCCGTTTGAATCGACAGACTCCGCGCCGCAAGGGGACGCTGGCTGGTGCGTTCCACTTGGGGGTCAATATCCCGATCCCACAGGTCGTTCGCCACACAGCCCGCCGCACTGGTGGCAAGCGTGCCCACCACAATCACCCCCACCAAGGGCAACGGCGGCGCACCCTGAGCCGCCAACACCACCGCCCACAGGGCCGGAATCATCAAGATCAACCGGCCAGCGGGTTTATCCCACCGGAGGAGCCGATAAATGGTGAGCCAACGGGGTTCGGGCGATCGCACTGTCATAGGGTTTAAGCCTCTCTGGGCGGGATAATGGGGGAATATATTAAAAAGTTTAACGGGAATCTTAAGGGTATCCTACGGTGGGAATAGCCTCAAAGGATAGGAACGAACGACCATGCAGCGCAAAATCGGCTTAACGGGCGGGATTGCCACGGGTAAAAGTACGGTGGCGGCTCACCTGGTGACGCACCATCATCTCCCGGTGTTAGATGCGGATCTCTATGCGCGGCAGGCGGTGGCGGTGGGCAGTCCGGTGTTGGCGGCGATCGCGCAGCGGTTCGGGGCGGTGATGCTCCGGGCGGATGGCAGTTTGGATCGGGGACGGCTGGGGGATCTGGTGTTTCGCGATCGCGCCGAGCGGCGGTGGTTAGAGGATCAGATTCACCCCGTTGTCCGGCATTATTTTGATCAGGCGTTGGCAGGCTTGCGGGATGCACCTACGGTGGTGTTGATGATTCCGTTATTGTTTGAAGCGGAGTTAACGGATTGGGTGAGTGAAATTTGGGTGGTGGCTTGTGAGCCGGAACAGCAGCGATCGCGGTTGATCGAGCGCGATCGCCTCACCCCCGCCCAAGCCGACCAGCGTATCCAGAGTCAAATGTCCCTGGGGGATAAAGTTGCGGCGGCGGATGTGGTAATTCAAAATACAGGATCATTGTCGGAGCTTCAGTCCCAAGTCAATACGGCCCTTGTCCATCAGCCCGTCCCGAAATTCCCCTAAGATGAGTGGAGAATTTGTTTGAATCTATCCTGTGTGTCGGTAATGTCCTTAACGCAATGTCCCTAGCCAATCCAGCCATCAACATTACAGACGACCGATTCGCCCTCAGAGATGGGGCGCGATCGCAAACCACACCCTTAGAAGAAACCCTCACGCCGCCCCACTCCCCCGCAACCCCCGCGTCACCGCCCAACATCCCCTACTACACTGGGCTAATCCTGCTATCGCTGTTAACCTTCTTCTTTCTCCTGTTTCTCCTGTTCAAAAAGCAGATCAAAGAGATCCCCTACAGTACTCTTGCCACGGTGCTGTTAGGTGTTGGACTGCCAATCTTAACCATTGTCCAACTCACCACGGATCTCGTCGTGCGCGAGCCTTCCCCCCCACCGGAAGCCAACCCCATCACCGCATCCCCCACCGTCGATGTGGATGCTGAGGAAGAACCGGCGGACGCGAGCGATCGCACCTTTCCCCCGTTAAATCTTCGCGTCCAGGCGGGGCGTGAGGGTGAAGCTCTGAGCGCCAGTCTTGCCCAACTGAGGGCGATGTCATCTCAGTTGGATGGGGCAGAAGAGTCCCCCGTTTCCGCGCCAAATTCGGGTGCGGGGGTGGGGACAGCCGCCCCGATTGCAGGGAATGGCAGGACAGCACCGGCGATCGCCCCCACCGCCCCAACGGATCAAACCGCAACGCCCAACCCACGATCGCCCCAATTCACGCCCCCGATCTTGCGATCGCCCCTCAGTCCGTTAACCCTTGACCTCAACCCGTCTCGCTCTACCCCTGCCCCGCCCCCAACCCGCCCCCCTCAGATGCGATCGTTCTCCCTCAGCGAGGTAGATCTCACCCGTCCTCTCACCATTCGTGACATTCTCCGCTACGGCAGCTATGGCAAAGATGTCCTCGTCATTCAAAAAATCCTCATGGATCTAGACCTCTATACCGGCCCCCTCGACGGCTACTTTGGCCGCCTCACGGTTCAAGCCGTCAAAGACTTTCAGCGCATCCATACCCTTTTACCCGACGGCATTGTCGGCTTCAGCACCTGCGAAATCCTCGATGCCCAATCCCCCGATCTCACCCTCACCTGCACCAAACCCCCGACCCCGGAAGCCCCATAACCCATCCACCAAGGTTACGGGCGATCGGCGGGGGGGCTTGGGGGGTGAGGCAGGAGGAAAGCAGCGATCGCGCCCGTCCAACGGCGCGGCAGCAAGGCAGTGATGGCCGCCATCAGGCGATGTTTCCAACCGGGAATCGCCACCGTCTGCCCCGCAAATAAAGCTTGATAGCCCCATTGCGCCATCGTCGTCAGCGCCGACTCACGCTCTAGATCATCGGAGGCAGTGGATTGATCCCACCGTTGCGGGCAGAAGACGGTCACCGTCACCCCTGTACCCTGCAATTCAGCCGCCAACGCTTGGGAAAACGCGAGGATATAGGCCTGGGTCGCCTCATACACCGCCCGCCAGGACTCCGGCTGAAACGCCGCCAACGATGCCACATTGAGAATCTTTCCCGTCCCACGTCGCAACATCCCCGGCAGCAACACCTTCGTTAACTGGGTCAACGCCACCATATTGACCTGCATTAACTGCCATTCCGCCGTTGCATCCGTTGTCACAAACTGACCCCATGCCCCGCGCTCTGATGTGTTCACTAAAATTTGCACCTCGATGCCGGTTTGTTGAAGCTGCGCGGCGATCGTATCCGGGGCGTTGGGATGGGACAGGTCATGGAGCAAAATTTTCACCGAGGCCTGAAATTCCATGGTGAGCTGTTCTGCGAGGGGGTGGATGGGGGCAGCCGTGCGCGAGATCAACACAAGATCGTAGCCATGGCGGGCAAAAACATGGGCAAAGGCTGCCCCAAAGTCGCTGGCTGCACCGGTAATTAAGGCGGTGGGTTTCCCGTTCACAATGGTGTTTTCTGCGGTGGATCAATTCAGCCCATCAGGGGCGGGACCCCCAAACCCCAAACGATGCTGCTCAGGACAATTTAAGCCCGTCTCGGATCATGGCGGGGCGTTTCAGCCTGTTCTGGCCATGTTTGCCAGGCTTGGGTGAGGACTTCGCTCAACCATTGCCGTTGTTTGGGGTTGAGAAGCTGATGATCGGTGAGGATATCCGATTGGATTTGATCGACGCTTTTGCCTTGGGCGCGGTAGATTTCCACGACTCCTGCGATCGCCGCCGCCACCATCTCTTCATCAATCGGCTGTTTTTGAAACGCACGAATTTCTTCGGGGCTTCGTGGGATAGGATAATTCATAGCCAATGTTCACCCGTTGCATACTAAAGATTAGGAAACTTATCGAATCTTAAGATAGTTTATTAAACTATCTTAAGTATGCGCTGAATGTAACTCAGCACACAACAGTCAAATCTTAAGTATTGCTTCCCCTTTATATAAAGCCGTCCTAAAGGACGGGTTTCAGACCCCCTTTTTTTTGATGAACGAACTGCTCTACATCGAAATCCCCACTCCTGACCTCGCTTGCGTGGTGACATGGCTGCAAACCCAATGGCAGCCCCCCTACGGTGAGCGTGTGGTTGTGCCGGGTGGTGTGCAGGTGCAGTTCCCGGAGCGGCCCGGTCAGGTGTTAGCGATCGCCCTCTGGTCGCTGCAACGCACCACCTATCTCAAGCTGTTTCGGTGGAGCGATCGCCCCCTCCCCCACGAACGCGACATTCAAGACCATCTCAGCCAAAATCTCCCCCAGGCATTTCCCCTCACCTATCCGGCTCCTCCTGCCCTAGATCTCACACAGACCGACATCTTCACCGCCCTCGCCCCCCACTACCCCAAAACGGTGAACTATTTCCAGAAAATGCCCCAGGGGGAACGAGATTTACAGCGAGCCTACTGGTGGGAAACCCGCTGGCGCGAGAGTGTTAAACATCCTCAAACCCCGCGCTCGGTGGTGTTTCAACAGTCCACCCCCCTCGCCACAAATCTAGACTATGACCTCATCTATATCGGCGGCGCGTTGGGGGTGATTCATGCAGCGGTGATGGCCCAGCGGGGATATCGGGTCTTGTTGATTGAACGGCTTGCCTTTGGACGGATGAATCGGGAATGGAATATTTCGCGGGACGAGTTTCAGCAGTTGATTGAGTTGGGGCTGTTCACTACCGAGGAGTTTGAAAGCCTGATCGCCCGCGAATATCAGGACGGATTTAACAAGTTTTTCGACGGCAATAATCCCCCCCATTTAAAAGCCAAGGTACTCCACACCCCCACCGTCCTGAACATTGCCATCGATTCGGAACGGTTGCTGCGTCTGTGTGGGGAAAAGTTCCGGCAGGCGGGGGGCGAGATTTGGGATGAAACAGAATTTACCCGCGTCGATGTGGCAACTGATGGGGTACAGGTACAAATGACTCACCGCCCGACGGGGCGCGATCGCAACGCCACCGCCCGCCTCGTGGTCGATGCGATGGGAACCGCCTCCCCGATCGCCTGGCAACTCAACGGTGGCCGCACCTTTGATAGTGTTTGCCCCACCGTGGGAGCGGTGCTGTCGGGAATCAGCAAAGAGGTGTGGAACCCCGATTTTGGGGATGTGTTAAATTCCCACGGGGATATTTCGCGGGGGCGGCAGTTGATTTGGGAATTGTTCCCCGTGGAAGGGGATGATTTGACCGTGTACCTCTTCCACTACCATCAAGTGCATCCTGAGAATCCTGGTTCACTGCTGGAAATGTACGAGGACTTTTTCACGATTTTGCCAGAATATCGCCGCTGCGACCTGGATGCCTTGGAGTGGAAGAAGCCGACGTTTGGGTATATTCCGGGGCATTTTTCCGTGGGGGGGAGCGATCGCACCGTTGCCATTGATCGCATTGTGGCGATCGGGGATGCCGCCTCGTTACAATCGCCCCTCGTCTTTACCGGCTTCGGCTCCCTCGTGCGCAACCTTGGCCGCCTCACCACCTTGCTCGATACCGCCCTCCAGCATGACCTCCTAGCCGCAAAACACCTCAACACGATTCGCGCCTACCAGAGCAATACCGCCGTCACTTGGCTCTTCTCCAAAGGAATGATGGTTCCCACGGGCAAAACCCTACCCCCCCAACGGGTGAATGCGATGCTGAACACCTTTTTTGGTCTCCTCGCCGAGGAACCGCCAGAGGTTGCCGATACCTTCATTAAGGATCGGTTTGGGTGGTGGACGTTTAATCGCTTGGCATTGAAGGCGGCGGTGATGAATCCTCGCCTTGTGCCCTGGATTTGGGAGCAGGCCGGAACGCGGGACTTTATCCGCTGGATCGGGAGTTATCTCTGGTTTGCGGTGGAATCGTTGCTCGCCTGGTGTTTGCGGGGCTGGTTTCCGGGCTGGTTGGTGCGATCGCAATCTTGGCTCGAATCCCGCTATCCGGCCCTCTGGCTCCATTGCCTCAGCCTTAGCCTCCGGATCAAGGGCGGTTTTGAGCGATCGCCCCACATCACCCCCCTCCCGAAACACCCGCCAACCCGACAGCAGGTTTCGGTGGGTTAATCATCCCTCAATCCGAGGGATGCAGGGGACGGGACAGGCTGTTAGGCACGATCGCCGGCGGAGTGAGACTAAAATCGCGGAACTGTCGGGCTTGCTTTTCGATGCGAGCCGCCAGACGGTTACAGACTAAATTACACAGGTCATAAATCAGCGGATCTTCGACGCGATAGTAGGCGGAGGTTCCGGCGCTGCGGCGACTGAGAATCCCAGCTTGGAGCATCACTTTCAGATGTTTGGAAACATTGGCTTGGCTCGTCTGCGTGGCTTCGACCAATTCTTGCACACACATCTCGCCGTCTCGAAGCAGATTCAAAAGTTTCAAGCGCATCGGTTCACTAAGTACGCTGAAGTACTCAGCGAGTTGCTGAACCACTTCCTGCGAGACAGGCTTCGGTGTGAGGTGCATGGGAGGTTCACGGAAAGTTGTGATCCCAAAATAGTAGCAGCCTCATCCCCTGATCACAATATGTGAAGCTACCCTTGATCGGAATTGTCGTGAGGTGGAATGGGGAGCGGCTCACCGCTGGGGGGATTAACCGGGGTTAACGCGCATCAGCGGCTGGCCAAATTCCACGGGTTCACCGTTTTCGACGAGGATTTCCATGATTTGCCCGGAGATTTCCACGTCAATCTCGTTCATGAGTTTCATCGCTTCGATAATGCACACGGTTTGCCCGGTTGTGACGCGATCGCCCATATTCACAAACGGTGCTTCATCGGGAGCCGGAGCGCGATAGAACGTCCCCACCATGGGTGAGGTGATATCCACCCATTTCGGATCACTGGTGGGGGCGGGGGCGGTATCGGCCACCGGAGCAGCAGCGGGAGCAGCGGGAGGGGTAGCCGCCACGGGGACAGGGGCAACGGCCGGCGCAGCGGGAGCGGACGTAAGGGGCATCACGGCACCGTGACCTTTTTTGACGGTGAGTTCAAAGGCCTCGCTTTTGAGGCTGAGTTCTGTGATATCGGTGGGCGCGATCGCCGCTAATAGTTCACGAATTTCTTGGAAGTCTATAGACACCGGCAGTCTTGTCCTCAAAGCGAATAAATCAAAGGATGTGAAAGAAGAGGGTGACGTTGCCTGACGATGCCAAATGTTCAGTCTTCACCGCTAGACTCCGTGCTACCCACCGTGTTAGTTGTCGCGACCGAGATAGCTATCGGTGCGGGTGTCAATCTTAATCTTTTCTCCGATCGAAAGGAAGAGCGGCACCATCACTTGGGCTCCCGTTTCCACAATGGCAGGTTTTGTGCCCCCTGTGGCGGTGTCGCCTTTGACACCGGGATCAGTCTCCGTGATTTCGAGCACCACGGAGTTGGGCAGTTCCACTTCGAGCACCTGCGTTTCCCAGGTGACGATGTTCACTTCCATCTCTTCTTTGAGATATTTGACGCGATCGCCCACCTTGTCCGGGCTAATTCGCATTTCCTCAAAGGTTTCCATATCCATAAACACCAAGTCTTCACCTTCTTTATAGGTGTGTTGCATGGTGCGTTTTTCGAGAATGGCTTGGGGAACCGTCTCACCAGCCCGAAAGGTACGTTCCACCACACTGCCAGATTGCACATTTTTAAGCTTTGTCCGGACAAATGCTGACCCTTTCCCCGGTTTCACATGGAGAAATTCGACGACACGCCACACAGAGCCATCTAAATTGATCGTTACGCCAGTTCTAAAGTCATTACTCGAAATCATGGAGTTATTTTAAGAGACCGAGACAATTCGCCCTCCATTGTACCCCCGTTAGGGTTCCCTCCTGGCAGGAATCCCCTTTTACTTCGCGAGGGCTGAACAGCAGATTCAGGGAGGGTGAAACTTATGGGAAGATGAAAAAGGTTCACTGGAATATTGTGTCTTTATTTTTTATGTTATCTTTACGTTCTCCTGTTCGGCAGATGGTGCAAGCCTGGCTCAAACGTGCTTGGCTTGTCTTGGCTGTGGGCGCGATCGCCCTCCTCACGACCGCCACCGTTGCCCCCGCAGCCCACGCTGGTCTCGCCCAAGGCAACGCCATCACCGACCCCCAAGCGATCCTCCGCTACGCCCTCCCCATCGATAATCCAGAAATTCGCCAACTCCAAACCAGCTTAGAATCCATTTCCGAAGGACTCCGGAGCAAGCGCTGGAGCCTCGTGAATCGGGACATTAAATCCGCATCCCGGAGCTTGACCTTTGGGGATGACGCGATTTTGGCCAGTGTGGGGAGCGATCGCACCGCCACCGCCCAAGACCTCCTCGCCGAACTGCGCGACGAAGTGGAAACCCTCCGCACCGCCGCCGACGATCGCGACAAAAACACCGTCTGGGAAACACGCCGCCAAGCCCTCGCCCATGTGGGTGCGCTTGAAGCCCTGATGGTGGACGGTTTCCCCTTTGAAATTCCCGACGACTACGCCCACCTGCCCCAACTGAAAGGCCGCGCCACCGTCGAACTCGAAACCACCCAAGGAACCCTCACCGTGATCGTCGATGGCTACAGTGCCCCGATCAACGCCGGGAACTTTGTTGATCTCGTCCAGCGCGGTTTCTACGACGGCCTGCCCTTCTTCCAAAACCAAGACTACATCATTCAAACCGGCGACCCGGACGGCCCCGAAGTGGGCTTTGTTGACCCCAAAACCAAAGAATATCGCGCCATTCCCCTCGAAATTCTCGTTAAGGGTGACAACGAACCGATTTACGAATTCACCCTCGAAGAAATTGGGCTGTACCTCGCCGATCTCGCCCTACCCTTTAACGCCTACGGTGCAATGGCCTTGGCCCGTCCGAGCGATGACCCCAATGGCGGTTCGTCGCAATTTTTCTTCTTCCTCTTTGACAGTGAACTCACGCCCCCCGGCTTCAATGTCTTGGATGGTCGCTATACCGTTTTCGGCTATCTCGTGGACGGCAAAGCGGTGCTCCAAGCCCTCCAAGATGGCGATGTGATTAAATCGGCTCGCGTTGTCGATGGCCTTGATCATTTCAGCGCGGCACAATAGTGCAGCGATCCCAGCCAAAGCATCATGACCTCCCAACACCAGGCCATGATCATCATGGCCTGATGCTGTTTTGAGGCGTTAACCCATGACCACAACGATCGCAGACCTCGGCGAACATCAACTCCTGCAACGCCTGCACGCCTTTTGTCCGGCGGCGGTGATTGGGGATGATGGGGCGGTGTTGGATATGGCGGCAGGGCAGCGGTTGGTGGTGACCACGGATGTCCTAGTTGATGGGGTGCATTTTAGCGACAAAACCACGCCCCCGGATGCGGTGGGGTGGCGATCGCTTGCGGCCAATTTATCCGACCTCGCCGCCATGGGCGCGACCCCCATCGGGTTTACCGTCGGGTTGAGCCTGCCCCCAACGACGCGCCTGGATTGGATTGAAGCCCTTTACACCGGCCTGAAACACTGCGGGGATCAGTACCACGCGCCGATGGTGGGCGGGGATGTGACGCGATCGCCCACCCCCACGATCGCGATCACGGCCTTTGGTCAGGTGGCCCCGGAACGAGTGATCCCACGGCGGGGCGCAGAGGTGGGCGATCGCATTCTCGTTACCGGCCACCACGGCAACGCCCGCGCTGGGTTAGAATTGCTCCTCAATCCTGACGAGATGGGCGGCGAGTACAGCGATCGCGCCCCCTTGATCCGCGCCCACCACTACCCCCGCCCCCGCCTCGATTGTCTCCCTATCCTGGCAAACTATCCCCGGATCAGCGGCATGGATAGCAGCGATGGCCTTGCCGATGGGGTGCTGCAACTCTGCGCCCTGGAGGGGGTGGGGGCCAGATTAGACACCTTGCCCATTGATCCGGTGTTACGCACCGTTGCGGGGGACGATCGCGCCCGTGAATGGTCTTTGTATGGCGGGGAAGATTTTGAACTGGTGTTAATTGTGCCGCCGGAGGATGCGATCGCCCTCCTCGCGGCCCTCGGCCCCACCGCGCAGATCATCGGCACGATCCACGCCGATCCGATAGTGCAGGTGTGCGATCGCGCCCCGTTCCTCACCCTCAACCCCGCCCAACGCTTTCAACACTTCACCCCCACCGCCAACGAGCCTTAACCGGGATTTCCGGTAATGCCAAAATCGCCCAAAGCCACGCCCCATCTATGATAGAATGGGTAAGCTTCATTGTCTTAATCGCCAGTTTTCTCTGGAAACGGAAGAGCGGCGATCGCTGCTTGTTCCGTCTACCTTTAAACGTTCGACCGAAACGGAGTTTTTTCTATGGCTGCCCCTGAACAGCGGATTTTGCCGACCGATCTACGCAACGAGATGTCGCGATCCTACCTAGAGTACGCCATGAGCGTGATTGTGGGGCGGGCGCTCCCCGATGCCAGAGACGGACTCAAACCCGTTCACCGTCGAATTCTCTACGCGATGTATGAACTGGGCTTAACCCCCGATCGCCCCTTCCGGAAATGCGCCCGTGTCGTCGGGGAAGTGCTCGGTAAATATCACCCCCACGGGGATACCGCCGTCTACGATGCCCTCGTGCGCATGGCCCAAGACTTTTCGATGCGCGAACCGCTGATCCAGGGTCACGGGAACTTCGGCTCGGTGGACAATGACCCCCCAGCGGCGATGCGCTACACCGAATCCCGCCTCCACACCCTGACGGTGAATTCCCTGCTGCGGGATATCGAAGCGGAAACCGTCGATTTTGCCGACAACTTCGATGGTTCCCAACAGGAGCCGGTGGTGCTGCCGTCGCGGATTCCACAACTGCTCCTGAATGGGTCGTCCGGGATTGCTGTCGGCATGGCCACCAATATTCCACCCCATAACCTGGGGGAAATTATCGATGGCATGGTGGCACTGATCCACAATCCAGAGCTACCGATTCAGGATCTGTGCAAAATCATCAAAGGCCCCGATTTCCCCACGGGGGGGCAAATTCTCGGCTACAGCGGTATTCAGGATGCCTACTTGACCGGGCGCGGCTCGATTACGATGCAGGGGGTGGCCCACATTGACTTGATCGAACAGCCGGGACGGCCCGATCGCGAGGCGATTATTGTGACCGCGTTGCCCTACCAAACCAATAAGGCGGCCTTGATTGAGAAGATCGCCGATCTGGTGAACGATAAAAAAATTGACGGCATTTCCGATATTCGCGACGAGAGCGATCGCGACGGAATGCGGATTGTGATTGAACTCAAACGGGATGCGATCGCCCGCGTCGTTCTCAATAACCTCTACAAACAAACCCCGATTCGCAACAACTTCGGCGCGAATATGTTGGCGATCGTCAACGGCGACCCCCAACTGCTCAACCTCAAACGCTTCCTCGAAGTCTTCCTCGACTTCCGCATTGAAACCATCCAACGCCGTACCCAATACAAACTCCGCAAAGCCCAAGAACGGGATCACATCCTCCAAGGGTTCTTAATCGCCCTGGGGGAAAACCTCGATCGCATCATCCAAACCATCCGCCACGCCGCCGACACCGCCAGCGCCAAAGAGGATTTAATGGCCGGGTTTGGTCTGTCCTTGCTGCAAGCCGATGCAATTTTACAAATGCAGTTGCGCCGGTTGACCGCCCTCGAAGCGGACAAAATCCAAGCCGAGCACGAAGAATTACTGCTGACGATCACCGATTTGCAGGATATTTTGGCGCGACGGGAGCGGATCAACGAAATCATTGTTGAAGAAGCCGAGCAAATTAAGGCCACCCACGCCACGCCCCGCCGCACGGAAATCCTCGCCTCGGAAGGGGATCTCGACGAAACCGACCTGATCGCCAACGAAGCGGTGCTGATCCTGTTGACGGAACAGGGCTACATCAAACGGATGCCGGTGAATACCTTTGAGGCGCAACACCGGGCCACCCGTGGCCGAGCCGGGGCGAAGATTAAAGATAACGATGCGGTGGAGCATTTCCTCACCTGTTGCGACCATAATGTGGTGCTGTTTTTCAGCGATCGCGGCGTCGTCTACTCGATCAACGCCTACAAAATCCCCACCGCCTCCCGCCAAGCTCGTGGCGTGCCCATCGTCCAGATGCTCCCCATCCCCCGCGACGAAAAAATCACCTCGATTATCGCCGTCAGCGAGTTCACCGATGATGAATATTTGGTAATGCTCACCCGCACCGGCTTTATCAAAAAAACCGCCCTCTCCGCCTTTGCTAACATTCGCACCAATGGCCTGATCGCCATCTCCCTGGCTGAGGGGGATCAACTGCGCTGGGTGCGTCTCACGAAATCCACCGACAGCATTATCATCGGGTCACGGCAGGGGATGGCGATTCATTTCCGCGCCGATGATACCCAGTTGCGTCCCCTGGGCCGGGCGACGCGGGGGGTAAAATCGATGAAGCTGCGGTCGGGGGATGAGTTGATCGGGATGGATATTCTCCCCAGTCAGATTATTGCCGATTTGGCCGTCAGTGAAGGCGACGAGGAGGACGACACCACCGCCGCCAGCGAGGAAGTCCTCGCAGATATTGGTGACGGGCCGTGGGTGTTGGCGGTGACGGCCCAGGGGTACGGCAAACGGATTCCGGTGGATCAATTCCGGCTGCAAAAGCGGGCGGGCTTGGGCCTGCGGGCGATTAAGTTCCGTGTCAAAAAGGATGAATTGGTGGCCCTGGGTGTGGTCAATCAGGGCGACGAACTGATGCTGATTACCCATCGCGGCATTATTATTCGCCAGGTGGTGGATGCGATTTCGCCTCAGTCGCGGGCAGCGACGGGGGTACGGGTGCAGCGGTTGGATCAAGAGGATGCGATCGCTGCTGTGGCCCTGGTTCCCCCCAGTGAAGACGGGGAGGACGGCGAGGCAGAAGACCTCGAATCCTAATCAAAAAAAAAAGACCGAGGGCCAGAAAATCGGCCGCAAACTCGCTATATTTAGAGTGTCTAGTCTAGACTTTTAGGCTGGATACGCTGAATATAGTGTTTTTGTTATTTTTTAAGAATTCATGAGTGCCTTACCTGTTCCCGATTTTGAGCTTCACAGCCCCCAAGCGTTGGCCGATTTAATTGCAACGGCGGAAACGTGGCGTGAAGTGGAGCAGCTAATGGCCCAATATCAAGACTGGAAAACGGAAACCTGGCAACTTTTAACGGACGCTCAACAGGATCACCTGCGGTTACTCCAAAAATGGCAGGATCACCCCATTGCCCAAAAATTCCCACCGGGGGCGATCGTACAGCGCCTTGATGATGCCCATGGTTTAACGGGCGAGGTGCAGACCTATTGGCAAGCCTACGGGGAAGATTATGTCACATTCAGGGTGGGCCCAGATGTGGATTGGTGTCGGGCGAGTAATTTAAAGCGGATTCCGGTGGCCCTAGACGCAGCCTCTTCAGCGCGTCGATCTGCCTAAAATTGCGGGACATAATCCGCTAATCGACGGAACATTAGCCACAATGTTCCGTCAATTCCCTGATATTTTCACCAAGCTCAAGAAATAATCCGGACTCAAATGGGGATGATCTGAACAGAGAAACAGTATCGGACAGGTCAAATTAGATGGGTCATTGGGTTCTGTGACCGATGGGCGCGATCGCACCCTTGAGAAACGAGCCGACCGTTGTATCCTGTTCCTCCTGCCCTCATTGAGAATCACCCCTATGGAATTTCCGAAAACGGGTTTAAGCGCACCTGTCTCTGCGTCAATATCGAGTGAAATTGAAGATCAATTAACCCAAGGCCAAATTTACCAGGGTGCATTAACCGGACTCCAGCATCTCACCGGAGAACGCCCGGAGGTGATCCAGACGTTACTCCGCGCCCTCAATCGTGAAGCAATCCAAACCACGCTCCAGTATATTGCTCAGATCGAGGACTGTGCGCCCTTACCTGCGATCGCCCCGGCCAGCCCTTCCCCCCGCACCAAACTCGCCCCCGTCGGATCGCCCGCATCCCCCCCAACAGATCAGCCCCCACAAGACCCAATTGACCAAAAACACCAGGAATATCGCCAAATGGGGCAGCAGATCAAACAGATCCGCCAACGCCGCCGCCTCACCCAGGGCGAGCTAGCCAGTCGAACCCTCGTACCGGTCATTCACATTCAAGCCCTCGAAGCGGGTCAATTGGAAAAATTGCCCGAAGATGTCTATTTACGCGGCTTTCTGCGCCGCCTTGGACAAGCCCTTGATCTCCACGAGTTAGCCAGTCTGACGATGAATGACCCGAAATCGGAAAACCTCATTCCATCGTGGTACAACCCAAGCCTCAACACCAAACCATTGCTGTCCAGCGAAGCTCCGTTGACGGTGTATGCGGCCTACATTGCCTGTATTACCGGGATTATCGGAGGCTATGGCTGGGTGGCAGCGGGGCTAGATGCCAGTGTCTTTGATTCCTTTTTTGCCACGATCGCGCCGCCGGAGCAGCCGACCCTGTGGCAATCGTCCCAGGACGACACTGCAACACCGCCACCCCAGCCGCAAATCACTCCTCCGAGCAGCATTGTGGCTCCTGTCTCATCAACAACTCAAACCACACCCCCATCCACTCAATAGGCATCGCTGTGGGGTTATGAAGCGGCACAGGACAGACGAGACTCCCGTGGCGATCGCAGGTCAGGGGCGGCGCATAGCCTTGCTCCAGGAGCAGGGCTTGGGTCGGTTCATCGAGGCCACAAAAGGAAACTTGGGTGGTCGAAAGGCGATATTGGCGCTTGGAGTCGGAACAGACAATCACTAGGTCATAGCAACACAAGATTTTTAAATGATTCAGATCTAGAACGGGGGGGCGTTTCGGTAGGGGGGATGTCATCACAACCAACCTCTGAAGGACTGCACCTATTGTCTGAGGAAAAACCGCTCAACGCCTTGATATACGTGGGCTTGAGCGGTGATTTTTTTGGGGTCTAGGCGTGATTGCAGGGGTGAGGATGGTGCGATAGGGATCGAAGCGATCGCGTGATAATACTGACCTGTTGGTGTGATTTCGATCAACCGATGGGGGATGCTCAGGGGGATGATCGAAATCAAAGGGTGAGGATGCGACCCCCAAAGAACCGCCTCAAAAGACCCATGCTCAACCGTAGCATGGGTCTTTTAGGGATGTTACCCCCCAGAGACGAACGGGTGATTTTGATCACGAGGAGGGGGACGGTTGGGGCGATAGATCGCAGGTTTGGGGAGCGGCGGTTTGGACGTTCACCTCTGTATAACCGGAGAGGGTGAGGAGTTGCGCGATCGCTGCTTCGGCGCGATCGCTGGCTTGGTCGAGGATGCCTTGGTCGCAGGCGGCGGCGGTAATGCGGGCGAGGGTTTCTCGTTGGGCGCGACTTTGGAGGTCGGGAGCCACATCGGGGCCGAGGTTGAGGAAGCCGCGATCGTAGTCGTAGACCTGCGATCGCTCCACATCAATGGCCCGGTCTAAAATTTCCGGAGCAGGCAGGCGCACCGTTAGGGCATTCCCCTGGATCGTCACATCTTCCGGCTGCAATTGGCTTAAATCAATCCCCGCCCGCACCGTGCCATGGGCGATGTAGAGTAGTTTCGTCGTGCCCACCGTCAGCCCCGCCCATTCTCGACTCTGGGCCGCGGGCACGATGGTTTCGAGGCTGTAGATCGCTGTGGTGAGTTCGCTGGCTTGGCGAATTTGGGTGACGATTAACGAGGTAACATCCACCTGAGCTTCGGAGGTGGTGATCCGTAACCCTTGGCCGAGGCGTTGCAACCAGGCCCCGCCCGTCCGCACCGTATCGACGGTGACGAGGACAGCGATCGCCACGGCGGTTCCCGTTACAAACGGTAAGGCTTTACCCAAGCGGGTCATCAAGGCGGTGAGACGCATAGCAGTGAGCCAGTATGGAGCAATTGGGGAACTGAGCAAGAGGGAGCGATCGCCTTCCCTCATCCCTCGCCCTCTCTCGACTATAACAACCCGGCTCGATTACCCATGCCGGCAGGCGATGGGCATTCGCCAACCCGTACCAAAGGCGCGATCGGTCATTTTCAGGCCCGGTGGGGCTTGGCGGCGTTTGAATTCGGCGCGGGTAACGAGGCGCACGACGGTTTCCACCACGGCGGGATCATGGCCGGCGGCGATGATGTTGGCGATCGCGTCATGGTTTTCCACATACCGCGCCAAAATATCGTCCAAAACATCGTAGGGGGGGAGGGAATCTTGATCCACTTGGCCGGGTTTGAGTTCGGCGCTGGGGGGTTTGGTGAGGATGTTAGGGGGGATCAGGTCGCGATCGCGGTTGAGCCAATGGCAGAGTTTAAACACTTGGGTTTTGGGCACATCGGCAATCACGGCCAAACCGCCGTTCATGTCGCCGTAGAGGGTGCAATAGCCCACAGCCATTTCCGATTTATTCCCCGTGGAGAGGAGGAGATGGCCAAATTTATTAGCGATCGCCATCAACACATTGCCCCGAATCCGAGACTGTAAATTTTCCTCCGCCACCCCAAATTCCGTACCGGCAAAGAGGGGATCGAGCAGTTGATCAAAGGCCGTCATGGCCGATTGAATCGCGATCGTTTGGTGTTCAATGCCGAGATTTTCCGCGAGGGCGATCGCATCAGTGAGGGAATGATCGGAACTGTAGGGGGACGGCATCAACACCCCCAGGACATTTTCTGGGCCCAGGGCTGCGGCCGCGATCGCCGCCACCAACGCCGAATCAATCCCCCCACTCAAGCCCAACACCACCCGCGCAAACCCACATTTGCGCACGTAGTCCCGCACCCCCAACACCAACGCCCCCCAGAGTTCCGCCGCCGGTTCGAGACGGGGCGCGATCGGGCGGGGCGTGGGAGGTGTAAGGTCGGTCAGCATGAGCAGATCCGGGGCAAAGGCCGCCGCTCGATAGAGGATTTGGCCGGTCGCATCCACCCCCACACTCTGGCCATCAAACACCAGATCATCATTGCCCCCCACCTGATTCACATAGAAAATCGGCACGCTAAACCGTTGGGCGGCGTGGCTGAGCATCGCTTCCCGCACCGACTGCACCCCCACCCGGTAGGGCGAGGCTGACAAATTGACGATCAAATCCACTCCCCATGCCGCCAGTTCTGCGATTGGGTCGCTGGCGTAGAGGCGTTTCCCCCAAAACTGATCATCATTCCAAAGGTCTTCGCAGATCGTGACCCCAATCTTCAAGCCGTTGAGGGTGAAGAGGTTGGGTTTCAGACCGGGTTCAAAATAACGGTCTTCGTCAAATACATCATAGGTGGGTAATAGGCGTTTGGGAAAGAGACGCTGCACCGTGCCGCCGGAGACGAGGGCAATGCTGTTAAACAGGGGTTTTTGACCGGTGGTGGTGGCTTGGGCGTTGCGTTCGACGACCCCGATTAACACCGTGAGTTGGGGCGGGAGTTGTTGGGCGAGGGTTTGGACTTCGTGGTGCATGGCGGTGATGAACCCCGGTTTGAGGAGGAGATCGCGGGGGGGATAGCCACAGAGGGAGAGTTCAGGGGTGAGGAGGAGGTCTGCACCTTGGGCGATCGCGCCTTGGGCAGCGGTGAGAATTTGGCGGGCGTTGCCGCTGAGGTCGCCGATGGTGGGGTTGAGTTGAGCGATCGCAAGTTTCATGGCGATGGGAGTCTGGAGCAGGGGTTTGCTTTCAGCGTACCCGACGGGGGCGCGATCGCTGTCCCTGCCCTAGGGGACGATTTTGCCCATGTAGTCGCGCCAGAGTTGGGCGGCATTGCTGCTGCTGCCACGGGTGGGGCTGTTGTCATCGTTGCCGAGCCAGATACCGGTGGTGAGGTTACGGCCGGGGACATAGCCGATAAACCAGAGGTCAACGGCGTTATCTGTGGTGCCGGTTTTCCCCGCTTCGCCGTAGCCGATCGCGGCTCGACTCCCCGTACCGCCTTGGATCACGCCCTGGAGGAAGGTGGTTAAGGTTTGGGCGATGGGGGTGCTAATGGCTTGCCGCTGGCCGGTGCGGTCTTGGCTCGCATCGTAGATGACGCGGCAGGTTTGGGGATCGTTGGGATCAACGCAATCGCCGCTATCGAGAACGCGGGTGATGGCGTGGGGGCGGTTCCATTGGCCATTGTTGGCGATCGCTCCATAGGCCCCCGTCATTTCCAAAACATTCGTTTCACTTTCCCCCAACACCAACCCCGGCGACGATCGCAACTCGGACTGAATCCCCAACCGCCGCGCCATCGCAATCAACCCATCGAGGCCCACATCCTGCGCCACCCGAATCGCCACCGCATTTTCCGATTGCGCCATGCCCCGATACATATTAATCGCGCCGCTGCTCCGTTCACAGCCCCGATAGCGTTGCCCCTGCCAGGTGACCGGACTGCAATCATAGGCCTTTCCCGCTGAGATGCCTTGATCCAAAGCGGCAGCATAGGCAAAGAGTTTAAAGGTGGAGCCGGGTTGACGTTGGGCGGACGTGGCGCGGTTAAACTGGCTGGCGGCGAAGTCTAGCCCCCCGACAAGGGCGAGAATTGTTCCGGTGCTGCTGTCGAGGGTGACGATCGCACCTTGGCTAAACCCGACGCGGCCCCCGCTTTGTTCAACGGCGGTTGTTAAGGCGGCTTCGGCAGCTTCTTGCTTATCAATGTCGAGGCCCGTTTCAACGATGAAGTTACCTTCCCGGGCCAGGCTCTCCCCCAGGCGTTCGCGGAGTTCGGTGAAGATGTAGCTGTAGAAATAGGGGGCGATCGTATTGCTGAGGGTTTCCTCCGCCGTGGGGCTGACTTCAATGCGCGATCGCCGCGCCTGGTTCGCTTCGTCTTGGGAAATCATCCCCATTTGCGCCATCCGTTCGATGATGCGATCGCGCAACTGCACCGCCGTATCGTAATCCTGCACCGGGTTATAGGCATTGGGAGCCGGGAGAATCGCCACGAGGGAAGCCGCTTCGACCAGGGTTAAATCCGCCGCCGACTTATCAAAATAAAACTGCGCCGCATCCTCAAACCCATAACTCCCCACCCCTAAATACACCCGGTTTAAATAGGTGCGCAGCAATTCATCTTTGCTGTAAAAGGTTTCGAGCTTGAGGGCGACGATCGCTTCGCGAATTTTGCGCCCCGCCGTATTGTCCCGCCCCACATAGTCCGGGTACAAACTCCGCGCCAACTGCTGCGTTACTGTACTCGCGCCCTGGGCGATGCCCTGCCGTTGCAGGTTGACAATCACCGCCCGCAGGATACCGAGGGGATCAACGCCCAAATGCCAGTAGTAGCGGCTATCTTCCGAGGCGATCACCGCATCGGGGAGATAGGGGGAAAAGTCCCGCAGGCGGTCGAGTTCTTGGTGCGATCGCGTCGGCAGTTGGCGCAGGGGGGTTTGATCGCGGGAATAAACCATCACCGGCCCTTCCACCCCCGACGGCAGCGGATAGACCGGAATTTTCGACCATTCCACCAAGATCCCCAACGTCACCAACCCCGTCAGCCCCCCCACCCCATAGAGGGCGTATTGCAGGCCGCGCACCCATTGCGGCGGCGGGTTGTGGTATTGCAACCGGACTCCGTTGGCCAATTCCGGCGGCCCCAGGGTCAACACATCCCCATGGCGCAACATCAGGGATTTCAGCCGCCGCCGCCCGATGTAGATGCCGTTGGTGGATTTTTCGTCTTTGAGGATGAACTGGCGGGGATGTTCCGGATCGCGGCTCAGGGAGAGGTGTAACTGGCTGACCACTGGATTGCGCACCACAATATCACTGGCGCGGGAACTACGGCCGAGGAGGTAGCGATCGCCCACCAACTGATGCACCGCCGCCTGTTCCTCCTCCGCCGTCTGCACCCAAAGCTCCGGCACCCGCGCCCCCGGCTTCAACGCCAAGGCCGTATTCACCTGTTGGACGAGTTGGGTGACAAATTGCGTCAGGGGATTCGTGCTCATAGGCGCGGCTGCTCGACAGGGGGACGAAACGACAGATAAAGCAGACAAATAATTCCTATATTAATGAAGACATCCGCCAGATTAAACACCGGAAAATTAATCCACCGAAAATCGAGAAAATCCACCACATGGCGATACAAAAAGCGGCAAATCCCGTTTCCCAACGCCCCCGACAGGATCAACCCATAGCCCACTTGTTCTAAGGTCGCCATTTTCGGCCCCCACCAGGCATAGGCCATCAGCCCCAAACTCACCAGCAACGACAACCACCGCAACCAATCCGCCCCCCCGGCAAACAGGCTAAAGGCCGCCCCGGTATTCACCACATAGGTAAAGTGAAAAATTCCCGGCATGAGGGGAATCGTCTCACCAATTTGCTGAAAATGGTGCATCACCCAATATTTTGTCACTTGATCCAATGCCAGCCCCAACAGTGCCATGAGCCAGAAGGCGCGGTGTTTGAGCAAAGAATGGCGAAGAGTCATGGCAGGAGAAAAAAGCGTGCGTTTTTTAGTATTACAGAAAAAGAGAGACGCGATCGCGCCTGCTTTGGTGTGATGCCCGCGTTGGGGTTAGGGGAAATGATCGCTCGGCTGCCCAAGGCGGGTGATAGTGTCAATGTCTATCGGGTCATCTCCGCTACGATTTTAGAGGCCAAACTGTGCTAATTCTGGTAGATCTTCCAGTCATCTAGGGTATGGCGTTGGGGCGTGATCTACCCCCCTGCCCAATTCCCAATTGCAACAATCAACAGCTTGATAGTAACCACTTGATCATCATTGAGGAGATTAGAATTGATGCAACCCCCAAAACAATTCCCGTTTTCACGCCGCCAAGTGCTGCGTGGTTTGCTGGCCACCACCGCCTTTGGCCTCACCGCTAAATTTGGTACTGGCTGCACCCCTGCTCAGGAGGGCGGTGATGAGGGTGATGAGGCGGCCAGTGGTGGCGGCAGCGAAGAGTTGGTGATTGGGTTTCTCTATGTGGGGCCCAAGGATGACTTTGGCTATAACCAAGCCCACGCAGAAGGGGCAGCGGCGATCGCAGAATTGCCCGGCGTGAAGATCGTCGAACAAGCCAGCGTCCCCGAAACCAGCGAAGTGGAAGAAGCGATGCGCAGCATGATCGAAATCGACGGCGCAACGGTGCTGTTTCCCACCTCCTTCGGCTACTTTGACCCCCACATTTTGAAACTAGCCGAAGAATTCCCCGACGTTCAATTCCTCCATGCTGGCGGTCTCTATACCGACGATATGCCCGACAACATCGGCAGCTATTTCGGCTACATCGACGAAGCCCAATATGTGGCGGGCATCGTGGCCGGCCTAACTACCGAAAGTAATAAACTCGGCTTTGTCGCCGCCAAACCCATCCCCCAAGTCTTGCGGAATATCAATGGGTTTACCCTCGGCGCGAAAAGCGTCAATCCTGACGTGACCACCCAGGTCATCTTTACCGGGGATTGGGCCGAGCCAGTGAAAGAAGCCGAAGCCGTTAACAGCATGGCCGACCAAGGAATTGATGTCGTCACCTGCCATGTGGACAGCCCGAAGGTGGTGATCGAAACCGCCGAACGGCGCGGTATGTATAGCAGTGGCTATCATGCCGACCAGTCAGCCCTCGCACCGGAAGGCTACCTCACCGGGGCGGAATGGGATTGGACTTCGATTTACACCCAATATGTGGAATGGCTCAAGGAGGGTAAAACCTTGATGAACGGCGACATTCCCCACATTGTCCGGGGGGGCTTGGAATCCGGATTCTGGAAGCTCTCCGACTTTGGCCCGGCTGTCAGTGATGAAGCCAAAGCCCAAGCCGAAGAAGTCAAGGCGATGTTTGCCGATAGTTCGATGGTGATTTATACCGGCGAAATCCAGGACAACACCGGCGAGGTGAAAATCCCGGCCGGGGAAGAGTTGGAGCAAACCGCCGTAGAACTAGAGACGATGGATTGGCTCGTCGAAGGTGTGGATGGCAGTGTCGAAGGCTAGCCTGATTTAACGAAACGGGCGAACAATCTATTCCACAAGACCAGGGTTGGTAAAGTCTTGATGGTTTTGTGGGATAGTTGTTTACCGTCAAAGTCTCTCCACCTCATCCCCAATTTATGCGCCATTCCCCACCCTCACAAGCTGCGATCGCATCATTCAGGATCGGGTGATATCACCATGCACGGTTTGAGAGGCCAAGGCGTTGGCGATTGGTATTACCGGGAACAGCAGCATCACCACCCGGCTCGACTGGAGTGGGATCAGGATCGGGATCAGGATCAGGATCGGGGTCAGGGTCAGGATCACCGCATTGGTGCGCGTTGCCGAGGTTGGAAATTCGGCAAATGGCATAGGCCCAGGCTTGTTGGGTACGGCGGAAATGTTCACCGAGCCATTCCCCTTTCGCTTCGGGGTCGTTTTCCACGACGGTTTCAAGTCCATCTTGGTAATGGTCTTGATCGAGGACTTGTTCCCCTTCTTCACGGGTTGGCTCATCGAGACTTTCCCCGTAGGTTTCGAGTTTGTCGGCTTTGTCCTTGGCATCTTGATAACGTTCGTTGGCTGCTTGAGCGTCTTGCCAGTCGAACGTATTGCGCCGCTGGGTGAGTTGGGTCGCGTTTTTGAGGGCGATCGCATCCCCTTGCACAAGATCCGCAAAGTCTGCGGCTCCCGTCGTCGGTGTGCCCACAAAAGTCCAGCCTTGATCGCGCACGGTCACCGTCTTGCCGGGGCGAATCAAGCGCACCGCCTTGAACCGATAAATCTTCATCTCTGGTTCCCCCGGCACAGGAATCGCGCCAATGGTCTCGTTGTAGTCCGTCTCGATTCGGTAGCCGTCGCCGTAGTCAATGGCGGTAATGCGATCGCGCTCATCCCGAACCACCGTCGCCGGTCGGGGTACTAACGCCTGCATCCGGGTGCGACGATAGCCCGACGGAAAATAGCGGACAAAATAGCCGTCCGGATGCAACGACCACCGCTGCGACGGAATCGTCCGACTGCCTTCGCCCGTGGGGGCAACACCGTCTAAGATTGCGATCGCTTCAAGCTCCTCATAGGCCGCATTGGATCGGCTCAACTGCTCCCGGAGTTCAGCCTTGGCATTGAGCACCCGCTGCACCGGATCGGGCAAATGTCCCAATAATTCGCGGCGCATCCCATCGGGAATCAGCCCCAACGCATCCCCATTAATCGTGTCAATTTCTGCCTCTGTCAACAGTTGCCGCGCCACTTGTTGCACCTCTGCGTCCATGTCACTCAAACGGGTTTGGGCAATAATTCCCCACAACAACACCTGCACCTGACGCTGGGAAATGTTGGGATGGTGAACGGTTTGGCGCAGAATTTTACGGATCATCTCCGCTCGTGGCCCCGCCAGTGGCGCATAGCCATAGCCATCGCCTCCGCCTGGGCCGTGGGTTCCCGGTTTCAAACAGTAACTTTCAAGCTGGATTGCATACAATCCCGGCGTGGCTAAATACGCGCCTCGATCGTTTTGGGGCAAGTTTTGCAGGGGTTGGGGTTCACCCCAGGCTTCTCCATCAAGGAGGGGAACTTCGCGGGTCACATCTGCGAGGCTCGTGGTCAGGGGCGGATCGCCAGCGAGGAGGTCATCTAAGCCGGGAATGGGGATTGTATCCGGTAGACCCGGCACATCCGGCACAATGTCGGGCAGGCCAAATTGAGCCAGGCGTGGCGTGGGTGAAACCGTTTGGGGTTTGAGGGTGCGATCGCTCGGTTGAGCCGCCATCCCGACTAAACCACTGGCCACAACGGTTAGCCCCACAATACTGAGGGTCTGGTGTAAGGAGTACATAATCTGCTCCGATGCTTGCATCAACGACAGTCCTAAGCGGGCGCAATGTTTCGATCGCCTCAATTAGAGTCGCTATCTATTCCCACCGTAACGCATGGATCTTGCTGACCCCAAGACGGGAGCGGTTGCACCGGGTTTGCATCGGGATAGATCGCAAGGATCGGCATCCTGGGGCAAAGATGGATCAAAAAAAATCTCTCTCAATCGGATTGGGAGAGAGATGCGGAAAAAATGTCGCCGGATGGCCCTTGAGGGGGGTTAAGAGTTTTGGGGTTGGGGGATGGTGATATCGACAGTTTGCACGGTTTCGCCGAGGGTGTCCAAGGGGGGATCAATGGCGGCCGAATTCCCGACAATTAACATCGTGAGTTGCTCCGGGTTGAGATGAGTTTGGGCGGCTTGGAGAATGTCCTGGGCCGTGGTACGTTTGACCGCGTCTTGGTAGCTGAAGATGAAGTCCATCGGGTAGCCATAATATTCGTACCGCATCAACCGAGAAATCAGTTGTGATGGGGATTGAAAATTAAACACAAAGGAATTCAAAATTGATTCTTTGGCGTAGGCGAGTTCCGGATCGGAAACGAGGGTGGTGCGAATGGTGTTGATTTCCGTTTGGAGGGCGGTAATAAAGGGGACAGTGGCATCAGAGCGGGTTTGACCCCCGGCAATGAACAGGCCCGGATAGTCATAGCGGGGACTCCAAAACCCATAGACGGAATAGGCGAGGCCTTGGCGCGATCGCACCTCATTAAACAACCGGCCCCCAAAACCATTTAACACGCCATTCATCACACTCAATGCCGGATAGTCGGGGTCGCTCAATTCGCCGCCCAAATGCCCCACGTAGATATAACTCTGGGTCAGTTGGGGCTGCTCGATAAAAAAGAGATTCCCCAGATTGACCTGCTCCACAGCGGGCAACTCCGGCAGACTAGCCATCGTTGCGGGCTGCCAATCCCCAAAGGCTGCGGCGATCTTCGCTTTCATCACCGCTGGGTCAAAATCCCCCACAATCCCCAGGAGCATCTGTTCCGGGCGGAACGATTGTTGATAGAACTGGATTAAATCAGCCCGCTCAATATTGTCGAGGTTGGTGTATTCAACGGTGCGGGCGTAGGGATGATCCGGGCCGTAGATGTGTTTGTCAAATTCCCGGCGAGCAATATCGTCAGGGTTATCGTTACGACGGGCGATCGCCCCTTGCCATTGTTGCTTTTCGAGGGCGAGTTTATCCTCTCGAAAGGCGGGATGCTGAAGCACTTCGGCGAACAGATCAAACACGGGTTCGAGGTCTTCACTGAGGCTGCTAAAACTGGCGCTGCCGGAGGAAGAATCAATCCCCGTTTCAATCGCAGCGGCCCGCTGTTCGAGAAATTCATTGATTTCATCGGGGCTATGCTCCGTCGTGCCACCGTTGCGCATGACGGCTCCGGTGATGCTCGCGAGGCCCACTTTATCGCTGGGTTCGAGGCGATCGCCTGTCCGGAACAGGGCCTGACCATCCACGAGGGGCAATTCATGGTCTTCAACAAGATAGACCACAATGCCATTGGGGAGGGTGTAGCGTTCATAGTCCGGCAGTTCCACCGCTCGCAGCGGTGGAAAATCCAGATCCGTATAATGTTGGGCCGTGGCAGCGGCCACCGTGGGAGCAGAGAGGACAACCATCAGCAGGGAACCGCAGACGAGGAGTAGTCGTTTCAGCCAAATCGCTTGCCGACCGAGAAAGAAAAATCGTTGACGCATAGTGAGAGTGTTCAATAATTGCTGGAGAACTAGGGCTTAGTTAGGGGTGTTTTGGTTGAGAATTTTCCCAATGGTTTTGTTTTCTGGGACAAAGGTTTCCTGGGCAATGCGTTGAATTTGGGCGGGGGTAACGGTGTCGATCGCATCTAGATAGCGGAACACATTGCGCCAATTGCCGGTTTTGCCGTCATATTCCGACAGCAGGCGCGACATCCCGCTGTTGGAATCGAGCGATCGCAACAATCCCGCCTTCGCCTGATTCTTCACCCGTTCCAACTCCTGGGCTGTCACCGGCTCCGTCCTTAACCGCTCAATCTCACCATGGAGCGCCGTCGCCACCGTTTCCACATCCTGGCCCGGAGCCGTCATCGCATAAAACAGCAACATATTCGGGTACTTATCCCCCGGAAAGCCGCCAAAGCCCGCCGCTGAGAGCGCAACCTGCTGCTCTTGCACCAGGGATTTATAGAGCCGCGACGTGCGACCATCACTCAAGATCGCCGCCATCAAGTCGTAGGCCATGCTATCGGGGTGCATCAAGTTGGGACGGTGATAGCCTTCGAGATACCAGGGTTCAGACTCCAGCTTGAGGGTGACGCTCCGAGGTTCCGTTTGGGGCGGTTCCACCACCGTCACTTCCGGGGCCTCCGGCCGGCTCGGATAGCGGCCAAAATAGGTTTGTGCCAACTGTTTGACCCGACGCGGCTGCACATCCCCGACGATCGCAATGGTCAAATTATTCGGCACATAATAGGTTTCAAAAAAGTCGTGGACATTTTGCCGCGTTAAATTGCGGATGTCTTCGTTGTAGCCAATCACCGGGCGGCCGTAGGGATGGACAGTATAGGCGGCATCGAGAAACGCCTCAACCATCTGACCCACCGGGGAATTGTCCGTGCGCCAGCGCCGCTCTTCGAGGATCACTTGCTGTTCTTTAAAAAATTCCCGAAACACCGGATCTAAAAATCGCTCTGATTCTAGGGACATCCACAATTCCAGCTTATTGGAGGGCAGGCTGTAGGTGTAGATCGTATAGTCCGCTGAGGTGGCCGCATTGAGACCCACGCCACCGGCCTGCTCCACAATTTGCCCAAATTGATTTTGGATCGCCAGTTCCCCCGCTTTCCCTTGCAGCGTCTCAAATTTAGCCTGGAGTGCTGCAACGGTTTGAGCGGGGGTGGTGTCGTCGCCTTGGGCCGCTTTGATCTCGGCATGGAGGCGATCCAGTTCATCGAGTAATTTCACTTCGGCAGCGTAGTCACGCGTGCCGATCTTCGTTGTGCCTTTGAAGGCCAAATGTTCTAAAAAGTGAGCCACGCCGGTTTGGCCGTCCGGCTCATCCACGCCCCCCACATCGGCATAGGTGGCGAAGGACACCACCGGGGCATCGTGCCGCTCAAGGACAATGAATTTTAAGCCATTGTCTAAGGTGAATTCGGTGATGTTGGCTTTCACCCGGTCGAGGTAGGGCTGCATTGAGGCGCTAGGGGTTTGGGCGGCGGCGCTGGTGGTGAAGAGACACCAGAGGAGCATCACCAAGCCCAGGCAGGTGGCAAGGGGTTGAATTCGAGGGTGCGATCGCATCACAGGCATAGGGGGACTTCTAAAACAATAGTCATCTCAAGGGCAAACCACTGCCCAACAGCAGCAATGGCATCATCCAGACAGAGATCATTCCTTTCAATAGTGCCTTAATTTTTTAGAAATCTGCCGCAACCTATCCCAAAAATCCGCCCGTCCATGCAGGGAAGACAGCAAAATTCGCTATGGTATTCCAAGGAAAACCACTCAATCACCGCAGTTCATCATTACATGGCAGACCAACTCATTCGCGCCACCGCCGCCGACGGAGGAATCCGCGCCGTGGGCGTGATTAGCACCCGTTTAACTGAAGACGCTCGTCAACGCCACACCCTGTCCTATGTCGCCACCGCCGCCCTCGGACGAGCCATGGCCTCCGGTTTACTCCTCGCCTCAAGCATGAAGCAGCCCGGCTCGCGGGTGAATTTACGGGTGCGCAGTGATGGCCCCCTGGGCGGTCTCCTCGTGGATGCGGGGCTAGACGGAAGCGTGCGGGGCTATGTGATTCACCCAGCGGTGGAAATTCCCCCTAATGCACGGGGTAAGTTGGATGTGGGGGGCGCGATCGGCAACGGCTTTCTCTACGTCGTGCGCGATGTGGGCTACGGCTACCCCTATTCCAGCACCGTGGAATTGGTATCGGGGGAAATTGGCGATGATGTGGCCCATTACCTCCTCACCTCAGAACAAACCCCATCGGCGTTATTAGTAGGGGTGTTTGTCGGGGCGGAGGGTGTGACGGCGGCGGGGGGGTTGCTGTTGCAAGTGCTGCCCAAGGTCGCCCGTGATGATTCTTTAGTAGAACTGCTCGAAAGTCGGATCGGAGCCATCCAAGGGTTTACCCCTCTATTGCAGGCTGGCAAAACCCTACCGGATATTTTGGACAGTCTACTCGGCGATCTCGGCCTCCAGATTTTCCCGGAAGTGCAGATGGTGCGCTACCAATGCGACTGCTCCTTTGATCGGGCCTTGGGGGCGTTGAAACTGTTCGGCGTGCCGGAACTCAAAGACATGATCGAAAAAGACAAAGGAGCCGAAGCCACCTGCCATTTTTGCGGTGAAGTGTATCAAGCCGATGTGGCGCATCTCAACCAACTGATCGCCGATTTAGAGACAGAGTTAGGCTAAGGTGAAGCGTTATTTAATCTAGGGGAATCATTGCATGGATAAGGGTAAAGTTCTCGCGATTATTACCGGTGCGATTTCGGTCATTCTGGCCGTGGGCTATTTGTTACTGGTGGAATTATTAGATCTGCGGGGAGAAATGATTCCAGCCCCGATGGATTTAGGGATGTTGTGGAGGATGGGGTAGACGATGACACGCTATGCTGTGGTGGGCACAGGGGCGATCGGCGGGTATTATGGCGGCCGGTTGCAGCGGGCGGGCCATGCGGTGCATTTTCTCGCCCGGAGTGATTATGACCATCTCCAAACCCAAGGCCTGCGGGTGGATTCGGTCTATGGCGATTTTCATCTGCCGACGGTGCAGGTGTATGATGACCCGATGCAGATGCCGCCCTGTGAGGTGGTGTTAATCGCCCTCAAAGCGACGCAAAATCAACAGCTAGCTAAGATCCTCCCGCCGTTATTGGCTCCAGATACAACAATTTTAGTGCTGCAAAATGGCCTTGGGGCTGAGGTGGAATTGGCGGCCCAATTTCCCCAAAATCCGATTGTGGGGGGGCTGTGTTTTATCTGTTCTAACAAGGTGGGGCCGGGGCATATTTGCCATTTGGACTATGAGAAAGTGGCGATCGCTCAATACGGCCCCGACTATACCCCCTGTGGGATCACACCAGAGCTAGAACATATCTATGGTGATTTTGACCACGCCGGGATTGAAATCGTCATGCAGCCGAGTTTGCTACAAAGTCGTTGGGAAAAGCTGGTGTGGAATATTCCCTATAACGGCCTGTCGGTGGTGTTGGATGCCCAAACCAATGTACTGATGGAGCATCCCCCGACACGCCAACTGGTGGAAGACTTGATGGATGAAGTAGCGATCGCCGCCGCCGCCTGTGATTGCAGGATTACCCCCAAATTTCAGCAACAAATGCTCGCCCACACGGAAGCAATGACCCCCTATCTGACGAGTATGAAACTGGATTACGAAGCGGGGCGACCCCTGGAAGTGGACGCGATCGTCGGCAATCCCCTCCGTTGGGCCACGGCACGGGGCGCGATCCTCCCGAAAATCGCGATGCTTTACCAACAATTGCAATTTTGCGATCAGCGCGATCGCCGCCTTTAAATTCCCCACAACGGCAAGCAGATGCCGTCCCCAGAGATCAAAACATCGGGTCTGATGGGGGAATATTACATCCTGACCCGGAGAGGTTTAATCCTGAATTCGGATACTCAAGGAAGAGGGATGGAGGCTGAGGGCAAGAGTGGTGCTTGGCTCAAGAATTGGGATTAAAGCACGCCTTTAGAACTGGGGATTTGGTGGGCGCGGCGGGGATCGACTTCGACGGCCATACGGAGGGCGCGGGCGAAGGCTTTGAAGGTGGCTTCGATGATGTGGTGGGAGTTGACCCCGGCGCGTTGGGTGATGTGGAGGGTGAGTTGGCTATGGTTGACGATCGCCACGAAAAACTCGCGCACCAGTTGCGTGTCGTAAGTGCCGACGCGCTCGGTGGGAATCTCCAGGCCATAGCTGAGGTGGGGCCGTCCGGAGAAGTCGAGCACCACTTCGACGAGAGCTTCGTCAAGGGGGGCGATGAAGTGGCCGAAGCGGTGAATGCCTTTGCGATCGCCCAAGGCTTGGGCCAAGGCCATGCCGAGGGTAATCCCCACATCTTCGTTGGTGTGGTGGTCGTCAATTTCCCAATCGCCGTGGGCGTGGATGTCGAGGTCAACCAAGCCGTGGGAGGCGATTTGATGGAGCATGTGGTCGAGAAAGGGAATTCCGGTTTTGGTGCGACATTGACCTGTGCCATCAAGGGTAACGCTGACTTGCACGTCGGTTTCGCCGGTTTTGCGGTGGACACTGGCGGTGCGGTGCAGGGTGGGGACGGTGGCGGGGCGATCGCTAAGTTGCATAGGGTTTGATGAGGAATGAGCAAGAATTAAAGATCTAGTATACGCAATGGCTCAACGCCACAGCGTATCGGCAACGCGACAGACATCGTAGAGTTCTGGCACATCATGGACGCGCAGAATGTCGCAACGAGTGGCGATCGCACCACAGGCCGCCGCCGCCGTGCCCCACACGCGCCGTTGTGGGTGAGGTTGATCGAGGATTTTACCGATAAAGCTTTTTCGCGACGGGCCGACCAGAAGAGGTAGATCAAACCGATCAAAGTCCCGCAGCCGCTGGATCAGTTCCACATTTTGCGCGGCGGTTTTCGCAAAGCCAATCCCCGGATCGAGAATGAGGCGCGATCGCGCCACCCCCGCCGCCTCAGCCGTCGCGATTTGCATTTCAAAAAACGCCCCAATCTCCGCCGTCAGATCTGCATAGTCCGTCAGGGCTTGCATTGTTTCCGGCGTGCCGCGCAGGTGCATCAGGATATAGGGCACGCCAAGCTGGGCCACGGCGGCGAACATCTCCGGGTCGAACGTGCCGCCGGAAATATCATTCACCAGATCCGCCCCGGCTTGGATCGCCGCTTCGGCCACGGCGGCGCGGGTGGTGTCAATGGAAATGGGGCGATGGGTGATCGTGCGAATCCGTTCGATCACCGGAATGGTGCGGCTCAGTTCCGTTTCTAGGCTGATCTGCTCGGCTCCGGGGCGGGTGGATTGGCCGCCCACATCAATGATGTCCACGTCGGCGGTGAGCATCGCTTGCACTTGCGCGATCGCCGCTTCGGGGCGATCGAACTGGCCACCATCACTAAAACTATCGGGGGTGACATTGAGAATTCCCATCAAATAGGTGCGCGACCCCCAGACAAAGGTGCGATCGCGCAGCGTCAAAGGCGTTAAGCGTCGTGGATCATTCATCTCGCGTTTGATCACAGTGGTATTCAGGGAGGCAGACCGCCGGAACAACAATCCCACCAGAGCATGAAACCCTGGCGGCTTCTGTCCTAAGCATCTAGCCCATTTTCCCTAGCTGATTGAGTGATAGTTGACAATCCGCGCAAAATCATCCGCTGCCAGACTCGCACCGCCCACTAAAGCCCCATCAATTTCCGGTTGTGCCATAATCTCATCCACATTTTCCGGCTTCACCGATCCCCCATATTGGATCGAAACACTAGGGTTCGTCAGTTGATCTCGAATCAGCCCGATCACCCGATTTGCCTCATCAGCGGCGCAGGTGTCTCCTGTTCCAATCGCCCAAATCGGTTCATAGGCAATCACCAAATTACTCTGATCAATGCCAGCCAGATCCAGTGCTAATTGCTTGCTGATCACGGCTTCAGTGTCCCCAGCATCGCGCTGGGCCTTCGTTTCACCCACGCAGAGGATTGGAGTTAACTGATAGCCCTGGGCAGCCTTGAGGCGAAGATTCACCGTCTCGTCCGTTTCCCCGAAATATTGCCGCCGTTCGCTATGGCCAACAATCACATAGCTCACCCCGACTTCTTTTAACATCGGCCCGGACACTTCGCCGGTATAGGCTCCCACTTCTTCCCAGTGGACATTCTGCGCCCCAAGGCGAACCCGACTCCCGTGCAGATTTTGGGACATCGAATCGAGGGCCGTAAAGGGGGAGCAGAGAATAATCCCACGGGTGGGGTCTGTCTCTTCAATGGCCGGTAAAAAACTCTGGAGAAACGCTTTCGCTTCTGCCTGAGTTTTATACATTTTCCAGTTTCCCGCGATCAGAATTTTGCGCACAGTTAAACAGAATGGTTAAGTGAATTTGTGATTTTATCAGTTTAAGTTGTTGTGGGTGTTAAGGCTAGCGGGCAGGTTATGGAACTGACAAACTGCACGCGGTCAGCATCTCCATCGATATCAGCATCTCCATCTATAGTGGATCTGTTGACTTACTCGCCCCTGACTCACACCATCCATGACCCCCACGACTCAGACCCGTAAAGCAGAACATATTCGGATTTGTCTGGAAGAGGATGTTCAGTGCCGCCAACAAACCACGGGCTTTGAACAGTATCGCTTCAATCACCATTGCTTGCCGGAATTGAACTACGACGAGATTGATCTCAGCACCTCATTTTTGGGGAAGTCTCTCAAGGCTCCACTGCTCATCTCATCCATGACCGGCGGCACTGATGAGGCCCGCCGCATTAATCACAATCTGGCAGCGATCGCTCAACAATACGGTCTCGCCATGGGGGTTGGTTCTCAGCGGGTAATGGTGGAACGGCCGGAGGTGGCGGATACCTTTGCGGTGCGGACGGTGGCCCCGGATATTCTCCTGTTTGCCAACCTCGGCGCGGTGCAGCTTAACTACACCTACGGCATTGACCAATGCCGTCAGGTGGTGGATTGCCTCGAAGCCGATGCCCTGATTCTCCATCTCAACCCGCTGCAAGAATGTATTCAGCCCAATGGCGATCGCAATTTTCGCGGCCTGCTGCAAAAAATCGAAACCATTTGCCATCAATTGCCCGTGCCCGTGATTGCGAAGGAAGTGGGGAATGGCATTTCGGCGGCGATGGCCCAACGGCTGTTAAATGTGGGGGTAAAAGCGATCGATGTGGCGGGCGCGGGGGGAACCTCCTGGGCTAAGGTGGAAAGTGAGCGGGCTGAAACCCTGTTGCAGCGCCGCTTAGGGCGGACATTTTCAGATTGGGGGCTGCCGACGGCGGAATGTTTGGTGACGGTGCGTCATCTCTTGCCTCAGTTGCCGTTGATTGCGTCGGGTGGCATTCGCGACGGGTTAGAGGGGTCGAAGGCGTTGGCGTTGGGGGCGGATTTGGTGGGGTTGGCGATGCCCTTTTTGCGGGCGGCAGCGGAGTCAGAAACAGCGGTGGCGGAATTGGTGCAACTGCTCCAGGCAGAAATCGCTACAGTATTATTCTGTACAGGCAACCGCACGATCGCAGACTTACAACAATCTCAATCGTTGCGTCACCTATCGGCATAAGCAGGATTTAAAAGCGATGTGGAAGTTTTTGCGGGATGTGAGTGCGAGCGCGATTGGAACGATTACTGCTGTGGTGTTCCTGGTGTTGCTCGGTACGGGGGCGGGTTTGGTGGTGGTGGTGGCGCTGTTGGCGACGACGGAGGATGTGGAAGAACCGACGGTGCGCGATCGCTCCATTCTCGTCCTCGACCTCTCCACCCCGATCCGCGACAGTCAATTACTCGATGAATTCACCGAAGCGATCGCCGTCGAAAGTAATGTCATCACCCTCCGCCAAGCCAAAATCGCCCTCGCGGAAGCCGCCCAGGATGATCGCATCGTCGGACTGCTGATCGATGGGAGTGGCGGTGAAGCCGGGATGGGGTTTGCCACCGCCCAAGCTCTACGCCCGGCCCTGGTTGAATTTCAGGAGTCTGGCAAGCGGGTGATGGCCTACGACGTGGATTGGAGCGAGGGGGATTACTACCTGGGTTCCGTGGCGGATACGGTGGTGATTAATCCCATGGGCGAATTGGAATTTAATGGCCTCGGCGCAGAGCAAACCTTTTTAACGGGAGCTTTGGAAAAATTCGGCGTGGGGGTGCAGGTGGTGCGGGCGGGAAACTATAAATCAGCGGTCGAACCGTTTATTGAAACGGAATTTAGTGCCGCGAGTCGGGAACAGTTGACGGCCCTCTTGGGGGATCTGTGGCAGGAATTTTTAACGGCGGTGGGGCGCGATCGCAACCAAACCCCCCAAGCCCTTCAGGCGATCGCCGCCACCCAAGGCTTCCTCTTACCCACCGCCGCCGTTCAAGCTGAATTAATCGATCAAGTTGCCTATTTTGACGAAGTTGCCGCCGAACTGCGCACCCTCACGGAACAAGAGGAGGAGCCAAAACAACAATTTCGCCAGGTCACCCTATCCAACTATCGCAACGAAATAGAAGATGCGATCGCGGGCGATTACGCCGAAAACAAAATCGCCATCCTCTACGCCGCTGGGGAGATTGTCTATGGCGAAGGCGAAGTGGAGCAGATCGGCAGCGATCGCCTGATTCGCCAAATTCGGGATCTGCGCCGTGATGAGGATGTCCAAGCGATCGTCCTGCGGATTAATAGTCCGGGGGGCAGTGCCACCGCCTCAGACCTGATCCTGCGAGAACTCCAACTCACCCGCGAACAAAAACCGATCATTGTTTCCATGGGGAATGTTGCCGCGTCGGGGGGCTACTGGATTGCCCTAGAGTCCGATCGCATCTTTGCCGAAAGCACCACGATCACCGGTTCCATCGGTGTATTTGGTCTCTTGCCCAACTTGGAAGGCATTACCACCGAGAACGGCATCACCTGGGACAGCGTCAAAACCGCGCCCTTGGCCGATATCGACACCCTTGCCCGCCCCAAAACCGAAGCCGAACTCGCCACTATTCAGCAATTCGTGGATCAAATTTACAATCTGTTTTTAGACAAGGTGGCGCGATCGCGAGACCTGCCCCGGTCTGAAGTGGCGGCAATTGCCCAAGGGCGAGTCTGGTCAGGGAGTGATGCGGCGGCGAATGGATTGGTGGATCAAATTGGCGGTTTAGAAGATGCGATCGCCTACGCCGCCGAAACCGCTGACTTGGGAGACAATTGGCAAATCGAAGAATACCAAAACGAACTCACCTTTGAAGAATTCCTCTTCCGCACCTTCTCCATCCAAGACACCACGCCCCTCACCCAAGAATGGGTTAAACTCCAAACCCAACTCCAACACCTCACCCGCTTCAGCGACCCCCGCCACCTCTATTCCATCGCCCCCACCCTCACCATCCGCTAACCCCCACCAAAAAACTCCCCTGATTCCTCAGAGGAGTATGTTGAGTTCGACGAGTTCAGATCGGGTCGTCGTGAGTTATGGCAGTAGCCAGATTTTTGAGGACAGGCAAAGGGCTTCAGCCCCTTGCCTGAATGATGTCATCGGTTGCGATCGCAATCCTCCGCAGTGCGAGCGTCCCGGTCGCTGCCGTTTCATGGGCTGTGCGTCACCCGCTTGGGGCGTATTGGATCTAGCATCCCTAAATATGGCAGGTTAAATCCCCGGATTTTTGGGAAAAGCGGAGATTTTCGCGATAGTCCACAGGACAATCAATCACCGTTGGGACATTTTGGGCGAGAGCTTCCTTGAGCGTCGGAATGAGCGACTCCGTGGATTCGACGCGATAGCCCTTTAAGCCCATACTTTCAGCAAACTTGACAAAATCCGGATTGGTGAAATGAATAAAGGCCGATTCACCAAATTGATTCATCTGCTTCCACTCAATTAAGCCGTAGCCCTGATCATTAAAGATCAACACCACAAAGGGGGTTTTAGTCCGTAGGGCCGTTTCGAGTTCTTGAGAATTCATCATAAAACCACCGTCACCGGTCACCGCGACAACATTGCGATCGGGGTGAACGAGTTTCGCTGCCAATGCGCCGGGAATCGCAATTCCCATCGCGGCAAACCCGTTAGAAATTAAACAGGTATTGGGGCGATCGCAATGGTAATGCCGCGCCATCCACATCTTGTGAGCACCCACATCAGAAATGACAATATCTTCAGGACCCATCACTTGGCGCAGATCATAGATGATTTTTTGGGGCTTCACCGGAAAACCAGTATCATGCGCATATTGTTCATAGTCCGCGATGATATCGGCCCGCACCTGGCTGGTGAATTCCACCACTCTGCCGGTGCGATCGGTACGTTTCATAATTTCCGATAGGGAGTCGGAAAGATCCCCCACCACTTCCACCAGGGGAATATAGCTACTGTCAATTTCCGCCGGGCCAGCACCGATATGAATAATCGGAACTTTGCCGCCAGGATTCCATTTTTTCGGCGAATATTCAATCAAGTCATAGCCAATCGCAATCACCAAATCCGCTTGATCAAAGGCACAACTAATATGATCCCGCTGCTGGAGTCCAATCGTCCACAGCGATAGGGGATGGGTATAGGGAATCACCCCTTTACCCATAAACGTATTCACCACCGGAATTTGCAGACGGGTCGCGAATTCCGTCAGAGCTTCACTGGCATTGGCCCGAATCGCCCCATTGCCCACCACAATCAAGGGATGTTGCGCCTTAGAAATGACCTCCGCCGCTTTGTTGAAACTCCGGAAGGAGGCATAGATCGGCTCTTGGCTGTCCCGTTGGAGGGTGAAGGCTTCGCCCACGGGCATCGCTGCAATATTTTCAGGCAGATCAATATGGACTGCACCGGGTTTTTCTTGCTGGGCGATTTTAAAGGCTTTGCGAATAATTTCCGGGGTATTACTGGGGCGGACGATTTGGGTGTTCCACTTGGTCACAGGGTCAAACATCGCCACCAGGTCGAGGTATTGATGAGACTCAATGTGCATGCGATCGGTCCCCACTTGGCCGGTGATCGCGACAAGGGGCGCTCCATCAAGGTTGGCATCCGCTACGCCGGTCATCAGGTTGGTCGCCCCTGGGCCGAGGGTGGATAGACAAACCCCCGCTTTGCCCGTCAGCCGACCATAGACATCGGCCATAAAGGCTGCGCCCTGTTCGTGACGGGTGGTGATGAACTGGATCGAGGAATGTTTCAGGGCTTGCAACACGTGCAAATTTTCTTCACCCGGCAAGCCAAAAACATATTCAACGCCTTCATTTTCGAGGCATTGAACTAGGAGTTCAGCGGTGTTGAATTCTCCCACAATTTTATGTCCTGTATTGGTTTTATGTTTGATGGTTATTTCGTTTTCGTTTAAGGGATTTGTCAGCATGATGGTTAAGGGAGAAGGGTTCAGGATGTTATTAAAACGGGAGTTTGAACGTAATGAAGGGGTTGAGTGTTGTTAGCGAAAACAGACGAAAACCTTGAGTGATAAGGTTTGCGCGATCGCTTTCACGACGATATAGACAATTTCTCGGTGTTGATTAAGCTCCAAAAATGAAATGTTAAGATTTTTATCAGGGTATGGGATTCAACGAATCCAAACTGTCTTAAGATTGACAAATTCATGAATTCCTTGCATTCCTAATTCTCGTCCGTAACCGGATCGTTTAGTGCCGCCAAAGGGCAAGCGTGGGTCTGATTTAACGAGACCATTGATAAAAACGGCTCCTGCTTCTAGATCGTTAATGAAACGATCTTGTTCCGTGGGGTTGGTTGTCCAGGCGCTGGCTCCGAGGCCGAGGGGGGTGGCGTTGGCGAGGGCGATCGCCGCCTCTAAATCCGGCACGGTAAACAACAGAGCTACAGGGCCAAAAAATTCTTCGGTGGCTCCTGGGCTGTGGGGTGGAATATCGCTCAGAATCGTCGGGGGGTAAAAGTAGCCGGGGCCGTCCAAGGGCTGCCCACCGGTCAAAATGCGCCCGCCCATGGCGACGGTTTTTTGTACTTGCTGATCGAGTTCATCCCGGATGCTGGCGGTGGCGAGGGGGCCGATGTCGGTGTTGGCAGCCATGGGATCACCGATGACCTGGGCTTGGAAACGGTCAATCAGTTGGGCCGTGAATTGGGGGGCGATCGCTTCATGGAGAATGAACCGTTTCGCTGCAATACAGGACTGACCATTATTCATCAGCCGTGCCGTGGTTGCGGTACGCACCGCGAGGTCAAGATCGGCGCTGTCCATGACAATAAATGGATCACTGCCGCCCAATTCCAAGACCGTTTTTTTTATGTGTTTCCCCGCCAGAGCGGCGACGCGACTGCCCGCCAGTTCGCTGCCGGTGAGGGTGACGGCTTGGATGCGATCGTCGGCGATCACCGGTTCAGTTTGGCTCGCGGTGATTAACAAACTTTGAAACACCCCACTGGGGAATCCGGCTTTTTGAAACACCTCTTCAATGGCGATCGCACATTGCGGCACATTGGACGCATGTTTTAACAGGCCCACATTCCCCGCCATCAACGCCGGAGCCGCAAACCGAAACACCTGCCAAAACGGAAAATTCCACGGCATCACCGCCAACACAATCCCCAAGGGCTGATAACGGATAAACGCAGAGCTACTATCACTTTCCCCCGGTTGATCCTGCAAAAACTCAGCCCCATGATCGGCATAGTAGCGACAGACGAGGGCACTTTTTTTCACCTCTGCGATCGCGCTTTGGTGGGTTTTACCCATTTCCAACGTCATCAAGCGGGCATAGTCATCACAGTGCGCCTCAAGTTGCGCCGCCGCTTGGTACAACCATTGACCTCGTTGCTCAAAGGACGTGCGGCGATAGTCTAAAAATGCCGCTTGTCCGTGGGCAAGGCGGCGTTCAAGTTCGGAGTCATGGAGCGCGGGAAAGGTTTTGAGGGTTTCGCCTGTGGCCGGATTGGTGGTCGCAATGCCCATTGCCTCGCCTCCTAAATACTGAAGTTATAGATGTGAGGTTATCTTTCTAGTCTAGGCCTCCCCTTGAAGGAAAACGAAAAAAATGTATCTTTTTTTACAAATTTATTAAGATTTAAGCATTCACCTCAAAACCAGGGAATTCCATCCCCGGCTTGCCACCCCCCTTAGATAACCATTGGTTATTTGATAGCCATTTCTTATCAATCCTGCCTGTATCCTGGCCAATTTTGCGATCCATTGCTGAGCCACAACATCACTTACCGCGCCAACGACAAAACCCTATGATTTTATGCCCTTTTGGGGATTAACTATCCAGATGAGGATGCTAGTCCAGAGAATTGTCGGGTTTCAATCCGCCACTAAGCGGATGCGAAAACTGGCAATCTTGCGAGAATGATTGCGGCGGAAATTCGCTGAGATTGACCCTAAAACGATGGTGTCAGGCCATGAGTCCCCCGCGTTCAGATCTCGAAATTAAGCCTTCTCGTATTCCGTGATTCCCGGTCATTAATTGCAGTAGAATTCCGACTTCACTTATCCTGTTTTCAGCAGGTAAAGCTGGATTTACGGTGATCCCATGCCCCAATCTCTCGTGAACGTTGAGAGATCGGGCCGGGTTAATTCCTGAGTAAATGAAAGTCAGGCACACTCAACATTACGGCCAGTTATAAAAAGTTTCTATCAACAAAGCTGCACAACCTCTCCCATCAGAACAAGGAAGCACGTTAGAATTCAGGGACTTCAAATCTGTGTTGAGGAGTTAACCTCTAATGGCTCGTACTAAATTACATCAAAAAGCAGCGATCGCATTCGTCGCTTTGGGAATGGGAACGGCTCCCGTCTTTACCCAAGCTGCGATCGCCCAAGAAACATCCGTCAACGACCTCCTGAATCAAATTGATGCCTACAGCACCGAAGGCACCATGAGCCAAGGCGTTGGTGCATCGCAGTTCAGCGATGTGTCCCCTGGCGACTGGGCCTTCCAAGCCCTCGACGACCTCGTTCGTCGCTACGACTGCCTCAAAGGCTATCCCAACGGCACCTTCCGGGGCAACCGCGCCCTCTCCCGCTACGAATTCGCCGCTGGTCTCAACGCCTGTCTCCAACAAATCGAGCGCCTGATCGCGGAAACCACCGCCGACTTCGCCACCAAAGAAGACCTAGAGACGCTCCGCCGTCTCATGCAAGAATTCGAGGCCGAACTCGCCACCCTCGGCACCCGCGTCGATAACCTCGAATCCCGCGTCGCCTTCCTCGAAGACAACCAATTCTCCACCACCACCAAACTGCAAGGGGAAGTAATCTTCGGTCTCACCGATATCTTCCAAGACTCCAGCCCCCAAAACATTGCAGCCGGTGTCTTGAATGGTCTACCCAATGTCCAAAGCACCGACAACGACGATACCAACACCGTCTTTGGCTATCGTGCGCGTCTCACCTTTAACACCAGCTTCACCGGTCAAGACCAACTGGTCACTCGTTTAGCCACCGGGAATCTCAACACTTTCAACTCCAACGCTTACAGCATCCCTGGCATCCCCGACCCCACCCCCATCACCAGCGGTGAACCCACCCAAACCTTCAACAATAGTGACGATAACGGTGTCGTTGTTGACTGGTTAGCCTACTACTTCCCCTTCCGGGACTCCCAAGCCTACGTTGCCGCCAGGGGCGGGGTCTGGAGCGACTTTGTTCCCACCGTCAACCCCTACTTTGAAGACTTCGACGGCGGTAATGGTGCGCTGTCCACCTTTGCTTCCTCCAACCCCATCTATCGCATTGGCGGCGGTGCCGGTGCTGGCTTTAGCTTCGGCTTCAGCCCCATCGAAAGCATCCTCGGCCCCTCGACTATTACCGTCGGTTACTTGGCCGGTCAAGCCAGCGACGCGGCTGATGGCTTGTTCAATGGCGACTACGCCATCTTGGGTCAAGTCAACTTCAACCTCAACGACGATATTGCCCTCGGTGTGACCTACGTCAACGGGTATCACCCCAGCGGCACGGCTGTCTTTGATGCTGGTGGTGTGGGAACACGCGGTGTTGTGGGCAGTGGTTTTGCCAATGCGGCGGCTCTCACCAAAGTCACCAACTCCTACGGTGGTGAGTTTGCTTGGCGTTTGAATGACTCCATTGCCCTCAGCGGCTTTGCCACCTATACCGATATGATCGGCATTGGTACTGGCAACGGTGAAGTTTGGACCTATGGTTTAGGCTTGGCTTTCCCCGACTTGGGTAAAGAAGGTAACTTGCTCGGCTTGTTCGCAGGTGCTCAACCCTACTTAGGGAACTTTGACGCTCTGGGATCTAGCGTTCGCAAAGATGGAACTCCCTACCACGTCGAAGCGTTCTACAAGTACCAAGTCAACGACAACATCTCGATCACCCCTGGCGTGATCTGGTTGACTAGCCCCAACCAAGTGGATGATGGCGCGTTGATCGGTACGATTCGCACCACCTTCACGTTCTAGACCTCACACCTTCGTGTTTGAGAGATACTAATGGCAAAAGCGGTAGATTACTCTACCGCTTTTTTTGTGGGTTCATGTCATATAGCGATCCTAAATCAATCGGAGATCTTATCTCCTCATCAACAAGGTGCTTATGGAGCTTAAGCAAATAATCCGGTAAGACGCGATCTCCAAAACTGGCTTGTGGTGGGCATTGCCCACCCTACACAATTACTTATCTCCTCATCAACAAGGGGCTTAAGCCCCTTGCCTGTTCATGAATCAAATAGGATTGCTATACGAAATCCGGAACGTGAACCCCAAGTTCCAGAGGATTGAGGGTCTCGAATCGCGAGCGGGCAAGATGCCCGCACTCCATCAGGCGTGGGAGCGTCTCGCTCCCTAGGGGTTTAATCATGGTGTGGATGCGGATTTCGTATCAGGCGTTCAGCGTTGACCACACAGCAAGCCAAAACGGACTAAACCCCGTTCATAGCCCGACGACATCAACCGAAGCGAGAGCGCCGCCTCGATCGCTTCCCCGCCCAACTGCACCAACCCCGTCACCGCCTCCCACGCCAATGCCGAATCAATCACCACATCCCAAAACGGAGCCACCGCCGTAGACCAATCCTCACAGCGTATCCCTTGAAATCCTAACTGTGTGGCGATGTCCCGATATTCCGGCAATGCAATCACATAGGGCAAATGATAGACGCGGTAAATTTCGCTGAGGTGGTGTTGCTCGGAGGGGGTGAGGGGAATCTGATCCGCTGGGCGATGGCACCAGGTCGCTAAGAGCAACGTCCCGCCCGGTTTTAGCACCCGATAGCATTCTCTTAAAAATTGCTGCTTATCCGGCATATGCTCGCCACTTTCCAGCGACCACACGAGGTCAAAGGATTGATCGGCAAAGGGTAAGGCCAGAGCGTCGGCAACTTGAAAATCGGCGTGGGGCGTGAGTCCTGCTTCGAGGGCGCGTTCTTTGGCGCGTCCGGCTTGGATGGGGCTAAGGGTGACTCCTGTTGCGTTTGCCTGATATTTCCGGGCCAGATGCAGGGTACTGCCGCCAATGCCGCAGCCCACATCAAGGATCGTGCGGGGGGCTTGAATGTTCCCCCAGGCGAGGAGTTCTTCAATGAGATCAACTTGGGCTTGGCGGCGATCGCACTTCGACAACCCCGCCCGACCGTAATAGCCGTGGTGCATATGCTCACCCCAGATTTTTTCCCAAAGCCCGCTTGTGGTGTCGTAGAAGCGGCGAATTTTTTCAGAGAGGGGCAGTGTCATTGTAGGCTGTTGATGGCAAGTAAAGTCTATGGTCATTCTATGCTTTTAGCGTTTCAATCTCCTGGCCCGATCATGCTTGAACTGGGGCCGCTGACAATTCGATGGTATGGGTTTTTAATTGCCTGTGCTGTGGTGATCGGGGTGACGCTAGCGCAATGGCTGGCCCAACGACGCAATCTTGACCCCGATCTCGTCGGGGATATGGTGATCTGGCTAGTCATTGGCGCAATTCCCGGCGCACGTCTCTATTACGTGGCCTTTGAGTGGCAAAACTACGCCTCGCGTCCTCTGGATATTTTTGCCATTTGGCAGGGGGGAATTGCGATTCACGGCGCAATTATCGGGGGAACCCTGGCGGCGATCCTGTTTGCGCGATCGCAACAGGTCTCCTTTTGGCAACTCATTGACGTGATCGCCCCGTCCTTAATCCTCGGTCAAGGGATCGGCCGTTGGGGCAATTTCTTTAACTCCGAAGCCTTTGGCCGTCCCACGGATCTACCCTGGAAACTTTTCATCCCCCTCCGCAACCGTCCGCCCCAATGGTCGAGTTTTGACTATTTTCATCCCACCTTTCTCTATGAATCCCTCTGGAATTTGGGGGTGTTTGTGGTGCTGTTGAGTCTCTTTTTTTGGGGGCTGCGGCATCCCGGCGCGTTGAAAGTGGGGACATTGATTTTTGCCTATCTCATTCTCTACAGTGTGGGACGCTTTTGGATTGAAGGCTTACGCACCGATAGCCTCATGTTTGGCCCCCTGCGCATTGCCCAGATCATTAGCTTGGCGCAAATTGCGCTTGGGGCATGGGGGTTAGTGTGGATTTATCGGTTGAAGCGATCGCTCCCCGATGTGGTCGCCCCTGCCCCTGACTAACCCCGCGATTCTTCATTAGGCTTGTTTATTAAAGATTCGGGATCAGTCTATGATCCCGAATCTTTACTTAAGATGTTAAAGTTGTGTAACAAAGACTGCTTTTTTCTTGACTATATTTCCCCAATATGGGTCAACCACTCACGCAGGTTTACTTTATGCAAGTCGTGAATCATACCCTTTTCACCCCCCTAGCCGCGCAAATTGAGCAGTTTTTCCGGGAAACTGCCGGAGATTGGCATTCGCAACGCCGCTACTACACCCTCAGCAGTGGAGACACCCAAGAAGTGGAAAGCCTGCTCACCGTTCAATTCTTAGAGCAAGGTGCGCCCGAACTCCTCCATTTGGCCGGCTTACATGACCTTGATGATCCTGCGTCGGTTTCCTGTGGCACTCAAGTCACCTGGGAAAGTACCTACACCAATCAAAATCGCAAACCCGCCACCGGTTCAACCATTTTCGGGGTCTGTGGCGATTTACTCCTGCGCGATCGCGGCTTTGCGACCCCTAAACCGATCACCGCCCAATACACCTGTCCGAATGAACAGATCCTCTGTCTGCGCACTGAATACAACGGCTCTAGCTTTGAAGAAGAACTGAAACTGATCGGCACGCAATACCGCACCCGCCAATCAATCATCTCTCGTGCGGGCCAGGAAATCATGATCGGTCAATACCTCGAAAAGCGGATCTAAAATTCATGGTCGATTGATCGCCTCCGAATCATCTCATTGATGAACGGCGGGGCTTCTGTCTGGTTTAACCGCAGCAGAAGCCCCGCTGTTTTTCAGGAGTGAGTCATGCCCGATGATCCCACCGATTCCCAAAACGAGGCACAATAGAGAACTATTGACGCTGCTAAATCTGCCCCCTGCGATGACCTCATCCATTACCACCTCAACGCTTTTTTTAACCGTCCTGATGATGATTGGGCTGTTCTTCTTCATTCGTGCCTCGATTAAGGAACGCATTGAACAGATCGAACTCGAAGCCAGCCAATCCACGGAGCAACTCTTTTTAGCAATGCAAACCTATTTTGAGGGGCGGGCCTATCAACTGATCACGGTGGATGATGAAACAGGGCAAGCCACCTTTGAGGGGTTTGTGCGTCCTAGTCTGTTTTTGGCGGTGTTGTTGTCGGGCTTGGCGGGGATTGGGTTGGTGTGTTTGGGGTTTGTGTTGTCCTATTTATTGCCGGCGGTGGGGGATTTTGGGGTGGCGATCGCCCTCCTTTGTCCCTTGGCCGGAGTGTTCTATTGGAAACGAGCCGCCCGTGTTGAACAAGTGTTATTGAAAGTGGAAGCCGGGGACAAGAACCGCGTCAAAGTTCGGGGCCATCGGGACGAACTGGCCGAGCTTCAGCGTCAATTTGCCACGGTGGTGCAGTCCTAATGCCACGACCTCGTAAACGCTTTGCCCAACATTGGCTCCGCTCTGATGCGGCCTTACGTGCGATTATCAACGCGGCGGAATTGACGGCAAGCGATCGCATTCTCGAAATCGGCCCCGGCACTGGCTCCCTGACACAACATCTCCTCCCTAAAGCCGCCGCCGTGGTAGGGGTCGAAATTGACGAAGGCCTCTGTCGGCAACTCCCCAAACGCTTTCCCGTGGACAATCTCTTCGTTATTGAAGGGGACATTCTCCAACTGGATCTCGCCGCCCAACTGGCCGAACAGCCCTGCTTCCAAGCCCCGAATAAAGTCGTGGCCAACATTCCCTACAACATCACCGGCCCCCTCTTGGAATATCTCCTCGGTCGCATCTCTCAACCCGTCACGCCGCCCTACGATGTGATCGTCCTGTTGGTGCAAAAGGAAATTGCCGATCGCGTTTCTGCTTCCCCCGGCTCGAAAGCCTTTGGGGTGTTATCCGTGCGGGTGCAATACCTAGCCGATGCGGAAATCATCTGCGCCGTGCCGCGCACGGCCTTTAAACCTGCGCCCAAGGTGGAATCGGCCGTGATTCGGCTTCGTCCCCGTCCCCCGATTCAGCCCGCCCGCGACCCGAAACACCTCGAAATTTTGATTAAGCAAGCCTTCAGCAGCAAGCGCAAAATGTTGCGCAATAATATTAAGGGTCTGATTGAACCGGAACAATTGCTCCCGTTGTTAACTCAACTGGGGATTAACCCCGAAGCCCGTCCCGAAACCCTCAGCGTGGCACAATGGGTGGCGTTGAGTGATGCCCTCGGCGATCGCCCCCCTAATTCTCATTCCTAAAGCCCCCCATGTATACGCTGATTGCCCCCGCCAAAATTAATCTGTACCTAGAAATTATTGGCGATCGCCCCGATGGATTCCATGAATTAGTGATGATCATGCAGAGTATTGATCTCGGCGATCGCCTCGAAATTCAGCCCAGCAACTCCACCTATCACCGTCTCACCTGTACCGATGCTCAACTTGGGGCCAAGGAAGACAACCTCGCCTACAAAGCCGCTGTCTTGATGAGTCAGCAGTTTCCCGATGCGTTCGCCACCCATGGCGGTGTGGCGATGCGCTTGGATAAACGGATTCCCGTGGCCGCTGGCTTAGCCGGGGGATCAGCAGATGCGGCGGCGGTGTTGGTGGGGATTAATTTACTGTGGAATTTGGGGTTAACCCAAGGGGAATTACAAACCGTGGCGGCGCAGTTGGGGTCTGATATTCCCTTCTGTGTATCGGGGGGAACCGCGATCGCCACTGGACGCGGCGAACAACTCGACGCGCTCCCCAGTCCCCATCAACCTTTGTGGATTGTCCTTGCCAAACATAAATCCCTCAGCGTTTCCACCCCCTGGGCTTACCAAACCTATCGCCAAAAGTTTGGCCATACCTACGTTCAAGATCTCGCTGACCAAGCCGATCGCGCCCGCCATATTCACTCTGGCCCTCTGGTTGAAGCGATCGCCCAGAGCAACACCGCCACCCTCGCCGCCCATCTCCACAACGACCTCGAAGCCATCGTCCTGCCTGCCCATCCCCAAGTTGCGCAACTGCGCCAAACCTTCCTCGATGCCGGCGCGATCGGGGCGATCATGTCGGGGTCAGGGCCTAGTGTGTTTGCCCTTTGTGACTCCATAGAACATGCAGAACAGGTGAAGGCGACCACCCTGGCGACCGTGAATGATCCTGATTTAGGGTGTTGGATTACCAAACTCAGTAATAATGGAATTCACCTCGCAACGATCGCCTAATTACGCCTAATTACAGGGTGCGATCGTTGCCTATTTTTGAACCCGATAACTGCCATGTCAACTGCGCCCCATTCTGAACTCTGGGCCACGGAAAAACACGACTTTCTCGAACTTCGCTACCGAGCTACCGAAGTTCTCTTTTCCGAGCAAAGTCCCTTTCAGCACGTCGAGATCGTCAATACCGAAAAATACGGCAAAATTCTCCTCAATGACGGCTACGTCATGATCACCGAAGCCGATGAGTTTATCTACCACGATATGCTCGTCCATGTGCCCCTGTTCACCCATCCCCATCCCCAGCGGGTTTTGATCATTGGCGGCGGTGATGGCGGTACAGCGCGGGAAGTGCTGCGCCATCCGTCGGTAGAGCAGTGCGTCATGGTGGAAATTGATGAAGTGGTTGTCAATGCCTGCCGCCACCATATCCCCCAAACGGCCCAAGCCTTGGATCACCCTAAGCTCACCCTCCGCATTGAAGATGGAGTAAAGTACGTGGCCGAAACCGCCGAAACCTTCGATGTGGTGCTGGTGGACTCCACCGACCCCATTGGCCCGGCAACGCCTCTGTTTGGCGAAACGTTTTACTGCGATCTGGCTCGCATTCTTAACCCTGGTGGCCTGGTGGTCTCCCAGGGAGAATCGCCGTTTTACTTTGCTGCGATGCAACATAAGCTACTCGATATTTTGCACCGTTGTTTCCCCACCGTGAGCCTCTACAACTATTCCAACATGAGCTATCCGGGCGGGCTGTGGTCGTTTACCTTTGCGTCTCAAGGCCTCGATCCGATCGCGGATTTTGACCCAGCGCGGGTGGCGGCATCGGGGCTGGAGTTTCGCTATTACAATTCGGCGATTCACCGGGCGGCTTTTGCCTTGCCCACCTTTATGCAGCGTCAGATCAAAACGATCCTCGATAGCCCATGCTGAGGCCGGGCATCAACGCCAATAACGGTCTCCCCATCGATATTCGGCGATCGCAATGATCACTGCCCCCAAGGTATAGGCCACGAGATCCCGTGGATCAAAGCGCGTGCCGATCACGGTACGCGCGATCGCATTGTCCTCCCACCCCAACCGATAGATGATCTGGAAATATTGGGCAAATTCCACGCCCCAAGCAAAAACCAGCACGCTCACCGCAATCCAGATCGTCGGAGCGGTGGAGAGCGATCGCACCCCAAAAAATAGCAAAATCACCACCAACACATCCCCCCCCAAGGGCCGAATAATCCCATCATCCACAAACACCGCGATCAAGACCTCAAGCACCAATACAATTAAAAACCCCACCAATGCCCGTCGATTCAACCTCACCACCTCAGATCCTCCCCATACCATCCCGTCATCATAAACCCAAAAAATCCCTCTTCAAACGAAGAAGGATTCTGTATTGAGTTGAGCGTGATCCGGTCAAGCGGCGATGTTACTCTTGAAGACCACCGAGGTTAAAGATAAAGGGCGCACCATTCTTTTGATCACTGCCCATCACCAGCACTTTCGGCATCTGAGCACCACCCTCGCGCCACGCTTCGATCGCTTCTTTCTGGAGCACCAAGCTACCCCCCTGAGCTTTCAGGGTCTCCGCAAGGAGCCGTTGTGCTTCAGCGCGACCCGTAGCCCGGTTAATATCGGCCTGGGCTTGTTGTTCCGCTTCACGGGCAACGTAGATCGCTCGTTGCGATCGCTGTTCTGCAATCTGTTTCTCTTCCACCGCACGGGCAAATTCCGGCGAGAAATTCAAATCCACAACACTGGTATCCAAGACAACGATGCCATACTTATCCAAACGCTCCGTTAGAGCCGCATCAAAATCCTCCTTCAACTCAGCCCGTTTGGTAATCGACTCTTCGACCGTCCGAATTGCCGCTGCAATCTTAAAGGACTCTTGAGTTTGCGGCGCAATAATCTTGGACACCACATTTTCTAACGTGCCCTGTTCACGCCGAATATTCACCACATTCAGCGGGTCAAGGCGAAAGTTAATTGCAAAGCTCGCAGTGAGTTCTTGCAGATCTTTAGTAGAACTTTGGGCGGGTACTTCAAATTTCTGAACCGTAACATCATACACATCCACCTGAGAAACGAGGGGAGGCTTGAAGTGAATCCCTTCGAGCAAAGGGCCATCTTGGGCTTTACCGAGAATGCTTAACACACCAGCTTGGCCGGGATTGATAATGACAAAGGCATTAAACCCAATCAGGACAATTAGTGCAGCAATAATCCCGCCGATAATAGGCTGGAGGCTCGGTGTGGGTTGATTACGCAAAAGATTCTCCTTGAATAAATTGAAACGATTAGAAAGCTGCGATCAGGCGGATTCAATGCCGCCCAATCATAATATGGGGTCATGAAGTGCAAACAAACTATAAAAAACGCTTGATCGTATCATGCCGATCGTCAAGGGGGTTTTCTTCAAAACGCTTGAGGTGTTTTTGCCAATCATTGAGCCAACGGGCTAGGGGTTCCTGTCCATCCTGATGACGAGCGATCGCCTGTTGGCATTCACCGTAAAACTGGACAAAGCGAACATAGTTATCAATGTCGGCACCGTCAATGCTATACCCCGATGCTTGCGCGATTCTGGCAAAACCATGACGCGTTGCTTCACAGGGAGGCTTTAGCTGATCTTGCAAAGCAGGATCATCACAAACCTGTTGGAAAAATCGAATTACATCGTTTCGCCGAGACATCACGCCTTAACTCTCTACAATGGGTCACACGCTTCATTTTAAAGGAACTTTCAAGCCGTCATAGTAACTCGTTCACGGCTTTTACTAAAGTTAATGGAGTGCGATCGTTAGACCAAGCACCTAACACCATCCCATTAAGACATCATGAAAGATCTATAAGATCAATCCCTTCCCCCTACACTCAGATCCACCGCCGAACATCGTGAAAGTGACAAGCAGTCCACCTCTTGACGCAACCAGAACAACAAGGACAAACTTGAAGAACATCAGAATCAAAGCACAAAGAGAACCACTAAACTAAAAGCTTAGTGGTTCTCTTTCAAAAAATAGAAGCTGGCATCGAGCTATTTTACCAGGAAGCAACCCTCCAAGTATCGTCGCCGCTGTAGCGTTTCACAACCGAGTTCGGGATGGAATCGGAGTGGGACCACTACGCCTTAGACACCAGCAATCCCTTCAAGACTGCATAGAAGAATCAAAAATAGAGGTCAAGCCCTCGGTCTGTTAGGATGCCTCGGCTGCATACATTACTGCACTTCCACCTAGCACCTATTAACGGGTAGTCTGCCCGTGACCTTACTGGCTTATGCCATGAGAGCACTCATCTTGAGGTGGGCTTCCCACTTAGATGCTTTCAGCGGTTATCCGCTCCGCACTTGGCTACCCTGCGTTTACCGTTGGCACGATAACAGGTACACCAGAGGTGCGTTCTTCCCGGTCCTCTCGTACTAAGGAAGAATCCTCTCAATGCTCTTGCGCCTGCACCGGATATGGACCGAACTGTCTCACGACGTTCTGAACCCAGCTCACGTACCGCTTTAATGGGCGAACAGCCCAACCCTTGGGACGTACTTCCGCCCCAGGTTGCGATGAGCCGACATCGAGGTGCCAAACCTCCCCGTCGATGTGGACTCTTGGGGGAGATCAGCCTGTTATCCCTAGAGTAACTTTTATCCGTTGAGCGACGGCCCTTCCACGCAGTGCCGTCGGATCACTAAGGCCGACTTTCGTCCCTGCTCGACTTGTCAGTCTCGCAGTCAAGCTCCCTTCTGCCTTTGCACTCTGCGGCTGATTTCCAACCAGCCTGAGGGAACCTTTGCGCGCCTCCGTTACCTTTTTGGAGGCGACCGCCCCAGTCAAACTGCCCACCTGAAACTGTCCCCTTCCCGGCTAACGGGTTAGGGTTAGAATTCTAGCCTCAATAGAGTGGTATCTCACCAGTGGCTCCATAACTCCCACAAGAGCTACTTCAACGCCTCCCACCTATCCTGCGCAATTGAGGCCCGAACACAATGCCAGGCTACAGTAAAGCTTCATAGGGTCTTTCTGTCCAGGTGCAGGGAGTCCGTATCTTCACAGACAATCCTATTTCGCCGAGCCTCTCTCCGAGACAGCTCCCAGATCGTTACGCCTTTCGTGCGGGTCGGAACTTACCCGACAAGGAATTTCGCTACCTTAGGACCGTTATAGTTACGGCCGCCGTTCACCGGGGCTTCAGTCGCTAGCTTCATCCGAAGACTGACCAACTTCCTTAACCTTCCGGCACTGGGCAGGCGTCAGCCCCTATACTTCCTCTTGCGAGTTGGCAGAGACCTATGTTTTTGGTAAACAGTCGCCTGGGACTCTTCACTGCGACCACCTCTCGGTGGCACCCCTTCTCCCGAAGTTACGGGGTAATTTTGCCGAGTTCCTTAGAGAGAGTTACCTCGCGCCCCTCGGTATTCTCTACCACCCTACCTGTGTCGGTTTCGGGTACGGGTTCTAAGCTTTCATCACTACATAAGCTTTTCTTGGCACTATCGTTCACCTTGCAGAGTCCGTAGACTCCTCCCAATCCAATCAGGGTAAGGCTAGTTTTCATGCGTCCCTTATGCAGCTCCCACTTAGAAGTCAGGGAATTTTGTACCCTGTATCCATCGACTACGCCTTTCGGCCTCGCCTTAGGTCCCGACTAACTCTCCGCGGACGAGCCTTCCGGAGAAACCCTTAGGGTTTCGGGGTATGTGATTCTCACACATATTTTCGCTACTCAAGCCGACATTCTCACTTCTGTACAGTCCACATCTGCTTGCCGCTAATGCTTCTCACCATACAGAACGCTCCCCTACCACTTACGTAGTAAGTCCACAGCTTCGGTAGGACACTTAGCCCCGTTCATTTTCGGCGCAGGAGCGCTTGACCAGTGAGTTATTACACACTCTTTCAAGGATGGCTACTTCTAGGCAAACCTCCTGGTTGTCTATGCACTCCCACCTCCTTACTCACTTAGTGTCCATTTGGGGACCTTAGCTGGTGGTCTGGGCTGTTTCCCTCTTGACGATGAAGCTTATCCCCCACCGTCTTACTGGTTAAGTTTTACATGGGTATTCTGAGTTTGCCTCACTTTGGTACCGCTCTCGCAGCCCGCAGCGAAACAGTGCTTTACCCCCCATGCAATCTCTTAACCGCTGCGCCTAAACACATTTCGGGGAGAACCAGCTAGCTCCGGGTTCGATTGGCATTTCACCCCTAACCACACCTCATCCGCTAATTTTTCAACATTAGTCGGTTCGGACCTCCACTTGGTTTTACCCAAGCTTCATCCTGGACATGGTTAGATCACCCGGGTTCGGGTCTACAAATTCTGACTAACGCCCTATTCAGACTCGCTTTCGCTTTGGCTTCGACATTTCCGTCTTAACCTGCCAGAACCTGTAAGTCGCCGGCTCATTCTTCAACAGGCACGCGGTCAGACGTTAAATCGTCCTCCCACTGCTTGTAAGCTAACGGTTTCACGTTCTATTTCACTCCCCTCACTGGGGTTCTTTTCACTTTTCCCTCGCGGTACTGGTTCGCTATCGGTCACACAGGAGTATTTAGCCTTACGAGGTGGTCCTCGCTGATTCACACGGAATTTCACGTGCTCCGTGCTACTCGGGATTCAGTCGAGCTAGTCTAGTTTTCAACTACAGGACTTTTACCTTCTCTGGTATAGCTTTCAACTATTTCGTTTAACCTTTCTAGTCTCTGGTGACTGTCCCACGACCCCTATCTCCTTAGAGATAGGTTTAGGCTGTTCCCATTTCGCTCGCCGCTACTTAGGGAATCGCTTTTGCTTTCTCTTCCTACAGCTACTAAGATGTTTCAGTTCGCTGCGTTCGCTCTTTCCCGCCTATATATTCAGCGGGCAGTATGCAGGGTTGCCCCATTCGGACACCTCCGGATCAATGCTTGCTTCCAGCTCCCCGGAGCGTTTCGTCGGTCGCTACGTCCTTCTTCGCCTCTGTGTGCCAAGGGATCCACCGTTAGCTCTTTGTAACTTGACCTAACTTGTTTTAAGATTCCTGCTAAACAGGACTCTCTACACTTTTTGATTCTTGACTATGCAGTTTTCAAGGTTCTGGGCTGGACTTGAAATCCAGCATTTACTCTTCTTTCGAGCAGTGCTGAATCTTATCCTTACTTTTTTCTTCGATAGCGTTCTGATTCACTCTTAGAGATATCATGCAGCTTCACAGTGAAAACTTATGTCTTGACACTAGTTTGCTGTTACCTCATAGGTGCTACTGTCTTTCTGGTTCTGACTCGGTTAAATGTGGGCCATCCTGGACTTGAACCAGGGACCTCACCCTTATCAGGGGTGCGCTCTAACCACCTGAGCTAATAGCCCATTTTCCGAACCCCATAGTTTGAGAGCTTTATTGATAATCAGGTTCTCCGAACGACCTTGGGATGTCATTGAGTGAAGTTAGTTTTTTAGATTCCTCTGCTTTCGCTTTGGTTTCTGATGACTTCATCCCTTTGAGGTCTCCCTTAAAGGAGGTGATCCAGCCACACCTTCCGGTACGGCTACCTTGTTACGACTTCACCCCAGTCACTAGCCCCACCTTCGGCGCCCTCCTCTGTAAACAGTTGGAGTAACGACTTCGGATGTTGCCAGCTTCCATGGTGTGACGGGCGGTGTGTACAAGGCCCCGGGAACGGATTCACCGCAGTATGCTGACCTGCGATTACTAGCGATTCCTCCTTCATGCAGGCGAGTTGCAGCCTGCAATCTGAACTGAGGCTGGGTTTGGTGAGATTCGCTTACTCTCGCGAGCTTGCTGCCCTTTGTCCCAACCATTGTAGTACGTGTGTAGCCCAAGACGTAAGGGGCATGCTGACTTGACGTCATCCTCACCTTCCTCCGGTTTGTCACCGGCAGTCTCCCTAGAGTGCCCAACTTAATGATGGCAACTAAGGACAAGGGTTGCGCTCGTTGCGGGACTTAACCCAACATCTCACGACACGAGCTGACGACAGCCATGCACCACCTGTCTCCGCGTTCCCGAAGGCACTCTCCTGTTTCCAAGAGATTCGCGGGATGTCAAGCCTTGGTAAGGTTCTTCGCGTTGCATCGAATTAAACCACATACTCCACCGCTTGTGCGGGCCCCCGTCAATTCCTTTGAGTTTCACACTTGCGTGCGTACTCCCCAGGCGGGAAACTTAACGCGTTAGCTTCGGCACAGCTCGGGTCGATACAAGCTACGCCTAGTTTCCATCGTTTACGGCTAGGACTACTGGGGTATCTAATCCCATTCGCTACCCTAGCTTTCGTCCCTCAGTGTCAGTTATGGCCCAGTAGGGCGCTTTCGCCACCGGTGTTCTTCCCAATCTCTACGCATTTCACCGCTACACTGGGAATTCCCCCTACCCCTACCATACTCTAGTTCAACAGTTTCCACTGCCTATATGCAGTTGAGCTGCACGCTTTAACAGCAGACTTGATGAACCACCTACGGACTCTTTACGCCCAATAATTCCGGATAACGCTTGCCTCCTCCGTATTACCGCGGCTGCTGGCACGGAGTTAGCCGAGGCTTATTCCTTAGGTACCGTCAGGTTTCTTCCCTAAGAAAAGCGGTTTACGACCCAAGGGCCTTCCTCCCGCACGCGGTATTGCTCCGTCAGGCTTTCGCCCATTGCGGAAAATTCCCCACTGCTGCCTCCCGTAGGAGTCTGGGCCGTGTCTCAGTCCCAGTGTGGCTGATCTTCCTCTCAGAACAGCTACTGATCGTCGCCTTGGTAGGCTCTTACCCCACCAACTAGCTAATCAGCCGCGAGCTCATCTTCAGGCGATAAATCTTTCACCTTTCGGCATATCGGGTATTAGCAGTCGTTTCCAACTGTTGTCCCCATCCTGAAGCCAGATTCTCACGTGTTACTCACCCGTCCGCCACTATCTCCGAAGAGACCGTTCGACTTGCATGTGTTAGGCATACCGCCAGCGTTCATCCTGAGCCAGGATCAAACTCTCCATTTTGGTTTATCCTTAGCTTAGTTTCTTGTTTAACGGGGAACCTTTTTATCGGCTCTCAAACTATTCTTTTTTCTAGGTTCGGGGCGCGTTTTGTTTGCCGCGCATTTATCAATATATCTATCCTTCCCTGAACTGTCAACCCCTTTTTGGAATGAATTTTTGGGGATTCTAAGTCAAAATCCCCAGAACCCTCTCAGGAATAAGGTTCTGGGGATTTTTTTGAATCAAGAAGTGAGTATATAGTTCAGAAGTACCTATGAGGATGGGGCTATGGAATGTTTTGAGGGTTGTCCTGTCTTCACGCTGGGAATTGAAGTCGCATACTGAGATAAAGAGTACTCAAGTCTAGGACGATAGAGCGGTGGCCACAATAAAGGCATCTCGGTTTGGGTTGATGAGGATTCAACAAGCTCGTCGAGAGCGAGGTTGGGGGTGGAATGGTGAGGATGATGCCTGTTTTGTGGCGGCGAGTCATTTGTTGGAGCCGGGTCGAACGTGGTATTCCGGGGGACCGTATGCTTATGGAATTTCACTGGGAACGTGGAAGCGGTTTTTGTCGGGGAAGGCTGCCATTAATGCGCATGCGTTTAAAGCGTATTGCCAGGTGTTGGGTTTGGATTGGGAAGAGGTGGTTGATCGCCATAGTGATTGTGGCGGGGGGGGGTCTCGACAGGATTGGGATGAGTCGATTGATGGGTCTCAGTTCTATGGTCGGGTTGAAGAGTTGGCGCAGTTGGGGCAATGGGTGGGATGCGATCGCTGCCGTCTTATTATTCTGTCTGGGATGGGCGGCATTGGTAAAACGCTGCTATCGGTCAAATTCGCGGAACAGCTAGAGAGTCAGTTTGAATTTGTGTTGCGGCGATCGCTGCGTCGGGCCCCTTCTCTGTCGGAACTGCTTCACGAATGCAATACAGTTCTAGGGCAGCCACCAGCAACACCCCCCAACGATCCCCTAGGCCACCTCTTAGACACCTTGCGACAATACCGTTGCCTGTTAATCCTTGATGATGTTGAGACCATCCTCTGTAGCGGCCAGTTAGCCGGACAATATCAATTGAATTACCAGGACTATCACGACCTCTTTCGCCGCCTTGGACAAGAGTCACACCAAAGCTGCGTTGTCGTGATTACACGCGAAAAATTACGAGAGCTCACCTCGCTCACCGGCCACAATCTACCAGTCCGTGACTTTCAGCTTGGAGGATTGGATCTCAATGCAGCCAAGCAAGTATTGGCTATCAAAGGATTCGATATCAGTGCCAGAGGAACCCATGACTTCATTCAACTGTATCGGGGTCATCCCTTAGCCCTAAAGTTGATGGCCAATACAATTCGTGAAATTTTTGGCGGGCACATTGATGAGTTTCTCAGCCAAAGCACATTAGTGCTGGGGGATATTATGCCCGGAATTTTCTATCAGCAGCTCCAACGGCTCTCCGAGTCTGAATCAATCATTATCAACTGGATTGCCCTTGCCAATCGTCCGATCACTCTTCGGCAACTGCGACAATATTTGCGCTTTAGTACATTGTCAACATCACAAATTGTGGCAGCGTTGGAATCTTTAAAGCGGCGATCGCTCCTCGAAGTCATTCCATCCGATGTCGGGAGTTTATGTTTTAGCCTTGAGCCAGTCTTAATTAAATATATTATTGGTCAATTAATCGAAAAGCTATGCCATGAGATTGAACAATTCACAAAATATCGTACCCTATCAGACCAAAGCGCATTAAGGATCTATTGTTTAGTTGAAAACCCTCAACAAGCCCCAGAAACAGCTCGTCCTTGGATCATCAACAAACTCACCAATCAGCTTTTGTTCAGTACAACCACCCCAGAAGATTTTAACAAGACCCTTAAAGCTCTACAACATCAGCTACAGATGAAGCCCAGTCAAGAAGTAGGATATTGCCTAACCAACCTAGCATGCTTGTTTCCCACTGAATAACCTGAATTTTGAACATTCCAAACCTAAGGGTCATAAGTCAGGATCTTAGTCCAATATTTAAGGATCATTAACTTGGTCTTAATCCTTGGTTTCCCCTTGACCTTCTACAGTGTTCATGGAATGTTCATGGAATAAATCTACTTAATGCCTTCGCTCCACAACGATTTTTTTATAATCGTTGTCATGAGTTTATCGCATAGAATATTCTCTCAACAGAGATCATGATAATCTACCATTGTCAATGTAGATCTCATCCAAAGAAAACCCTAAAGGTGCGATCGCCTGCTCAATAATCATCTCTTTACCTCAACTTAACGTTTATTTAACCATACTTTATTTGACAAAATAAATGTAATTGAAGTAACAGTAAAAAGGATTCACTTCTACATGAAGTGTGTTCAAGATGATATCCAGCAACCCATCAATCATTAGCACCATTGTGCTTGTCAAGAATTACCTAACAGAGGAGTGTTATGATCTTTAATGCCCGGAAACATCGCGTTTCAACTCAACTCACGGTCGTTGCCCTAACCTTAGCCCTTGCTGCCTGTGGAAGCTCCACGCCCACAGATGGTGCTGATAGTGCCGCTGGTGAAGAGGCCACCACTGAAGGTGGCCTCAGCGGAGAGGTCTTAGTAGATGGCTCCAGCACCGTGTTCCCGATATCCGAAGCCATGGCCGAAGAATTCATGGCAGAAAACCCTGATGTGCGGGTCACTGTTGGCGTATCAGGTTCAGGGGGAGGATTTGAAAAATTCTGTGCTGGGGAAACCGACATTTCTAATGCATCGCGGCCGATCAAAGCAGAAGAAATGGAGCTTTGTGAGGAAGCAGGCATCGAATATGTGGAAGTGCCGGTCGCTTTCGACGGGTTATCTGTCGTCGTCAACCCGGAAAATGACTGGGCTACTTGCCTGAAGCCCGAAGAGCTGGGCAAAATGTGGGAACCTGCCGCTGAAGGCCAAGTCACAAAATGGAATCAAATTCGGGATGATTTTCCCGATAGTGACCTTGCCCTCTTCGGAGCTGGAACTGACTCAGGTACCTATGACTACTTCACCGATGCTGTGACTGGTGAAGAAGGAGAAAGCCGGGGTGACTATACGGCCAGTGAAGATGACAATGTCACCGTTCAAGGGGTAGAGTCTGATGCAGGAGCCCTTGGTTTCTTTGGGTTTGCCTACTATGAAGAAAATAAAGACTCTCTCAAAATTGTTGAGATCGAAAACTCGGATGGTGATTGCGTCACCCCCAGTGTAGAAACGATCGCAGATGGTTCCTACAACCCCTTAGCCCGTCCCATCTTCTTCTATGTCAAAAAAGAAGCGTTGGAAACCAAGCCTGAAGTTGCGGCCTTCGTTAACTACCATCTGGATTTGGCCAACGAATACCTGATCGAAGAAGTGGGCTATGTTGCACTGCCTGCTGATATTCATGAACGAGTGGTTGTGCGTGTTGAAGAAATGACAACAGGCTCAATTTTTGGAGGAGAATCTTCGGTGGGGGTGAAACTCGCCGACAAACTCTAGCGAAGTAGAAGTCAGGTTTAGTAACGTATTACTAAATCTGACTCCTCTGCTAAACTCTTGAAGATAGTCTTTGGGTGCATCCCATTTTTGCAGATTCACACAGATCGCCAGGGAGCACCCTCATCCCCAGCCCTTCTCTCGCAGGATAAAGGAGCTAAACGCCCTCTCCCTCAGGAGAGGGTTGGTGAGGGATTGCATCACTGGGATGCACCCTAGTCTTTTTGGGTGGAGAGTTAAATCTTGAGAATAGCTGAGATTAAGTGAATGGATCTTCATGACCAAACTAAACCCCAAAATCTATATTTTTTAATCCATGTGTAATGGCTAGCAATCTTCCTCTATCTGATGCAAGCTTGTGGCGCCCTAATCGCCAACGAAATAAGCGCATTCAGAGCATTGTTCGGACAGTTTTCTTGATTTTTGCGCTCATTTCTATTGCCACTACCCTTGGCATTGTCATGACGCTCATTTTCGAGACTTGGCTTTTTTTCCAGAAAGTCCCCATTTGGGATTTTTTCACAGATACTCGCTGGACTCCACAGTTTAATAGTGCTCAATTCGGAATTTTTGTTCTGGTCAGTGCCACGTTGATGACCTCTACCATTGCCATTGTGGTGGCAGTGCCCTTGGGATTGTTGGCGGCGATCTGTCTCAGTGAGTATGCCAGTGATAAAACTCGTCGCATTCTCAAGCCCCTTTTGGAGGTGCTGGCGGGAATTCCAACCGTGGTGTACGGATATTTTGCACTGCTGTTTGTGACTCCCTTGTTGCAAAGTGGAGCTGAGTTTCTGGCTGGCATCACGGGGTGGGAGGATTTTTTTGATGTCCAGGCGTTTAATGCATTGAGTGCGGGCATCGTACTGGGTATTATGATTACCCCGTTGATTGCATCCCTGAGTGAAGATGCGATTTACTCTGTGCCCCGTAGCTTAAGGGATGGCGCTTACGCTTTGGGAGCTACGAAGCGGGAGACGATTACTTCTGTGGTGTTGCCGGCGGCGTTGTCGGGGATTGTTTCGTCGATTATTTTGGCAGTTTCACGGGCGATTGGTGAGACGATGATTGTCACCCTCGCAGCGGGTCAAAATCCCCGTATTATCGGATGGGATCTGGACTTTGTGAATCCCTTTGTGCCTGTGATGACGATGACGGCTTATATCGTTAAGGTGAGCTTGGGGGATACCCCGGCAGGCTCGTTGGAATTTGAGACGATTTTTGCAGTGGGGATGACGCTCTTTGTGCTGACTCTGACTCTGAATATTTTTAGCTTTTGGTTTGTGCGTCGTTTCCGGGAGAAGTACGAATGACACCTTCTAATCTACCGAAGCCGCCAGAGCTTGCATCGGATGCTTCTGATTTCAATATCAATTTGTCGAAGCGTTATCGATTGGATGCAGTGTTCGCGGCTCTGACTTGGCTAGCTGTGGTCATTGCGATCGCCATTCTGGCCACACTATTATTCGATGTCCTCAGTGACGGTCTCGGTCGCGTCAGTTGGCAATTCCTCAGTAACTTTCCCTCTCGTAATGCCGAGAGAGCCGGTATTCTGTCGGCCTTGGGCGGCACAGTATGGCTGATGATCACCGTTGCGATCATTGCCTTTCCCTTGGGGGTTGGCTCCGGTATCTATCTCGAAGAATTTGCCGAAGATAACAAACTCACCCAAATCATCGAAATCAATATCAATAATCTGGCGGGTGTCCCCTCGATTATCTATGGTTTATTGGGACTTCAGATTTTTGTCCGTGTCATGGAACCGATCACCGGTGGGCGCAGTGTCCTATCGGGGGCTCTGACCCTGGTGTTACTGATTCTTCCCATTATCATCGTTTCAACGCGTGAATCCCTGCGGGCCGTCCCTGATAGCTTAAGATTTGCCGGCTTTGCCCTCGGCGCAACCCGCTGGCAAGTGATCTGGGAGCAGATTTTACCCATTGCCTTTCCTGGGATTTTGACCGGCACAATTCTCGCGTTGTCTCGTGCCATTGGTGAAACCGCCCCTCTGATTATGATTGGCGCACTGACCTTTATCACGTTTCTTCCGGAAAATCTCCAGAGTCCTTTCGTGGTGCTGCCGATTCAAATCTATAACTGGATTTCGCGGCCCCAGGCAGGATTTCATGAAAATGCCGCTGGGGGCATTATTGTGTTGTTAGCGGTTTTGTTGGTGATGAATTCTTTTGCGGTCATCCTTCGGAATAAGTTGCAGCGTCGGGTGTGATGGATTGTGCGGACGGTTGATCGCTATCGGGCCTCCATTCATCTATTGATTCTCAGATTATTGTCAAATTTCAAATTTCTCTAAAGTGTCCTATGTTTTACTCGACAACGTCTCCGCCGGATTTAGTGAAAGAGGCCGTTTTACGTGCCCAGGATGTTTCTGTGCTTTATGGATCATCGGTGGCGGTGCAAAATGTATCCCTCGATATTCCCTATAACCAAGTGGTGGCATTTATTGGCCCCTCAGGCTGTGGCAAAAGTACGATTCTGCGGTGTTTTAACCGGATGAATGACTTGGTTCCTAGTGCAAAGGTTAAGGGTAGAATCACCTTCCATGGCCAGGATGTATACGGGGCGAAAGTTGACCCGGTGGAGATGCGCCGCCGGATTGGGATGGTGTTCCAGAAACCGAATCCGTTTCCAAAATCCATCTATGAAAATATTGCCTTTGGAGCGCGGATTAACGGCTATACCGGCGATATGGATAAGTTGGTAGAGGATTCGCTGCGGCGGGCGGCGCTGTGGGATGAGGTGAAAGATAAGCTCAAGGATAGTGGGTTGGCATTGTCGGGAGGACAGCAGCAGCGGTTGTGTATTGCGCGGGCGATCGCGATCGCACCAGAAGTGATCCTGATGGATGAACCCTGTTCCGCCCTTGACCCCATTTCCACCCTCAAAGTCGAGGAACTGATCCAAGAACTCAAACAGCAATACACGATTGTGATTGTCACCCACAATATGCAACAGGCTTCGCGGGTCTCTGATTTGACCGCGTTTTACAATGCCGAAGCCACTGATGCAGGCGGGAAAGTAGGGCATTTGGTGGAATACGATCGCACCGAAATCATCTTCCAAAACCCCAAAGAGGAAAAAACCCAAGAATACATCAGTGGCCGCTTCGGCTAACAGCGCTGGCCTTCGGCTGGCTTTCATCACAAACACAATCCAAAAAGGTAGACAGGTTCTACCTTTTTTTATTATTTGGGCAAGCATCCGATCCGATTCGCACCGATCACCGCAAGGCCCGAAGCACCGGACAGGGCTGTTTCGGATTCAGTTTATGGATCGTGCCCTGACTCTGCACCATACTCCAACGGTAGGGGCCTTGACGCGCTGCCGACAGCCACAGCAACCGTTTCGCCCGGGTCATGGCAACGTAGAGGAGGCGGTATTCTTCGGCGGTTTTGAGGCGTTGGGCAATGTGCCAGGCTTCGTCCGGTTGGGGTAATGGCTTAGGGGGGTTAGCGTCCGCCTGGCGCACCAACGCCCGAATTTGGGCCCGCACCACATCGCCTAAACTCCAGTCCCCTAAAAACTTTTGACCGGCGGGAATCCAGGCATCCCCCGGAATCACATCCTCGTGCAAGAACGGCAAAAACACATAGTCCCAATCCAGGCCCTTGGCTTTATGCATGGTGATGATCGTTAGTTGTCCGGCTTGGGTGTAGCGGTCATCGCTGTCTGCTTCGACGGCTTCAAATTGTTCGGCGGTGACGATGTCTTGGAGGGTGTCGATGATGGCGGCGAGGGTGCGTTGGCGGGCGGTTTGTTGAAAGAGGCGCTCGGCGAGTTTTTGGAGGGTGGCGAGTTCGGAGGCTTGGTATTGGAGGGTGAGACCGAGGAAGGAGAGGAGATCGTAGGGGTGGAGTTCAATTCCGGCGCGGAGGAGTTGGGTGCAGTGGCGTTGGGCGACGATCGCTGCTGGCACAAGGGGGGGATCGATGGGGGTGGGGTAGAGAAATTGCTCCGGGGCGATCGCTAACGCATCCAAATCTTGAGCAGCGATCAGATCCCGTTTTTCCAAGACGGAAAGCGCATCTTTGAGGTGACTGGGGGAGTGGGGGCGATTGATAAAGCGGAGGATTTTGAGGATGTCGCTGGGAATTTTGCTGTGGCGTTGGGTGGCGTTGACATCGTAGACGGGAATATTACGGGCTTTGAGGCTGGGGGTGAGTTGACGGGCGAGGAAGTGGGCTTGGCGGTTTTCCCGGACGAGAATGGCGGCGTTGTGGTCGGGGTGGGCGGTGAGGTGGGCGATCGCTGCCGCTTCGATCGCCTGCACTGTGGCATTCACATCCGGCGGGGTGTGAATTTCCACCCCTGCCCCGGTGGGATCAGGGTTGGCGTTGGCTTGGGGATCATTGAGGGTAACGGGGCGGATCGCTTGGCGGCGAAAGAGGTGATCTGGCGCAGGCTGTTGCTGGGGGTCAAACTGATCATTCGCCCAGTCCAGCATCCGATTGGCTGCTTCGAGGATCACAAGACTGCTCCGGCCCGATTGATCCATGGTGGTGAGGCGATCGCGCTCCTTGCAGCGATCGCAAAATTGATTAAAATACCACGGATCAGCCGGGGTAAAGGTGGAGTTAATCGCCTGATTCGGGTCGCCCACCCGCACCAGATGGCATTGCTGTTGATCCGGTGTGGTGGCCAGGAGGGTTAATAACTGCGCTTGCAACGGGGAAGAATCCTGGGCTTCATCTTCAAACACCGCAAAAATCTGCTCTTGCCAGAGTTTGCGCACGGGTTCATGGGCTAACACCCGCAGCGCCGCCAGGATCATGTCGTCGTAATCGATCAGGTGGTGCGATCGCATCAACGCATCATACTGAGCGTAGATATCAGCCGCGATCGCCAATGTATCGTAGGGGTCATCCACTGCCCCATGGGCAGCCCGCAGTTGTTCCGGCGTTATCCCAGAACTTTTCGCCTCATGGATCGCCGTCTTACCGAGATTGGGCAACACTTCTGTGCGCAGTACCGACTGCCGCCGCAACCGTTCCGCCGCTTCCCCATCAAACTGCACCCCCCGCAGGAGGATTTGGTACTGTTCTGGATGATCCCGCAGCCACTGTTCCACCGCTTGACGCAACAGGCGATGACTCCGTGTGGGTGTGATCAGGGTCATGGTATTGAGGTCTACCCCCGACACCTCCGGATGGCGTGAGGCGATATGTAGGGCTAAGCCATGGAGAGTCTGCACCATGAACCCGGCGGCGGAAAGCTGCAACTGTTGGAGGGTTGCCCGGATTTTGTGTTTAATATTGGCCGCAGCGGAACGGGTGAAGGTGACCACCACTAACTGCTGACGGGCGTGGAGTTGATGGCGAGCGATCGCGATCGCTGCCCCCACGGCCATACTGTGGGACTTCCCCGCCCCTGGCACTGCCGACACCGCTAACTCGCCCCCTTGCCAATCGGCGATCGCCTGTTGCCCCGGCCGTAACCCGGCGCGTAAGGTGGCAATGAGGCGATCGCAAGATTCAGAGCGAGGCAGGTCAGACAAGGGCGGTAATGCAGACATAAACTCAACGAGAATACAGGATCATCTGTTTTATTTTAGACCTGATCCCCAATTTGATCCTCAGCCCCCTGACCTCACCAGTTGCTTCCGGTATCAACGGGATCAATACACCACAGGCGACAACCACCCCCGCAGGAAATAGTAGATCGTCGCAAAATATTCTTCCACCACCTGGGTTGTGATTTGCAACGCCCGAATCGAGGGCAGGAGGTCGGCAGGGCTGAGTTTGCGCTTTGGTGTCCCTTCCCCTTGAAAGGTATAGAAGTTGCTTGGACGAGGGATAATGTTAATTCCTTCTTCGCGGAAGGTTTGGGCGGCGCGTCGGAGCCGGATGCCAGAGGTAATGAGGGTGACGAGGGTATTACCGATCCCGGCTTGGGTGAGAATTTGCTTCACTTCGACGGCGTGCATATGGAGATGAACGCCCCGCGTTTCGAGCACGATCACATTACCCGGAATGCCCAAGCGCTGCAAGATGCGCGAAATATCTTGGGCTTCGTTGAGTTGTTCTTCATTGCCATCTAAGCCAGTACGGGGAGGCGCACAGACAATCACACGGGGAAAATTACCCCGTGCGGTTTGTTCTTGGTAGAGAGTGGCGGTGTAGAGGAGGCGATCGCCTTGATCCGTGAGTTGAACTTGGGTGCGATAGGGAATATTCGGTTCCGTTGTGCCCGCTCCCAACAGAACGATCGCACCGCTATTCACGGTGGCTCCTACCGCAGGACAATCCACCAAGCAAATCCCCTGTTTTTTGATTTCAATATTGACGGCTTCTTGCTCCATCAGCTTCGCCAGTTGATAGGCAATCAGGGGATTACTGGAAATGACAAGCACAATTAATGTGACCCATAAAAACGTCGGGGCTGGCTTTTCGATCTTGTCTTTTTTAATGCGCAGCACCGACATGAAAATGAGGACAATCGCAAGCCCCATGGGTTTGAGCGGCAGTGAGATGATTTCCCACAACAGGGCCGTTGGGCCATAACTGGGCACGAAGAAACTCACCAAAATAATCATCAACAGAAATGCCCCACCCAACACCACCAAGGCCTGCTTGGGAATGACCTGCACCAAAAGGTAATAGATCAACACTAAGATTAGGGTCAGCAGCAGAACACTGGTGAGAATTTCAAACATAGTTGGGGCATCCCCTTGGTTGCGATCGCATTTTCTGAGGCCCAATCGACCCCAAACCCAAATTATTGTCGCACTTTCAGGCAGATCAGCACCTGATCCCATCACATCAGACCCAGGAGCGACCTCAACCCTTCATGGCTGACGCAAATTTCTGGCCAAGCTCTCAGCTTTGCGTTGAGGCAAGGGGCGCACATCCCCTTGTTTGTATGTCTCGCTGTATCAGTCCTGCCCTTAACCCGTGCGGCGGGTTAACTCTTGGCGAATGGCTTGGATCACCGTTTCAATCACAAATACCCGCGCATAGTATTTATCATTCCCCGGCACTACCACCCAGGGAGCTGTGGGCGTGCTGGTGCGGCCGATCATTTGGTTCACGGCTACATCATAGAGTGACCAGCGATCGCGGTTGCGCCAATCTTCATCGGTGAGCTTGTATTGCCGGAAGGGGTTTTCGCGTCGTTGTTCAAAGCGGCGCAGTTGTTCTTCCGGGTCAATATGAAGCCAAAATTTCACCACTACATAACCGCTCGTGGTCAGTTGGGTTTCAAATTCGTTAATTTCCCGGTAGGCCCTGCGCCATTCCAGATCCGTGGCAAACCCTTCGACGCGCTCCACGAGCACGCGACCGTACCAACTGCGATCGCAAATTCCAATCTTCCCAGCCGGTGGCAACGTCCGCCAAAATCGCCAGAGGTAATGATAGCGATTCTCTTCCGCCGTCGGAGCCGCATAGGGATTAACCCGATAACTGCGGGGATCGAGAATATCCGTCAACCGTTTAATCGCGCCCCCTTTCCCGGCGGCATCCCAGCCTTCAAACACCAACACCACCGGAATCTGATGTTGAAAAATCTGCTGTTGGAGGCGACGCAGTTCTAATTGAGCCGTCCGCAGCCGATCTTTATACTCATCCCGTTCCAGCTTGAGGCTTAAGTCCGCCGAGGCCAAGGCGTTGGGTTCGGTGGCGAGGAGGGTTTCTTGGGGGGGCGTGGTGACAGGGGGGGGCTGGGCGGCGCGGCGATCGAGGGCTTCGGTGATCACGGCCACGAGTTTAGATAACACTTTCACCCGTGCCCACCGTTTACAATCACTTTCCACCAACGTCCACGGCGCGATGCCGGTGCTGGTTTGGATCAGCATCTCCTCGGCGAGATCCACATATTGGTGGTAGCGTTTATGCTGCTGCCAGTCTTCGGGGCGCACCCGCCAGGCGGTGAGTTCGTCTTTGGCGGTTTTTTTGAGGCGGTGTTTGAGTTCTTTGCGGCTGAGGTGAAGGTAGAATTTTGCGATCGCCACCCCATCATCGGCTAACTGCCGCTCAAAGGCGTTGATCTGCGCCATCATTTGCGGCACTCGTTCGGAGGACAGATGTTCAAAGAGACGATCTTCCAGGACATGGGTATACCAACTGTGGTAAAAAATCCCGATCGCCCCTTGGGGTGGCAACTGTTGCCAAAACCGCCAGAGAAAAGGGTATTGCTGTTCGGTATCTGTGGGGGGCAAGGTGGGGTAGACGGTGAAGCCACGGGGGTCCATGTAGTTGACCATTTTTTTCACCAAGGCCCCTTTCCCCGCCGCTGCCCAGCCTTCGAGCACCACCAACAAGGGAAGGCGCGATTCCCAACAGGACTGTTGCAGCGATCGCAACTGTTGCATTAAGGCTTCTACTTCCCGTTTGTATGTGGCCTTATCGAGCGATCGCGACAAATCTAGCATCTCTAACATGAAATTTTCCCCTAGGGCCTCTCAGATTAGCCTGTCGTATAACCGTGCGATCGCCTGCAAAATTAAGGAAAAACTTAAGACCATCCTGCTGGCAATCCGGATCACGCCGCAGAGAAAATGGCGTTACAATCAATGCCGAATTCATTCATAATCAACTCATCATGTTTCACTTGAGAGGCGGTATGCGTGGCGTGTCATTGATGATTCTGCTAGTGGTGTCGGGGTTAGCGAGTAGCTGTGCTCCCAATAAAGTCCTGCAATGCAATCGCATTGTGGAAATCGCCAACCAAGTGACAGCGGAAACCGAGATCCTCACGGCCAATCAAACCAATCAGGATTCGTTGGTGTGGCTCCAAGCCGCTGATACCCTGGATCAAGCCGCCCAAACAATGCAATCTCTCCAACTCGATGATCCCCAACTGAAGGAATATCAAGGCGGCTTCGTTAAGATGTACACCGAAATCGCCAACGCCACACGGGAGTATTCCCAAAGTTACAAAGATCTCAACCGCGAAGGGGTAGACACTGCCAAAGTCCGCCTGGAACAAGCGGTACAGGGGGAACCCGAACTGGTCAACGGCATTAATGACTACTGCGTCACCAACTAACGGCGAGATTTGAGCATTTACCCTTGCAATGTTCCATCCTGTCCCGGATTTCGCGTCAATCTGCCGTAGGAAGCAACACAAACCCTTGGTATCCTGAAACGGCCAAGCTTGTTGTTACTATTGGGAGATTTTTATGATGGTTTTGAAAACCTTGACCTGGGTGACCGTGACGGGACTGCTGGGGATGCTGCCGGCTGGGGATGCGATCGCCACTCAAACTCCGTTTCAAGAAACCACCCCACAGGTGCAAACGGAAACCCCGTACTGGCTCGCCTTTGAGGATGTGACGGGGAATTTTTGGGCCAACAGTTTCATTGATGTGCTGATGCAGCGTAACATCATCAGCGGTTTCCCCGATGGTGAATTTAAGCCCAATGTGCCAGTCACCCTGGGCCAGTTTGCCGCCATGCTCACCCAAGCCTTTGAGGGGCGATCGGCCACCACCTCCCTCACTAACTTCCCCAGCATTAGCCCCGGTCACTGGTCATTCAAGTCCTTACAAACAGCCTATCAAATGGGCTTTTTACCCACGACCTTTGATCCCGATCAACCCCTGACCCGTCTCGACGTTATAACCACGTTGGTTAGAGGGTTGGGCTATTCCTATACTCAGTCCACCGATTCGCTGGTGAATCTGTTCAGCGATTTCAACCAAGTTCCGACGACTGTCCGACCGGCGATCGCTGCCGCAATCATGAATGGATTAGTGATCAATAATCCCAACACCCAAACCCTGAACCTCAGCCAAATCGCCACCCGTGCTGATGTGGCGGTTTTAGTGTATCAAGCCCTCGTCAGCACCCGCCAAGTGACCGCCATTACGTCTCCTTACGTGATCGACATGAATCAGATCACCACCATTGAACAGACGACGGAAACCAACACGATCGAAACGAACACCAACACCGACACCAACACCCGCCCCGCTCGCCAAAACTGCAACCAAGGGATCGGCAATGGTTCGGAAGGGTGCGATCCGGGTAATTCTCGCCCCCATGGGGGCAGCAACGACGAAGGCGGCCGCACACCGGGCAATAAATAAGCCCTTAATTTGAGGAACTGGCTGGCGTGGTCTTCAGTTCGCGCCAGCGTCAGAATGGCAAACTGAATTCAAGACAACTGCATTCTTACCCTAAAGAGACAGGCAACAATTTCGGAGCAGCCATGCTATTAATTTTTGGAGACCGTTTTAGCTCCTGCTGTTCCTTTGCTTGATTCTGCCGCCCCTATGCTCTCCCTCTCCCCCGCCCTCAAAACCCGCCTCGCCCAACCCCTCCGCATCGGTTCTGTCACCCTCCACAGTCGGGTTTTGCAATCCCCCCTTTCCGGTGTCACTGACCTCGTGTTTCGTCGCCTCGTGCGCCGCTACGCCCCCCGCTCCATGCTCTATACCGAAATGGTCAGCGCCACGGAACTTCATCACCTGCGCACCCTGCCCCAAGTGATGGCCATTGACCCCGATGAACACCCGATCAGTATTCAACTCTTCGACTGTCGCCCCGATTTCATGGGGGAAGCGGCCCGCAAAGCCGTTGCCGAAGGAGCCGCCACCATTGACATTAATATGGGCTGTCCGGTGAATAAAATCACGCGACGTGGGGGCGGCTCATCCCTGCTGCGGCAGCCGGAGATAGCAGAAGCGATCGTGCGGGCGGTGGTGGCGGCGGTGGATGTGCCCGTGACGGTGAAAACGCGCCTCGGATGGAGTGATGGCGAAATTACGATCGTAGACTTTGCCCAACGCCTAGAGCAGGCGGGGGCGCAGATGTTGACGATCCACGGTCGGACGCGGCAGCAGGGCTACACAGGAACGGCGCAATGGGATTGGATTCGCACGGTGAAAGAGGCGGTGACTGTGCCGGTGATTGCCAATGGGGATATTTTTTCGGTGGCGGCGGCGGTGCAATGTTTGGAGCAGACCGGAGCCGATGGGGTGATGTGTTCGCGGGGGACGTTGGGGTATCCGTTTTTGGTGGGTCACATTGACCACTTTTTACGCAGGGGGGAATTGTTACCCGACCCGACGATCGCCACATCCCTTGCCTGTGCCCAAGACCATCTTCTCGGCCTGTGGGACTATAAAGGACAGCGCGGGATCTACCAATCTCGGAAACATTTAGCCTGGTATTGCAAGGGGTTTCCGGGGGCGGGGGAATTGCGCGATCGCCTCTCCCAAATCGAAACCGTCGAAGCGGGGTTAGGCTTGTTAGCGGCGGCAATTGAACAAGCCACCCTCTCCCAAACCACCACCGCCCCCCAGCCCATCCTGTCCTAACTCCTTCATGTTTGTCACCGAACCCTTAATTTATCTCCAACTCCAAAAAACCGCCTGCACCCATATCGCTCGCCTCCTCAACACCTATCTCGGCGGCGAACAGATCGGCAAACACCGCCGGATGCCGCGCCACTACCTCAATAGCTCCCAGGTGATCCTTGGTTCTGTGCGCAACCCTTGGGATTGGTATGTGTCGCTCTGGGCGTTTGGCTGTAGTGGTCAGGGGGATCTCCGTCGCCGTCTGGGGGAGCGGGAAATTTGGCCCCATCTGAAAAACCTGCCACGTCACCCGACCGGAGCCTTGAAAAACCTACGCGGTGAACTCACCAAGCCGATCCAACAGTGGGCCGACCTCTACAGCGATGCCCATGATCCCCAAAAATTTCGCCAGTGGCTGCATCTTCTCTTCGACCCCCAACGTCAGTATGATCTCCGCGAAGGCTATGCCCACAGTGCGATCGCACCCTTCGCCGGATTGATGACCTATCGCTACCTCCGCCTCCATTGCCTCGATATCACCCCCCTCTATCAACCCCACATCCAAACCTGGTCACACCTCTACGACTTCGACCAAGCTCAAAATATGCTCACCGCCGTGATTCGCATGGAACATCTCAGCGAGGATTTCATCACGATCCTCGCCCAAGTGGGCTACCCCCTCACCCCGATCCAAGCCGCCGAGGTGCGATCGTCTCACAAGTCCAACCCCTCGAACCATCGCCATTTTCGGGATTACTACGATGAGGCGGCGATCGCCCTCGTGGCCGATCGTGAACAGTTAATCATCGAAAAATACAACTATCGCTTTGAGTGATGCGATCACAATTCAGAGTCTTCAGGATTGCGATCGAGGTCTGCGATCGCCACTCCCAAAGCATTCAACCCGATCAATCCGTTGGGCAACCTCTCGTAACACTTGTTCCGGTGTATCTGGTGCAGCCGTTGTCGTACACACAACAGTAGTTAATATGAACTAGTCCAGTGCAGCATATTGGGTGTTAGGGGAAGGGGCGCGATCGCACTCCTTCCCCTGTGTTCAGGTGGATTCGAGGGTTGACCAGACTTCGAGCTTGGTTTGGATTTTTTGGATGATGGTGTCGGTGAAGTCGGACATACTTAGTTGGCCGCGTAGATCGGGGGTGGCTTTGCCTTCGTAGAGGGCCTCGAAAACGGATTCATAAATGGCACGGGAGGCGCGATCGCACACCGGATTCCCCACATAGGTCAGCAACGCCGCCCCCGCCAAAATCATCGCCATCGGGTTAGCAATATTTTTACCGTAAAGGGCTGGGGCCGTGCCGTGGGGAGCTTCGGCCATTACCGTTTTTGCTTGCAAGGTTGCCGGATCAAACCCGATTACCAAGCTTTCCGACCCCGCAATACTGCCGTACATTTGCAGCACCATATCCGACAGTAAATCCCCATCACGATTGAGGGCGGGAATCACCAACGCCTCGCCGCTATTTTGTAACAGCAGCGCAAAGGTGGCATCAATCAGCAACGGTTGATAGGCCACATCAGGATAACGCTCGGCCGCCGCATCGAGCTCTTCTTTGAACATACCTTCATAGGTGGCGCTGACAGTGAACTTTGGCCCACCGAAGACTTTCGCGCCCGTGCGTTGGGCATGGGTAAAGGTAAACTCCGCCACAGTGCGACAGATCGAGCGGCTAATTTTAGACGTGCGCCAGGCGATTTCGTCCCCGGTGTCGGTGGGTTCGCGCCATTCCTGCGCCCCATAGGCATCATCGACCGCCATGCGCATGATCGTGATCGGTGCATACACCCCGCCGATGGGTCGAATTTGGGGCAAGCGTCGCCCGGTGCGCAAAATCACCGACGCGCTCAAGGCTTCGCGCAAAATGGCGTTGGGACTGCCCACGTCGCCGGAGATTTCGGGGGTGATGGTGGCAGCTTTGAGGGCGAGGCCGGTTTTGCAGGTGGCGGCGGCTGCATTCCACACCACTTGATTATTCGTGGCCCGGCGATTGTCGAGGCTCAAATCGTAGTCGATCCATTGCAGCGGTTGACGAATCACGTCCGGCTGGAGCACGCGCAGGGCTTCGAGGAGGAGTTCTTCTCCGGTTTGATCTCCGTGCATGACGGCGATCGCTGGTATGGGTGGCTGAGTTGCCATGGCACACAATACATTCCTGAAACGGCGTTATTGCAGAAATTGTGGTGGATGGCTTGCGATCGCAGTTGTAACGCTTGGCACGGAATCGGTAAGCTTCCAACAATCTTAATGAGACATCAACCCCCAAGCATCAACGCAGACGAAAGGAGACCCAAGAAACACCTCAATCGAGTCTGCATTTTCCCCAGGAATGGGGGGATTCGCTCTATCTCTGGCCGTTTGATGCCATGACTGTGGATGAATGCGTGGTGAATGGTGAGGTGCGTAAACGAGTGGGGACTAGATGATGACCCTTGATTGGCATTGCGTTTAAGCACCGAGATAGGCTTTCATGACTTGGTCATTTTGGGCCATTTCTTGACCTGTCCCGGATTGGACAACTCGGCCCGTTTCGAGGAGATAGGCACGATCGGCGATCGCCAGCGCCAAGCTTGCCATCTGATCAACCAGCAAAATTGTCATTCCCTCATCCCGCAGTTCGGCCAGGGTGGTGAATAGATCCGTGACCAATTTGGGGGCGAGACCGAGGGAGGGTTCATCGAGGAGCAGCAGGTGGGGTCGCCCCATTAGCCCCCGGCCAATGGCAAGCATTTGCTGTTCTCCGCCCGATAACAGGCCGGCTTTTTGGTGGCGGCGCTTGTGTAACCGAGGGAAGCGATCGAGCACCTGGACAATATCAGATTCAATGTCGTCATCCTGACGGGTGAAGGCTCCGAGGCGCAGATTATCGATCACGGTCAATTCCTTAAACACCTGACGACCTTCTGGAACCAGCACCAGACCCTGCCGGGTGATGTCATAGGTCGGCGTGCCAATCAAGGAGCGATTTTCCAGGGTAATATCACCCGCCCAGGGTTGGATGAGTTGCGTAATCGACTTCATTAAGGTGCTTTTCCCGGCTCCGTTGGCCCCAATTACGGCCACTAGTTCCCCGGCATTAACGGTGAGATCAATGTCTTTGAGCACTCTGAGTTTGTCGTAGCCGGCCACAAGCTGGCGCACGGTGAGCAGGGCTTGGGGATGGGGAGCTGCCGGGCGGGCGAGGTTGGGAGACTCCACCCCCAGGTAGGCGGCGAGAACGTCGGGGTCTTGCTGCACCTGTTTCGGCGGGCCCACACAGATGCGATCGCCACTATCGAGCACCACCACCTGATCAGAAATTCCCATCACCAGATCCATGTCATGCTCAATCAGAATCACCGGAATGCCGCTGCTGGCAATGCGTCGTACCAAACGGGCTAATGTCTGCTTATCATCTTTATTGAGTCCGGCGGCCGGTTCATCGAGTAAGAGCAATTGAGGGCCAAGCACGAGGGCGCGGGCAATTTCCGCCAGTCGTCGGTCTACAAACGGGAGGTTGGCGGAAATTTGATGCACATCTCCTTTAAACCCCACGAAGGAGAGCACCTCTAGGAGATTTTTTTCCGGCTTGGGGGCATTTTTACCCCGCCCGATCAGAGCCGCCAAGATCGAGCCGGGATGTCCCTCACGGGCTGCCACGCGCAGGTTATCAATCACCGAGAGGGAGTCAAACAACCGGGTGGCCTGAAAGGTGCGCCCGACTCCTGCTCGTGCGATCGCTAAACCCGACTGAGCCGTAAGGTCGGTCTGACCGAGGCGGATCGTGCCGGTTTGGGTTTGGTAAAAGCCGCCAATCAAATTCAGCAGCGTGGTTTTGCCCGCCCCGTTCGGCCCAATCACAGCGGTGACGGTGCCAGGGGATGCGGTCAGGCTGACATCATTCACCGCCCGCACCCCACCAAACTGAATCCCCACACGCTCCACCTCTAACGCGGCAGCGACATGGTTACGGGTAATCAAGGCAGGCATCGCATCGGGCGGCGTATCCAACGGGTAAACGGGGGATTTGCGATCGAACCAGCGACTCAGCAGGCTGGTGATCCCAGCCGGGGCGAGCCACAGGGTTAAGAGCAGCAGCACCCCAAACACGAGCAGTTGATAGGTGGCAAAGTCTTTAATCAACTCCGGCAACAGCACCAACACCACGGCCCCCACTAAGGCCCCTTCCACCGTACCAATCCCGCCCAAAATGACCGCTAGCAAAAATAAAATCGATCGGTGAAAGGTAAAGCTATCGGGGCTGACAAAGCCCAGGGTTGAGGCAAAGAGGGTACGGTTAGGGTACGGTTATAGACGAGTCGGGTACAACCAATCGTCCGCCTGAGCAACTGCTCTTGCTCTGCGGTTGGATAAAAACGGTACGTAAAAGCTTGTTCCATGTCTCACGTTATAGTATTCATCTTGTGAGAGTGCGGCTCAAGCCCCATGAGTTCGCTTTTACTCCCCGGTCTGAAGACGCGGGTTTTCCAAGCTCACGGAGGTTTTCATGAATAACAACCCAATTTTTGTGTTTGGAACCCATAAATCTGGTACGAGCTTGGTGCGATCGCTGTTTGATGGTCATCCAGATTTATTTGTTGCGCCCATTGAAACCCATTTTTTTCAGCATCTGCAATATTGGATTTCCTACGCGATGCACAGCCCCCACTATCGCAAAGGGCCTTGCACCATCAACGCATTTATTCAAAACATTAAAGGAGGCATCCGCTATGCAAATACGGAAGATAACCCATTTTCCGATGCGATCTCTAAAGAACGATTCAATTTAGAACAGTTTGACGCGGCCGTTGAGCAGGCCGTTGCCGGATGCGATCGCCAGTCTGACGTGATGAATCCGGCTGATTTATTTTTGATCTATATGAATGCAATTCATCAGAGCTTATTCGATCGCCCCCTTGCTCCAGATTGTCGAATTCTTGAAAAAAGTACCGAGACGTTTGAATTTGCCCTTGATTTACAAAAAATGTTCCCCGCTGCTCGTTTCATCCATGTGGTGCGTAATCCCTATGCCAATCTCGTTTCCCTACGAAAATTCAAAATTTTCAACCGCAACAAACGCATCATTGAGCACTATCCCTGGATCGGTACAGAAATCCGCAGCATCACTCAATCCTTTTATCATCTCGATAAAAATTGCCGTCTGCTAGACCATTATTTTGTCCTCCAGTATGAAGATTTACTATTAGATTCACAGGCTATGATCCGGCAACTCTGTGATTGGCTCGATCTAGACTTCAACCCAGTTCTAGAAACTCCCACCTTTTTAGGGAAAGCATGGCAGGGGAATAGCACCTCCGGTCAAACGTTTTCGGGCATTTCTCAGGCCCGGCTTAACCAGTGGCAGCAGGAAATTTTTCCCTTAGAAGTGCATTTAATTAATCGCACCGTGCCTGATTATATTTTTGAACGGTTCCATTATGCTCGCCAAGAACCGCAACAGCCGTTTTATTGGCCCGCTCGCCATGAATATCCTCAAGAATATCTTGCGAATCGGCTGCTGGGCCGGTTGGGTTAGCTTGTCATGTCGTCCGGCGATCGCCCTTCAAAATCATGAAGCCCCTCGCCCCATGGAAGAGGGTTTGGGGCAATGGGTCAACAGGCAATTAACACCGGCTAAACACTTACACCAACACCGGCGCGACCTGTTCCCCGGTGAGGCTGAAGGCGCGAATTTCCGTGATTCTCACCGGGACGGTTTGCCCGTTTAACTGGGCAATATCCCCCGCGAAGAACGTGAGACGGTTGCTTCGGGTGCGGCCCATCACTTGGGTCGGGTCTTTGGGGTTTTGGGCTTCAACGAGGACTGCTTCAATGCGATCGCGATACCGTTGCGATCGCTCTACCGCTTTCGTTTCCACCAGACGATTGAGCCGTTGGAGGCGATCGCGCTTCTCCTCCTCACTCACCTGCTGCTCCCACAACGCCGCCGGAGTCCCCGGCCGGGGGGAATAGGCCGCCGTATTGAGCAAATCGAACCCAATCGCCTCAACGAGATCTAACGTCCGCTGAAACTGTGCCTCCGTTTCCCCCGGAAACCCAACGATCGCATCCGCACTAATCGACGCATCAGGCATATAGTCCCGCACCATCTCAATAATTCGCCGATACTTCTCCTGGGTATAGCCCCGCGCCATCGCCTTCAGCACCTCATTATCCCCGGACTGAAACGGAATATGGAAATGCTCACACACCTTCGGCAGTTCCGCACAAGCCCGCACCAACCGCTCCGTAAAATAACGTGGGTGACTCGTCGCAAACCGAATTCGCTCAATCCCCGGCACATCATGGATGAAATAGAGCAAATCCGTCAAGGTATGCTGATGGCGACCCTCGGCGGTGCTGCCCGGCAAATCGCGCCCGTAAGCATCAATATTCTGTCCTAACAGCGTGATTTCCTTAAACCCTTGTTGTGCCAAGTCTTCAATTTCGGCGCGAATTGCCTCCGGTGTGCGGGACTGTTCCACCCCACGCACCCCCGGAACCACACAATAGGTGCAGCGTTCATTGCACCCATAGATCACATTCACCCAGGCCGTCACCTCACTATCTCGGCGCGGCTTCGTAATATCTTCGACAATATGAATCGGATCAGTGGCCACCACCTGCTGCCCGGCGAACACTTGATCAAGGAGATCCCCTAAGCGATTGGCATGTTGTGGCCCCATCACCAAATCCAATTCCGGGACGCGCCGCAGGAGTTGTTCGCCTTCCTGTTGCGCCACACAGCCCGCCACCACAAGGGTTAAGTCCGGTTGCGTCTGTTTCCGTTTTGCCTGCCGTCCGAGGTAGGAATACACTTTTTGCTCGGCGTTGTCGCGGATAGTGCAGGTGTTGTAAAGCACGAGATCCGCCGCGTTGGGGTCATCACAGGCAATCATGCCCATATCGTCTAATACCCCAGCCATGCGTTCGGAGTCGGCTTTGTTCATCTGACAGCCGAAGGTGATGACGTGATAGGTGCGCGGGGTAGTCATGGGCGGGGTCGGGGTGGGTCAAAACAGCCTTTCTATTGTACAGAATTGTCTGAAAATGTTGTCTTGGGGGATGGGATGCGATCGCAACAATGGCTGATCGCAACAATGGCTGATCGCAATGATCAGCCATCCATCAACACGCTTCAGATTTAGAAGTTGCGTTTTCTAGTGAAGCACCCTGAGCAAAAGGCGAAGCCTGAAACTCCCAGGGCCAGCAATGTCCATCATTGAGAAAGGGCGATGGACGAGGTGACTCTTTCCGAAAAATTGATCAAGACAGTGTGTTTCGGCAGTGAAGCACCATCCTGTTTCGGGAGATCACAGTCATGCGCTGATGCAAATTTCTTCACTGTTTCACATGGACATTTTCTGCGGCTGGCCCTTTGGGAGCTTGGACAATATCAAAGGTAACCTTTTGCCCCTCTTGTAATTCCCTGAAACCCTCTGATTTGATCGAAGAATGGTGAACAAAGACCTTCTGTCCGTCATCAGACAGAATAAAACCAAATCCTTTAGTATTGTTAAACCATTCCACTGTGCCACTTGCCATGGTGCATTCCTCTTTAAAGGTTTGAATACTTTATTTCAAAATTCATAGTAACAAATAATTTATAAAAGGGTTAGATCTTCTTAACAAAAGTAGAAAAAATAGAAAAGATCTCGCGCATCAGATCTGACGCAATAGACTACCCTCAGTGAGGAAAATTCGAGCCGTTGAGTCCCTCGAAAAAGTGATCGCGCATATCGGGTGTTCATTCCCTTCCGGATCATGATCTTTGGGAAAAGGGAACGAAAGGGGCGATCGCAACAATGGCTGATTGCAACAATCAGCCATGGACTAACATCTATTTTTTCAGATGCTGAAACACAGATGGGTCAGCGTTTAATCGTTCAAAACCTAAGTTTTAATGCTCTTCATACCGGTTGGCACTGGAACGTTACTGTAAAGTATGAATTTCAACAGATGAAGTCCTACGATTGAGGCTGTTCATCTGCTAGGACAGCGAAAGAGTGACTAGATGATATGAACATTTTCGGCTTGGGGGCCTTTGGCGGCGCTGACGACATCGTAGGAAACCTTCTGCCCTTCTGCTAAGGTTCGAAAACCAGTACTTTTGATTTGGGAAAAATGAACAAAGACTTGAGTGCTATCATCGTCGGATTGGATAAAACCGAAGCCTTTCGATTCGTTAAACCATTTTACTGTGCCTGTGGCCATAGAGAAGCTCGCTTTTCGTATGAAATAATCTGAGCCTCCATCATAACAAATTGTTTATCAAATTGGATAATACTAAATCTCAGATTATAGTAGTAATTTTCGCGGCTGTTCATTCTAAACTAAAGTGAAAAATTAAAATCTAAAGAATCTTGTCTCGGAGCGGGATAAATTTAGAATTTTAGAAACTAGTGAAACAGATGTAGTCTCCACTGTGGGATTAAATGATCGATGATCAAAAAAAAGGAAGCGCGATCGCGATCGCGCTTCTTGGGGGTCTTGGGGGTCGCGGTTTGCTTTGAGCCGCTTCATCCAAAGCTTATGTTGTTTTTTGATCTGTCGTTGTCGGGCTGATCCGCCGCTGCCTTTATGATTCCGACCGCGACGGCGGGGGGATTCCCAGCGTTTGAGTCGCATGGTGGTGTTGTGAAACTACAGCTTGTAGTATAGCACGGATGAGCCGGGGCATTTTAGGAAACAGGTGCGATCGCTGGCGTATTCAGCAGCAACCCATACTCAATCCCTTCTACCACCGCCCGATAGGAGGCATCGATAATGTTGGTCGAAACCCCCACCGTTGTCCAGCGTTCCGCCCCGTTGCTCGACTCCACCAACACACGGGTGATCGCGTCGGTTCCCGATGCACTATCGAGAATGCGCACTTTGTAGTCCGTGAGGTAGAAGGTCGCCACATCGGGGTAGAACTTCACTAATGCCTTGCGTAGGGCCGCATCCAGGGCGGACACCGGGCCATTCCCTTCGGCAACTTCAAGAAGGGGCTGATCGTCAACGCTGGCTTTGATCGTGGCGATCGCATTATTGCCGTAAGAATGTTCCATTCCCTGCAAAATATCGCAATGCACCTGGAACCCCTGCAACGTAAACAACGGCTGCCGCTGTCCCAAGGCCGAGCGCATCAACAGTTCAAAACTCGCCTCCGCCGCCTCGAACTGATACCCCTCGCTCTCCAGTTGCTTCAATTGCGTCAAAATCTCCCGGCATACCGTCCCCTTCGGATCAAGTTCAATCCCAAACGTCCGCGCCTTCGCCAGCACATTACTCAACCCCGATTGATCGGAAATCACGATCCGCCGCTCATTGCCCACCGCTTCGGGCGCGATATGTTCATAGGTGAGGGGATTTCGCGCCACCGCCGACACATGAATGCCGCCCTTGTGGGCAAAGGCAGAGCGACCCACAAAGGCCGCGTGATCGTTGGGGGCTAAATTCACCCATTCACTAATCGCTCGACTGGTGGAACTCAACTGCTGCAACTGTTCCGGCGCGATGCAGTCATAGTCCAGTTTTAATTGCAAATTGGGAATAATCGAGCAGAGATTCGCATTGCCGCAGCGTTCGCCGTAGCCGTTAATCGTCCCTTGTACCATGGCCACGCCATCCATCACAGCGGCGATCGCATTGGCCACCGCCAGTTCTGAATCGTTGTGAGTGTGAATCCCCAAACGGGGCGCGTCGGGGTGTTCCCGGAGGTCAGGAAACGCGGTGAATACCCCTTGGACGATCTGGCTAATGTCGTGGGGCAGCGTGCCGCCGTTGGTGTCACAGAAGACGAGCCATTCCGCCCCGGCATCCCAGGCGGTTTTTAGGGTTTGCAGGGCATAGTCCGGGTTAGCTTTGTAGCCGTCAAACCAATGTTCTGCATCGTAGATCACCCGTCGCCCTTGGCTGCGGAGATATTCGATCGTGTCGCGAATCATGGCGAGGTTTTCGGCCAGGGTGGTTTTTAACCCCGCTTCAACATGGAGATCCCAGGACTTGCCAAAAATGGTCACCCAGCGCGTTCCGGCGGCGAGAATGGCTTGAAAGAGGGGGTCTTCGGCGGCGAGTTTGCCGGGGCGACGGGTGGAACAGAAGGCGACGATCTCCGCTTGGCTGAGGGGTTTTTCTTGGAGTCGCCAGAAAAATTGCACATCTTTGGGGTTTGCTCCGGGCCAGCCTCCTTCAATGAAGGGAATCCCCATTTCATCGAGTTTTCGGGCAATTTTGAGCTTGTCGTCAATGGACAGGGCGATGCCTTCCCGTTGAGCGCCATCGCGGAGGGTGGTGTCGTAGAGCCAGATTTTGCGTGCCGTGTCCATTGCCTGAGGGATAAGGGGTGTTGAATCAAAGGGGGGAGGGGCGATCGCTGCCCTGCAATCATGAGACTACGTTAAGATCAGCCCATGTGATGCGTCGAGTCTGCATCAAGAGAGTCTTCAAAAATTGTAGCGAGAGATTGTCCCCAATCAGGAAAACCGATGCCAACCGTAACAGCCCAAGGAAAATCCATACCCTGCGAGACCGGTGCGAATCTTCGCCAAGTCCTCCAAACTGCCCAAATTGACCTTTATAACGGTAACGCCCGCGTGATTAACTGTCGCGGCTTGGGTTCCTGTGGAACCTGTGCGGTCAAGATTATTGGCCCGGTGTCCGAGCCGAAGTGGAAAGAACGATCGCGCCTTTCCCTCCCGCCCCACAAAGCCGATAGCGGCCTGCGCTTGGCCTGTCAGGTGAACGTTTTGGGCGATATTACGGTACAGAAATGCGATCGCTTCTGGGGTCAGGGCGATCGCATTCTCTGGTAACGAGGTCAGGACGCAGCCCTTAACGCACCATCACTTCCAATTGAGTGCCGCTATGGGTTAGCACCTGTTCGAGCAACACTTCAAGGGATCGGGCAAATTGAGGATCATCCACCGTCCCGATTCGATTGTTGTTGAGTTGCAGTTCTTCCCGCTCCTCATCGCTCAGTTCCACCACCACATCCGGCTTAATTTTCTTGTCCTTGGTGATGCTGCGGCCGTTGGGGGTGCGATATTCTGCGATCGTCACCGCCAAGCCTGAGCCATCACTCAAGGGACGCACCGACTGCACCAACCCTTTGCCAAAACTCTCCGTCCCAATCAAAATCGCCCGCTGATTATCTTGCAAGGCAGCAGAAACAATCTCGCTGGCACTGGCCGAACCGCCGTCAATCATCACCACCAGGGGTTTATCCGTCAGGGCGGTGTTGTTCGCCACTTGGCGTTCCACTTCGCCGCGACGGTCATGGGTGGAGACGATTTTGCCTTCGTCAAGCCACATCCGGGCAATGTCCACGCTGGCGTTGAGGAGTCCCCCCGGATTTGAGCGTAAATCGAGCACATAGCCCACCACCGTATCCGGCCCGTTCATTGCTTCAAACTCTCGGAGTGCCTCGCGCATGTCTTGGGCGGCGTTGGCGTTAAATTGGGTGAGGCGAATATAGGCCACATTACCCGATCGCGTTTCTTCGATGCGGGTACGAACGGGGTGAATCTCAATACGATCGCGCACAATCGGAAAATCAATCTCGCGATCGCCCCGTTGGATCGTCAAGATCACCTCTGTGCCGCGTTCACCGCGAATCAGTTGCACCGCATCATTCACCTCCATCCCCAAGGTGTCTTGGCCATCAATTTTCGTAATGATGTCTTTGGCAATAATCCCCGCATTGAAGGCCGGGCTGTCGTCAATGGGCGACACGACGATGAGGCGATCGCTCTCCTCATCCTTCGCAATTTGAATCCCCACCCCCGTCAACGACCCCGATGTATCGATCTGCATATCCTCGAACTCTTCCGGGTCCATGAAGCGCGTGTAGGGGTCATCCAGGGTTTCGAGCATCTCACGGATCGCCGTATAGGCTTCCTCGTCATTCCCGTAGGACGCTTCTAGATACTGCGTGCGAATCTGTCGCCAATCCTGCTGGTTAAACGTGGCATCAACGTAATAACGATTGATGATTTGCCACACTTCATCAACGACTTCCTTGGGGCTACTGCTCAGATTTAAAATTTGACCTTGGGAAAGATGTAGCCCAGCGCCGGTCACTGCCACAGTGGTCAAGATAAACGCTGTTGCTCCAAGGACAAGTCCACGTTTTGCCAATACCATAAACACTTGTTGGGATGAGGAGAAGAACTTAAGCACACAAGCTCACTCTAACATAGGATTTTGGGACTGGCTTGTCGATTCCCCCCCTCGGTCGGGGTACATTCAACCGGAATGATCCCATTGATTTCCCCCTTAAATCTGCCGGTCTGAGGCGAGGAACCCATGGCAGGGTCTAGTAAAATTCCATTGACTTACAGTGTTTCCCTCGGTGAGTCACTTGTTCTCCTTCTGGGGTAATTTCAATACATTCCCCCTGTCCGGTATTGGCATTCCGAAGATAGAAAATCAACCATAGCCCTATCGCTATCAAAAAAATAACCATAACTAAGCCAATTTCTTGGAGTCTGCGATTCCATTCAGACATGAGCACTCTACCCCTAATGGGGAGGTTGGGGGAATGATTGGGTGAACAACGGGTGGACAACCTGTAGAAGTACCATCGGAACAATTGATAATGGGATCAACAGATATGGCAAGACAACCACGGAAATCAATACGTTTGACGATCGCTGCACAACACGTATCTTGATCTTATCGGTGCTGTACTCTGAAACCTTATTTTGTCAACTTTCGTGATAATAAATACTCGACACTGCGATCGCCCTCATTGACCTGGGATGATCCGACGGCATTGATTTTCTGTGAGGGATGGGGTTAGGGTTGGGATGCTTGCTGAACCCATTGGGTAAGACCGGCGGCGATCGCCTGCGCTAATTGGGTTTGCGCTTGGGGGTTCATCACCCATTCAAATTCTTCGGGGTTAATCATAAACCCCAACTCCATCAAAATCGTTGGAGCCATCTGCGGCCGAGTTAAGGCGAGATTATTCCAAAACACCCCATAGGACGGGCGGTCTAACTCTGTCACTAAATAATTGTGCAAAAATACCGCGAGATCATGGGCTTGGGGATGATACCAAAACATCCCAATCCCGGCGGTATTTTCCGCGTCGCCATTGTCGGGGAGGGCGTTGTAATGGATGGAGAGGGCGAGATCCGGTTGCTGCTGGGCGATGTAGTCCATGCGATCGCGCAAGCCCAGATCCACATCCGCCGTCCGGGTCATTAGCACCGTTGCCCCCCGTGCTTCGAGGGCCTGTTTTAACTGACGCGATACGGCCAAATTCACCTCTTTTTCGGGCGTGCCATCGGGCCCCCGCGCTCCCAATTCCGCCCCGCCATGGCCCGGATCGAGCACGATCCGCAGCCCCTGTAATTGTTCGCCGGAAATTTGGGGCGGATGGCGGAGGAGGAGATGGAGACTGCTGCCCTCGTAGCGGAGGTCGTAGCCCCATTGTTGGGCGGTTTTGAGGTGGAAGGTGTAGGCGATCGTGGTGGGGTTGACCTGTTGCCAATCAAGGCGGCGAATCAGGGGGCTATCATCGAGCCAAATGGTATCGGTTTGGGCGATCGCATTATGTAAGGTTAACGCAAAGGTATCATCCCCCTGGGTCACAGTCACGGGCACAGGAGCCGTCAAGGGAAAGACAATCTCAGTCCCCCCCGTCACCGGCTGCCCGCTCAAGCTGCGAATCATGGCCGGTGGGGCGGTTGCCCCCGGCAAGACCCGCGTTTCATCGGCATTAATCCAAGCGCCATAGTCAAGCCGCAACCAATTTCCCTCGCGGCCGGTGACGGTGGCGCGGGTTCCCGTGGGTAGGGGGGTGAGGCGGGAATAGGTGGTGCTGGGGCCGGTGCGGGCCGTGCCGCTGGCGGCCGTGACTTCAATCACTTGGCGCTGATCGGGGTTGAGGATCGCGATCGCACCGGGTGCGGCGGCTTGGAGGGTTTCCCCGGAGCGCGTCAGGGTGTAGGTGGGTTGACCCAGGTCACCGGGTTGCTCGGCGGTGAGGCAGGTTTGGTAATGGGTGGTGGTGCGGGGGATGGGGTCGTTTTGGGCGGTGAGGATGGCGGCGTTGCTGGGGAGTTGGGCGGTGCTGGGTTGGGGGGGAAGGGTGAAGGTTTGGCCGCTGAGGCGGGCGGTGACAGTGCTGTGGGGAGGTGCGATCGCACTCAAACAGATCGACTCACCCGGCAGCCGTTCGAGATCTTGCGTCGGTTGGAGGGAGTTGGGCGCAAATGTGACCCCTGTGGGCAATACTTCCACCGGGCGACGAATGACGGTGAGGGTCATCGTTGCCTCCCCAGTCTGGATCGTAAAGCGGTTTTCTCCCAGTTGCAGGGGAAAACTGGGGGCGAAATGCCCTTGGGCACTCTGCTGGATCGTCGTACCGTTGACGCTCACGGTGCTATCAGCCGTGCCAATCAGGAAAATTTGCGCGGCGGTCGTTTCATGGCCGTTGGGGGGATACACTAACGAAACCGATTCAGCAGCGGCAGGGCTTGCCATCAGACTCAATCCTAAAAGACAGGCACTCACTCCAAATCGTCTCATTACACATCCCCTCGCCCTTCAAAAAGTTGCTTTTCACTGTACCATTCTTGATCCTTGCAGAGCTTGCGCGATCGCCACACAAGCGGCCAAGGATGCCGTGGTTTTAATCGCTTCGGGGTTGATGTGGGTTGCACTCGCTTCATGGCCGTGATCGTGAAGGGCGGTGATCAGGTGCGATCGCTTCGGCACATCCAGTTTTCCCCGCTTGCCGATCGCTTGGAGGGTGTAGAAATAGGGGGGCATTTGGGCTTCAGCGGTGAACAGATCCAGAAGCTGGCCACAGTCGCGCCAGTGCCAATCTTGCGCGATCGCCGCCATCGCTTTCACCCAGGTGCGATCGTGCAGCGCCCCCAACCACATTGGCCCTGATACCGTCAGCGATCGCCCCTCCGTTGCACAGGTCGCCCGCCCCAACTGCTGCCAAGCTAGGGTTTGATATTCACCGCAGCCATGACAATAGCCCAGCCAACCATAGTCTGCTGCCCTCGCCCGTCGTTGGGGAATTAATCGCGCCCAGACCCGATAGGTTCCCCCCGTATAAAAGGAAAAACCCGGCTGAATCCCAAACCCCATCGCCGTTGCCTGTTGGTGTAACGCTCCTAAGAGAATTCGTAAGCCTTGCTCGTGGGCGGCAGGGTGCGATCGCGCCACCACACCATAACGTCCCGCCATCTGCGCCGGTAAATGTCCCGTCAGCGAACGACCATCGGTACTCGTCACATACACCGACCCCTGCAACCGCGTCGCCCACAACGCCAAAGGCAACTCCGGCATCGTATCCCCAAACCCATCCACATCCACCAGATCGTAATAATCCTGACGGCTCCCACAACCCAGCAACACCCGCCGCCCATTCTCCGTAGAGATTTGATAGGGGATCGTCGTCGCGAGTTGGCGTAAATTTTCGGTTAAAAGCGGTGCTAGTTCTGGATTGCCCTCATTGGCCCAGACAAAATCCGCCCCACTTTCGCGGCCGTAGCGGAGCGATCGCACCCCACAACCCGCCATCACATCCAACACCCGCAACGCGCCTGTGTACCGCCGTTGCACCGCCGCCGCCAACACCCCTAAATCCCGCACCATCCGGCTCTGCGGCCGAAAAAACGCCGCCCCCACCTGAAACGCAACCCGCCCCTCTTGCCGCCATCCCGCATCCATCACAACTGCAATCCCAATTCCCCCCGTCCGCCAGGAGCATCCCCGTCATTGCTGTTGACGGCCCTTCATAATCTGTTCCCGCAGTGCCATTAATTGATCGCTCACCTCCGTTGAAACCTCCGACGTTTCCCCCGTCCCCGCATTGGGCATCACCGCCCCGGTTAGGTCAGCATTGCGAAAATTCGTCTCATTGATATTCGCATCAATTAACACCGCATTGGTGAGCTTCGCCCCGATCAAGTTCGACCAGCATAATTTCGCTCGATACAGTTTCGCCTCGGTGAGATCCGCCCCGCGCAACGTTGTCCAGGACATATTCGCCGCTCGCATATTCGCCCGCTGCAAGTTAATCCCTGCCAAGTTCGCACTATTCAAAAATGCCCGACTAAAATCTGCATCACTGGCATCGGCATTGGTGGCGTTGACCCCATGTAACACTGCCCCCGTCAGGTTTGCACTGTGCAGATTAGCCCCCATCAGAATCGCATTGGTGAAATTCGCCTCAGTGAGATTCGCCTCCATCAGCAGTGCTTTCATCAACTTGGCACGCCCCACATGGCAATTCACCAACCGCGCCCGACTCAAGTCCGTATCGCGCAAGTCCGCCTCACTGAGAATCGCATTGGTAAAATCGGCTGATTTTAAAATCGCGCCCTGCAAATTGGCAGCGCGTAAACTCGCATCTCGTACCTTCGCGCCGGTCATGTGGGCTTTGTAGAGGTTGGCGCTGATCAGATTGGCTTCGGTGAGATTGGATTCGAGGTGAGCTTCGGTGAGGTTGGCCTCGCGGAAGTTGGCGCGGACTAATTTCGCACCGATTAAATTTGCGCCCGCTAAATCAGCTTCACGGAAATTTGCTTCGCTCAGATCGACTCCACCGAGAAAGGTGTTCCGGAGATCGACTTTTTGGAAGTCTCGTTCTCCACTAGCGTAGCGTTGCAAAAGTTCTTCCGTATCCATGATTATCGGGTCTGTGATTGATTAGGGTGCATGATCGCTAAGGATCTGAGTCTTGGGGGTTTGGGATGACTCAACTGAGCGGCTTGTACTATACTTTCTTGCCTACATCCTCCTATTCTGGGCATTTTTTCGATTCAGAACGAATATTGTATCAAGGGACAATATCCAGGATCGAGCAATGTCTAGGGCTAATCTTTACTTATTTTAGAGCGTCTTTGAGTTTAGAGTGTTTTTCGATGAGAAGTTTGAAGAATTGCAGCGAATTGGGTTCAAGATTGGGAAATCCGAGCTTGGGGGGTTCGGTTCTACCCCTCAAGCTGTGGGGTTTTGCTCGCTACAGTGGGGCTAACGATTCTAAAACGACATTTCGGCAGAGGACAGAACCATGAACAATCACCATGCTGCGATCGCCAATTTCTTGGATGCCAACCACAGCCAAAATGAGTTGTGGCAATACATGCAAACCCTCAATGCAGACACCGCGAACCAACTATTCCAACCGAGCACCGAAGCGGCTCAAGTCATGGAAGGACAAATCATCGGTCTCTTGGGTGGCCTCCCACCCCAGCAGTTTGATGTGAGAGTGAGCACCACTCGCGAGCAATTGGGTCAATTGTTGGCATCGGCGATGATGGGGGGCTATTTTCTCCATAAAGCCGAGCAGCGGATGGCCCTCGAACAGCATTGGCACAGCAACGAAACCACGCCCGACACCCCCCCCGCCGATCAGTAAATCCAGCCAGTGCCCCCCCATGAGGACTTATTGCTCTAGTTCTGCGAGGGCTAACCATTGCTCTGTGACCTGATCAATGGTGGCGGTGAGGGTGGCGAGTTCATCGGTGAGGGATTGCAGTTGATTGTAGTCGGCGGGGGGATTGGTGTAGATTTTGTCTTCTAATGTGGCTTTTTGGGCTTCGAGTTCGGGGATTTGGGTTTCAAGTTCGGCGAGTTCGCGGCGTTGGTAGTTGGAGAGGCGGCGGGATGGGGTGGCGTTTTTGTTCGGGTCGGGTGAGGATTTCGCGGGGGATTGGGCTGGGGATGGGGTGAGGGCGGCGGCTTCTTTGGCGATCGCAGCTTCGGCCCGTTTGTAATCGAGATAGACCGAATAATTACCGGGATATTGCCGCAAACTCCCGCCGGGTTCGAGGGCAAAAATAAACTCCACCGTCCGGTCTAGAAAGTAGCGATCGTGGGACACACAAATCGCGCAGCCATTAAAGGTTTCGAGATAGTCTTCTAATACACCGAGGGTTTGCACATCTAGATCATTGGTCGGTTCATCGAGGATCAGTACATTGGGGGCAGTCATTAAAATTTTGAGTAAAAACAGCCGCCGTTTTTCCCCTCCCGACAGTTTATGAATCGGCGCATATTGTTGATCTGATGGGAATAAAAACCGCTCTAACATTTGTGAGGCGGTGATCGTCGCACCGTCGCTGGTTTTGACGAGTTCGGCACTGTCCTTAATATATTCAATCACACGCTGGTTTTCTTCTTTAGCGGTGATCATACTTTCGGAATGTTGATCAAAGTAGCCAAAATGGATCGTGCTGCCGATGTCTACAGTGCCGGAATCGGGGGGAATGCGACCGGTAATAATGTTCATGAGGGTGGATTTTCCCGCGCCATTGCCGCCGATAATGCCGATGCGATCGCTGGGCCCAAATTCATAGGAAAAGTCCTTGATTAAGGTGCGATCGCCGTAACTTTTACTCACCGCCACCAGTTCGATCACTTTCTTGCCAATCCGCCGCCCCGGAGTATCAATACTAACGCTGCTATTGGCCGTTTTAAAGGTGGTGTTTTGCATCTCACCAATGCGATCGATGCGGGCTTTTTGCTTTGTGCTGCGGGCTTTGGGGCCACGTTTAAGCCATTCCAATTCGCGCCGGAGGATGCCTTGATACTTGCGTTGACTGCTGGCCGCTGCGTCCTCGGCGAGGGCTTTTTTCTCTAGATAATAGGCATAATTGCCGTCGTAGCTGTAGAGGTCGGCGCGGTCGATTTCTAAAATGCGATTGGTGACGCGATCGAGGAAGTAGCGATCGTGGGTAATCAGCAACAATGCGCCCCGAAATTGGGTGAGGTAGTCTTGCAACCATTCGACGGATTCCGCATCGAGATGGTTGGTGGGTTCGTCCATCAGGAGCAGATCCGGATCGGCGAGGAGGGCAGTGGCAAGGGCGATCCGCTTGCGATACCCCCCTGAGAGGTCGCCCACCCGTGCTTCAAAGTCATCAATCCCCAACCGACTGAGAATAATTTTGGCGTTGGTTTCCAGTTCCCACGCCCCGATCGCATCCATCTGTTCGCTGACGGTGGCGAGGCGACTCATAAGGCGATCGAGATCGTCCCCGGCGGCGTGGGCCATCCGGTGGGAAAGGTCTTCATATTCCCGCACCAATCCCATCGCGTTACTGCTGTCGGCAAACACTTGATCTAATACAGTGAGGTTGGGGTCAATGTCGGGCTGTTGGGGCAGATAGACGACGCGGGCCCCGGATTTGAGGATGCGATCGCCCCCATCGAACGGCTCCAACCCTGCGATCATCTTTAAAAACGTCGATTTTCCCGACCCATTCACCCCAATCAGCCCAACCTTTTCACCTGCCTCAATGCTGCAACTGGCAGAGCGGAGAATGTCTTTAATGCCAAAATCTTTGTGGACAGCCTGAAGCGTCAGAATACTCATGAAATCGTAGGCGGAGGGTCACTGTCCAGTATCTCATGTCCGCCGAAATCCCGCCGCTTCGCTGCCACGATTCAGATCCGCCAGGGATTTAAATCCCTGGCTCAGAGCGAAAGTAGGCTAAAGCCTACTGAATTATGATTAGAAGCCCATCCCACCCGATCAATTCTGACTCATCCACCTAAGCTGATCAGTATCTAAACTGCATGTCAATGAGCCTGAAGCCCTTGCTGTAAGGGGATCGCCCTGGCAATTGAAATGGCGATTAGCGTACGCGATCAACACGGCCTAATACCTGCATATCTTCTTCATCTAGTTCAACTGGAATCCCACTCCGAATTAACTCCGCAAAATCTTCATTGGGTACCATAAAACAAAGGGCATAGAGTCGCCCATCTCCCGTATTATGGACTTCATGAATTCCCGTCGGTGGTACTAGTAAACTATCTCCCGCCCGAATCGGAACCTGCTTACCATCACAGAGGGCAAACCCTTCCCCTTTCAACACAAAAAACATTTCTAGGGCAATATTGTGACGGTTCGGAGGTGTTTTTCCCCCTGGATCAAAAATTTCCACACAAAAGGTTAACGACATCGAGGCAATATCCGGATCAAACACGATCGCCAATCGATTCGTATCCTGGGGACTAATCCGATAGGCTTGATAATCGCGGGGCGACTTCACCACGGGAATCACACAATGGTCACTGGTTGCATCTAATAGATCGGTCATGGTGAGGGCAGGGTTGAAGGATACCAGGGGCAAGATGTTACCGCTAGGGTAGCGCGTTTGCTGGGCAATGAACGAGGTGCGATCGCATCTTTTAACCCTTTATTCCAATACATCTAAAAAGGCGGCGGAATCTGTCACAAAGCCAAAACATTGATTGACGTTATAAAGCGTCGCTTGGGTGCAAAATTCCGGGGAAGTCGTCGCGGCACAATCGCTTAATAGAATGCAATCATAGTTTAAAAACGCCGCATCTTGGAGCGTCGCCATCACGCATTGATCACTATTCACCCCCGCAAAGAGTAAGGTCGTGCGGCCCAGATTTTTCAAAATACTATCCAAGGGCGTATCCCAAAACCCGCTCATCCGGTACTTATCGACACGAATATCATTGGGTTCTGGGGTGAGTTCATCGACGACGGCCGCCGCCCAACTGCCCGCCTCCAGGACAGGGGCTTGGTTTTTCGGCAGGGGATCACCGAGGCCAATCCCGTCGCCCGTGGGGTTATACACATGGCGGGTGGCGGCGCTGATGTTGAAGAGGTCGGGACGGTTGCCCCAGTTGACCCAAAGGATCGGGACGTGGTGCGATCGCAAGACGGGTAAAAATCGCTGCAAGGGTGCGATCGGTTCACGGGCCGGGGTAATATCCACACCAATTCCCGCCAACCACCCATCGGGATGACAAAAATCATTTTGCATATCAATCACCAAAAGAGCAGTTTTGGCAAGATCCAGCCGCAGAGTTTTCGAGTGGGTAGGAACGGTGATGATCTGAGGCGGAAGAGGTTCACGGCGGAGGTCGGCAATATCGGCATCAACGCGCCACGCATTGGGCGGGGTTCCGAGGGTTTTCAGTGAGTCAGACATGGGCGATCGCTACAGGTTCAATATCGTTCAGACTTAAATTCTACGGCATCAATCTTGATAGCGGCTCACCCTGTGCGGGGCGATCGTTTCCTGATACCTTAAAGGTGAAACTGTGTTCCCATCATGGCTAGAACCAACCTCCTCGATACCCAAACTACCAGTTTTGGCGACTTAATCGGTAATGGCAAAATCTACCGAGTGCCCCCGTTCCAACGCGATTATTCTTGGCAGTTGGAAAACTGGGAAGACCTTTGGCAGGATATTTTAACCATTTACACAGAATTCACAGCTGATGCTGACTCTAATTCTAGTCATTATATGGGGGCGATCGTGTTACAAAATCCCAGCACTACCGCCAAAGAATTTACCATCATTGATGGTCAACAACGGCTCGCTACCTTAAGCATTATTGTGATTGCTGTGATTGATAGGATTCAGCAATTGGTTCAAAAACGAGAGGATGGCGGGGCAAATCAGGAGCGACAAGAAATTTTAAAGCGTACGTATTTAAGCGATAAAGATCCGCGATCGCTACGCTACTCTAGCAAGCTCATTTTGAATGAAAATAACAATGATTTCTATCAAAGTAATTTAATCAACCTGAGACACCCGCGTAATTTACGCGCCCTGTCACGCTCCAATCAATTACTCTGGCAGGCGTTTCAATATTTTGCTGCCCAACTGGATAATCTGTATGATATTGTTCAAGATGGGGAACACTTAGCCGATTTTCTGACGAGTATCATTGCACAAAAGCTTTTATTCATTCAAATCAATGTGGAAGATGAGCTAAACGCCTACGTTATCTTTGAAACATTGAATGCTAGAGGCATCGAACTTAGCTCAACAGATTTACTCAAGAATTATCTCTTTTCTCTCTTTCAAGGCCCCGACGATTTGCAAGAAGCGCAGCGACAATGGCGTAGAATTATTAACACTGTGCAGATGGAAAAATTTCCGGAGTTTCTGCGCTATTATCTCAGTCTTCAGGAAACGAGAGTCAGGCGCGATCGCTTATTTAAAATTATTCGACAATCTGTCACCAGTGGAGAGCAAGCTTTTGATTTGCTGGATCAACTCGAAACCTATAGCGGTCTCTTCGTTGCCCTAGGGAATGCCAATGATGAATTTTGGCGTGACTATCCCGAAAATCAGCCCTATATTCGTGAGCTTGGATTATTTCGAGTCAAGCAGGCATATCCCACATTATTCGCGGCTTACTCTCACTTTGCGCATGAAAATTTCACCCGATTGCTTAAACTAATTTGCGTCATTTCCTTTCGCTATACAGTGGTCAGTGGTTTAAATCCCAATGAGTTAGAAGCACTGTATAGTAAGGTGGCGATCGCGATTATGGATGGTGCGATCGTCTATCCTAGACAAGTTTTTGAAGCGCTGCGTCCGGTCTATGTGACCGATGAGAAATTCGCACAGGATTTTTCTGTTCTTTCCATATCCACAAAAGGACAAAAGAAGGCATTAGTTCGGTATATTCTTTGGAAGCTGGAAATGGATGCCTCAAACCGAACAGATATTACAGAAGATGCCTTTTCAGTGGAGCATATTTTACCTGAATCACCTGCTGAATCATGGTACAAAACTTTCACCGACTCCCAACTCGATGATGTTATCTATCGGATTGGGAATCTCACGCCATTAGAACCCCCCTTAAATCGCCAAGTGGGGAATCAAGCCTACGAAATCAAACAAACGGCCTATCAACAAAGTGTGTACCAGCTAACACAAAATATCATGGCTGACGAATGGAATATGGATGCGATCGCTAATCGACAACGCCGCCTAGCCCAGCGTGCGATCCACATCTGGAAATCTGATTTTTGCCCCTGACTTTCCCGGCCACTATTTCCCTCACCTAACGGGAATTATTCAGACTTAAGTTCTATTGAAATCAATCGCCTTAAGTCTAGCAGTGCGCTGCTATTAACTGAGTTCAAGGGGTTCTGTTGGCACAATATACATTAAGTTTCTGTCTTCTTGTGGTTCATTGGGACAAAGCTGCAACCACTCCTGAAAACTAATTCCCAGGGTATCAATAGCTTTGACTTCTAGCTCGTAAGCCGTCAATCTTTGGCTTGTTTCAATCATTGATTCCATTTCTGCCAGTGATTCCGGGAGTTTTTGAATAATTTCTCTTCTACTCTCTTCTGTAATCCCCCAAATTCCTTTTTTGACATCATCGCGTTCAACAATCGAAGCCGGGAGCAATTTAACCCACTCATCAACTTGAAAATTCCAATTTTTATCATTCGGCGGTACTATTTTATCTCTCATTAACTCAAATACATCACTTTCTGTAAGATCTGAATCTTTCCATTGGTAAACTCTTGTAAGACGAGATAAATCAGTTTTCCCTTTTAATGTTGGATGTAAATACATTAATGGATTTGACGTTAACAAAAAATCCACATAGGTTTCAATGCGTTTTTTGATCCGTTCGCTTCCATCTTTCAGTCGCCTGGTTGCTGTATCAAATTCTCCAAGCTCTAAATAACACCTTGCTTCTGCAATATAAGCAAGACATAAAATTAATAAATATTCATCCCCGATCTGACTATTAATAACTAGCTCCTTATCTAATAAATCAGTGTATATATGCTCTGCCATTAGAAATTGATTAATTGCATCAAGAGCACTACTTCTCCGATTATCTCCTTTGCTCATCGTAAAAGCATTCATTGCCAGATCTAATGCAGCTCGAAAATTGGCGTAGAAGCTCAAATCAATTTTTTTGTCAATTCTTTCCAAATAAACTTGAACATGTTCTAAACGCTGCTCTAGCTCTTTCAATCGTTTTGAAATGACAGCAAATCCCATCGCTGAAACTCCTAAGCTCAACATACTCGCCGCTGTCGTCACACCTAACATCCCTTGCATTTGATTAAGCTGCTGTGTAACAGCCGCAAACCCTCTCATTGAAATCCTTGCGTTAACACCTTGCATCACAAGATTTAGGATGCCAGTCACCGGATCAATACTAGGCAGCATCAGAGAATTAGAACTAGATGCTAATAGTCCAGCCCCACCGATTTCTCGTAGCCACATTACAACCCGTCCAGATGCATCTTGAATGACTCCGCCATTCCGAAATAAACTGCCATTTATTAATCCTGACAGAATTTCGACAGGCATATCAAACGTTACGTTAAGAGGTGTCATTAGTTTATATTTCTCAATAAGAATGCAGGGTTAAGCATGATTAACGTATGCTCAACCCTTTTGAAAATCCAAAATTAGTAGAATGGCCGCACTTGTGATTCGTGAATCCAGCCACCGCCAAACTGAGAGGTAGAAAACCAACCATTTTGAGATTCTGGATAGACATTAATCACGATCATGTCTGTTACAGTCCCGATGACAGTTCCATTGGGGCGATCGCGCACATTAGAAGGGGGATCGAAAACCAACATATATCCTGTGTCTTCAGCATTCGGATCACGCCATCGTGCGGAACAAACAATGCTGAGCATGTTGCGAGTTGCTTGTGATTGGGGACGATGGGTAGAACCACCGGAATACCATTCTCCCAGTGAACAATGAGCCTCCGCAGCAAAGCGCGTGCGTCCTAAATAGTAGGTAAAACCAACCCAAGCAGACATGCTGCGTGGCCCATTCATAGAAACAGAACTACCATCTAGGGTGATAGATTGACCTGTTGAAGCTTTACCCAGATCGTACATTTCAGCATTTGCACTGGGCGCAAATAATGCACACAATGCAACACCAATTCCGAAGCAAACGTTCTTCATTTTCCCTCTCATACTAAGAAACTAGGGGATTTTTTTGATTTGAAACTGTAGAGAAATAAATCTTGCTGGCATTTCAGTGTCAGCATAGCATGGCAAAATACGAGAATATAAAAAATTAACTTTACTTTAAAGAGTACGATCGCACCCCCAATTATAAGAATAAAAAGAGAGTGCGATCGCGCCACTATGGCACAAGTTCAACCCTAAAAGATTGAGCCTGTGGGGTGTATTGAATTATACCGTTGCGACTAAACCGCTATGGCGGAGGAGGGCTTCGGTTTGGGGTTCGCGGCCGCGGAAGGCTTTGAAAACATCCATGGGGGGTAAACTGCCGCCGAGACCGAGGACGGTGTCGCGGAATTTTTGGCCGACGGACTGGATGGCGGTTTCGTTTTCGAGGCCCACTTCTTCAAAGGCGGCGAAGGCATCGGCGCTGAGGACTTCAGCCCATTTGTAGCTGTAGTAGCCGGCGGCGTAGCCCCCGGCGAAGATGTGACCGAAGGCGCAGAGGAAGGCATCTTCGGGGAGGGGGGGCATGACGGTGGTGGTTTGGGCGAGGCGATCGCGCACATCAAACGGAGTCTCATCACTGCCGGGTTGATAGCGCGAATGGAGTTCAAGATCCAACAGGCTGAAATGGATCTGACGTAACATTCCCATGCCGCTTTGGTAGGTGCGGGCGGCGAGGAGTTTTTGGTAGTCTGCTTCGGGCAGCGGTTCGCCGGTTTGGTAATGTTTGGCCATGCCGAAGAGGGTGGCGCGATCGTAGCACCAGTTTTCCATGAATTGGCTGGGGAGTTCCACCGCGTCCCATTCGACGTTACGGATGCCCGATGCGCCGGGATAGTCCACTTGGGTGAGCATATGTTGCAGGCCGTGGCCGAATTCATGGAAGAGGGTTTCCACTTCGTCGAAGTTCATCAGGCTGGGGCGATCGTCCACGGGGGGCATTTGGTTGCAGATGAGATAGGCGACGGGGAGGCGGGTGGTTTGGCCCAGTTTGGCGCGGCCCACGCATTCATCCATCCAAGCGCCGCCGCGTTTTTCGGCGGGGCGGCTGTAGGGGTCGAGGTAAAAGGCAGCGATCGCATCCCCCGCCCCATTTTTCACCTCAAAATAGCGCACGTCCTCATGCCACACCGGAGCCACCCCATCGGCGGCTGCGATCGCCACCCCAAAAATCCGTTCTGCCAAGCCAAACAACCCCTTCAACACCTCCGGCAGCGGGAAATAGGGGCGCAGGGCTTCCGTGTCCAGGTCAAACTTCGCTTGTCGTTGTTTTTCCGACCAATAGGACAGATCCCAGAGATTCAATTCCGGCTGCTGGGCAAAGGTGTTTAAATCGGCTAACTCTCGCTGGGCTGCGTCGTAGCTCGCTTGGCGCAATTCTTCGAGGAGGGCTTCCACCGCTGCCACACTGGGGGCCATTTTCCGCGCCAAACTCAACTCCGCAAAATTATCAAAACCGAGAATTTGAGCTTTTTCTTGACGCAGTTTGAGGATGCGATCGATCAGCGGCGTATTGTCGAGATCCCCACTGGCCGCCCGCGTCACATAGGCGCGATAGACAGTTTCCCGGAGGTCGCTGCGTTGGGCGTGCTTTAAAAACGGGCCAAAATTGGGGAAATCCAGGGTCACGATCCACGGCCCTTGTTCAGGGGTGGCGGTGTCGATACCCTTTTGGCGGGCGGTTTGGGCGGCCAAACTGCGCCAACTCTCCGGCAATCCGGCCACTTCGTCCGGCTCGGTGAGTTTCAACTCAAAGGCTTTCGTCGCGTCTAACACATGGTTAGAGAACTGCGTCCCCAGTTCGGCAAGTTCCAATTGAATCGCGTTGAAGCGGTCTTTTACCTCCCCGGTTAAGCCCACGCCGGCTAATTCCGCATCTTGCAGCCCTGATTCTACGATCCGCTGCTGGGTTGCATCGAGGCTCGCCCACGTGTCACCCTCGCGCAATTGCTTCAGGGCTTGGTAGAGGGGCTGACTTTGGCTGAGTTGATTACTGAACTTCACCAATTCCGGCTCCACTTGTTCGTAGGCGGTGCGGAGTTCGGGACTGTTTTTCACGCCCATGAGGTGAGAAATCACGCCCCACGTCCAGCCGAGGCGTTCTTCCAGTTGGGTGAGGGGTTCGATTAAGCCTGACCAGGTGGGGGGGACGCTGGCTTCGAGCTTGGCTTGGGCGGTGGTGAGGTCTTGGAGGAGTTGGGTCACGGCGGGGACGACGTGATCGGGAGTAATGGCGGCAAAGGGGGGTAAACCGTAGCCAAGCAGCAGGGGATTGTCAGAATGTGTCATAGAAAAATTTTGGAGTTGCGCGTTGTGTGGATGGGATCACAACTGTGTCTTTTCTACGCTACTGGATTTTCTAAGCCTAGGGGGGTGTGGATTTCGCGCCATGGGACGGTTTTTGGGTGGGGGATGGGGCAGAGACTGAATCAAAGACAGTATTAAGAAGTACAGATCATCGGGGATATCGCGTCACAATGAGTCCAAGCACTGACGGATTAAGGAGCGAGAACTTCCTGTGCAAACCAATATCTCCCCTCAAGACATGATTCAGATTCGGGTTGAAGATGACCGAACCGGGATGAGCCCGGAGACGCTAAAGCGGGCGTTTGCCGATAATTTGTTCTACATCCAAGGCAAATATTATCGGTGGGCAACGGCGAATGATTTTTATATGGCTCTGGCCTATACAGTGCGCGATCGCCTCATTCACCGCTTCATCAAAACGATGAACACCTACGAAGAGCAGAACGTCAAAGTCGTCTGCTACTTCTCCGCTGAGTTTCTTATGGGTCGTCACCTAGAGAACAACATGATCAACCTCGGCATCTACGAAGACATGAAAAAAGTCGTCGAAGATGCAGGATTAAATTGGGGCGATATCCTCGACCAAGAGCATGATCCAGGGCTGGGCAACGGTGGCTTAGGCCGGTTGGCGGCCTGCTTCCTCGATTCTTTGGCGAACTTAGAAATTCCTGCGATCGGCTACGGCATTCGTTACGAATTTGGCATCTTTCACCAAGAAATCCGCGACGGCTGGCAAGCGGAAATCCCCGATAAATGGCTCCGCTACGGCAACCCCTGGGAAATCCCTCGCCCCGAAGCCACCGTTCAGGTCAAACTCGGCGGCCATACGGAAATGTCCCACGATGACAAAGGCCAACCCAAAGTCACCTGGGTCGCCGATCGCAGCATCACCGCCATTCCCTACGACACCCCCGTACCCGGCTTCAACACCAATACCGTGAATCCCCTGCGCCTGTGGCGAGCGGAAGCGGGCGAAGATAAAGACTTCAACTTCGATGCCTTCAACGCTGGGGACTACGATGGCGCAGTGGCCAGCAAAATGTCGTCGGAGAATATTTCTAAAGTTCTCTATCCCAACGACAACACCCCCCAAGGTCGCCAACTTCGCCTTGAACAGCAATACTTTTTCGTCTCGGCTTCCCTCCAAGACATCATCCGCCGCCACCTACGGATTCACAACACCCTCGACAATCTCCACGAACATTTCGCGATCCAACTCAACGACACCCACCCCGCCGTGAGCGTTGCCGAACTGATGCGCCTCCTGGTGGATGAGCACAATATGGATTGGGATAAGTCGTGGTACATCACTCAAAAAACCCTGGCCTACACCAACCACACCCTGATGCCGGAAGCCCTCGAACGGTGGTCGGTGGATCTGTTTGGAACTCTGTTACCGCGCCACTTGGAAATTATTTACGAAATTAATTTTCGCTTCCTCGAAGATATCCGTACCTGGTTCCCGGATGAGCCGGAATTGTTGAGTAAGCTCTCGATTATTGAAGAAGGGGCGCAAAAATCGGTACGGATGGCGAATTTGGCCTGTGTGGGGAGCCATGCGATTAATGGGGTGGCAGCCCTTCATACAGAATTGCTCAAACAGGATACCCTCAACCATTTTGCGCGGCTGTGGCCGGATAAGTTTATTAACAAAACCAATGGGGTCACGCCGCGCCGCTGGGTGTTGTTGTGCAACCCGCGCTTGGCGAAGTTGATGAACGATCGCATCGGCACAGACTGGGTGAAAAACCTCGATGAAATGCGTAAGTTGGAGCAGTTCATTGATGACCCGAAATTCTGCCAAGAATGGCGGGCGATTAAGCAGGCGAACAAAACAGATCTTGCGGCATACATCTGGAAAAAGAACAATATCGAAGTGAATCCTAATTCAATTTTCGATGTTCAGGTGAAGCGGATTCACGAGTATAAACGCCAGTTGCTCGATGTGCTCAATATCATCGCGCTCTATAACCGGATTAAGCAAAATCCGGCGGTGAAGATTGTGCCGCGCACGTTCATCTTTGGCGGCAAGGCTGCGCCGGGCTATTTCATGGCGAAGCTGGTGATTAAGCTGGTGAATGCGGTGGCGGATATTGTCAATAAAGACCCGGATGTGCGCGATCGCATCAAAGTCGTCTTCCTTGCCAATTTCAACGTCTCCCTCGGTGAAAAAATCTACCCCGCTGCCGATCTGTCCGAACAGATTTCCACCGCTGGGAAAGAGGCATCGGGAACCGGCAACATGAAATTTGCCATGAACGGGGCGCTCACCATCGGCACCCTCGACGGGGCGAATATCGAAATCCGCGAGGAAGCGGGGCCTGAAAACTTCTTCCTCTTTGGCCTCACCGCTGAAGAAGTGATAACGATGAAAATGCAGGGCTACAACCCCATGGCCTACTATCACAACGACATGGAACTGCAAGCCGTGATCGATCGCATCGCGTCGGGGTACTTCTCCCACGGCAACCGCGACCTGTTTAAGCCCCTAGTAGATTCCCTGCTCTACAACGATCAGTACATGCTGATGGCGGATTTCCGGGCCTATGTGGAATGCCAAGATAAGGTGAGCGAGGCGTATTTGGATCAAGACCGCTGGACGCGGATGTCGATCCTCAATGCGGCGCGGATGGGTAAGTTTTCGAGCGATCGCACCATTCACGAATACGTCACCGAAATCTGGAAAGCCAAACCCGTCAAAATCGAACTCGAAGAATACAACCAAGAAACCGCCGGTCTGAAGTCGTAACTTCAATCCTGTCAGTGCTCAATCTTGGCTTGAGGTGAACGAGGGGCAATCTGGCCCCTCGTTTTCTCTAGGGGTTTTCCCCTTCGTCAAGAGATGCTAAGAAAGGAAACGAGTTTGTCTGCAAAGGAAAAGACTCAAGTAGATTAAGATGATGGGTGGCTTTAATTCAATCAACGGTTAAAGCGATCGCACCATCAACCGTTTTACCCAACGACCTATGACTAGCTCTGTTGACAACACATCAGAATCGCAGTCTTGGCTGGCGAGCAAGAATGTGATTATTGCCGGCATTGTCTGGGGAGTTTTATCACTCGGATTCTTCCTCCTCAGCGTCATTCAGCCGGAGGTAGAAGAAACCCTATGGTATCTATGGGGAACCTATATTGCTGAATGCATCCCCTTTATCGCCGGGGCCGCGCTCTGTTACCGCAACTGGCAAAGCCCCAAAATTGCCAGCGGTCGTAACGTCTGGCTTGGCATCGGCCTCGGCATCTCGGCCTACTTCATTGCCGACCTCATTTTTGGCTTTTGGGAAATCTATTGGGAGCTTGATCCCGAAGTGTCCCCCGCCGACCTGTTTTACATGGCATTCTATATCTGCTTAGGCGTGGGTATGGTGTTGGCGGTGCTCTCAAAACGGTTGAGCCTCGCCCTGTGGCAATGGGTGACGCTGATTGTCATTGCCCTCGCCGGGACAGCGTTAGCGGTGTGGATTGCGATCGCCCCCGCCCAAGCCATAGACAGCCCCCCACCCAGCGCCATCACAGCAGAAATCACCATTGACTCCGCGCCCACCCTCCCCCCAGAAACCCCAGACACCGACGCAACCCCCAGCCATCCCGTCCCGATCTGGGTCAATACCCTCCAAGACAGCTTGCTCCAATTTTCCGCCCCGATCAACTTCTTCTACATCATTTGCGATGTGGCCTTGCTGATCATTGCCGTCATGCTGCTCTTAGCCTTTTGGGGGGGAACCTTTGCCCGCTCCTGGCAAATGATTGCCGCCGCCGCCCTTGCCAAATACTTAGCAGACATGTGGTTTAAATATGCAGCAACCTTACCCACCGAGTACGCCAGTGGGGGATTTCTAGAAGTGTTCTTCGTATTTAGTGGTATCTTATTGGCCATTGGTGCGGCGTTAGAATTCGATATTTCCAGCCGACCACGTAAAAGTCGGCGCAGACGGGCAAACGCCACCACAGAATAAGTATGAGTCCCAGAAAGTTAACCGAGACGGACAAGCAAGAAATTCTTGACTTGTACCATCAACCGCAAGAAACCACATCAACGCTAGCCGAGCGGTTTCAAGTCAGTAGCTCTACGATTAGCCGCTTTCTGAAAAGTCGTTTGAACGAGCACGAATACGAAGATCTGATCCAGCAAAAGCGGTTAAGTCGTACCCCCACCGGTGCGGCTAACGTGATTCGTCAGTATACGGAACAGGCTGGGGATGAACCCGAAGCCGACTCGCCCACCTCGACCAGTCGTAAACCCCGTAAGCGTCAATCATCACGATCGACGCAGCTAACAATTCCTGACCCTGAACCGGCGAAACCGATTGAACTCGTTGCTACGTCGTCCACGGAAAAACCCATCCGACGCAATGCAACCGTCGTTACGTCTGCCCCAGACCCCATCTCTGACGATGAGGATGAATCCCTCGATCCGTTTCAAACCCTGCTTGATGACCAAGATCTTGAGCCGGAATTAGACGATGATGAATTCGATGATGACGATGACTGGGATGATGAAGACGATGACGATGACGATGAGCCTCGTCCCCAGCCTCAACCCCGTTCCGCCAATGGTGTAGAAGTGCTGCCCCTCTCCCGCGCCACGTTTCCGCGCACCTGTTATCTCGTGGTCGATCGCACCTCTGAACTGATTACCCGCCCTCTCCATGAGTTTGGCGATCTTGGCTCGATTCCCTCCGATGAAACGAGCCAGCGCACCCTGCCGATTTTTGATAATCATCGGGTGGCCCGGCGGTTTTCTCAGCAGCGATCGCACCGCGTCATTAAAGTGCCCGATAGCAACCTGTTTGAAAAAACCCGGTCTTATCTCTATGCCAAGGGAATCACACGGATTTTGCTCGATGGGCAGGTCTATTTTCTCTAATTTTCCCGGAGCAAACCCCTCACGGTCACCCCTAAAATCCCTTTGCCCCGGCAGGGGGATTCGGGTTTGTCGCGGCCTCAATGCCGACTCTCCCATCGGAATCATTGCTGCGATCGCCGCAGGAGAACGCTAGTCAAACCTAGCCCACTGCCAGGGGATAAAACTCGTTGATGATGATTAGTTGATGATGATTAGTTGATAATCTTAAACTTTTCTAAATATTGGGTCGTGGTTTTTATGCAGGTCTGACCCCAACAGCTTAAAATTAAGCCAGCGGCAGTAATCCCAAGCCCATCCATTGACGCTTGGAGATGTGTAAACCCTGAGTCTCTAACGTCATCATTCCCGCTGGATAGTGACGAGAATACTCGGAAAAACAGAGCATACACCTCACCTCAAGATTGCGATCGCCGTCGAGGCCATGAACTCTTATCTAGAGCTTTGTTATGGACGTTCAATCACTGTTGCAACGCTACGAACGGGGACAGCGCGACTTTAGCGGCGTTGATCTCAGTGGTGCAGATCTCAGAGGCACAACACTGATCGGCGTTAACTTTCGCAATGCCAAACTACGCGGCGCGAACTTGAGTCGAGCCTTTCTCACCAAAGCCAACTTCAGCGCCGCCTGTCTCAACTGGGCGAATCTGCACTGTGCCAAACTGAGCGATAGCAAACTCGCCGATGCCGACCTCACCAAGGCCAACTTGGAAGGGGCCTTCATGATTAACGCTAAACTGCCTCGCGCCAAACTCACCGGGGCGAATCTGGCCCACACCAACCTGCGTCGGGCGAATCTTTGGGGGGCAAACCTCAGCGGCGCAACCCTCTACAGAACCAACCTCCGCCAAGGGAATCTCAGCGGCTGCAACCTCAACTGGGCGAACTTAAATGCAGTGCGCCTCAGTGAGGCTAACCTCAGCGGGGTGTCGGCGAATGGTGCTACCCTCGTTTCCGCATTTTTGCGAAATGTGGATCTCAGTGGCGTGGATTTAGAAGGGGTGGATCTCAGTGATGCTCGCTGCCAAGATTCGATCCTGATTGGGGCCAATTTCAGTGCGGCGAAATGTTGTAATACCCATTTTCAGGGCGCGAATTTAAGCCGGGCGAACTTTAGCAACGCCAACCTCATCAAGGCCTCCTTTGATCGGGCGGATCTCACCAACGCGATTTTGAAACAAGCCCGCCTGACGGGGACAAGCTGGGATCAGGCGATCCTTCAGGGAGTGGATTGGGACGGAGCTGAAATCAACGATTCCGATAGCGATCGCCCCCCGGCTGAACATCACCGGTTTGATCTCTTTTCCCCCGAATTAACCTGGGCCGTTTAACCCGTCGGCACAGACTGCTACTCGGATCGTGGCGGGCGTGATTTTTTGCGGCGAGGGGAGGCAGCGGCTTGACCCGTTGCCTCTTGATAGCGTTGTTCTTGCTGCCGAATCGACATGAAAAAATCCACCATCGGCCGCGGATAGTCTACCCCCAACTGCACCCCATACCGCCGTTGCTCTTCCGGGGTTAAACGCCATGGCTCATGGACGAGGTGAGGCGGCAGGGCAGCGAGTTCGGGTAGCCAATGTTTAACGTAGTCCCCTTGGGGGTCGTAGTCTTTGGACTGTTTGAGACTGTTGAAATAGCGGAAGCCACGGGCATCGTTACCCACTCCAGCGGTGTAGTTCCAGTTGCCGTAATTGCTGCACACATCGTAGTCAATCAGGAGAGATTCAAACCATTCTGCCCCCAGTCGCCAATCCAGCCCCAGGTTTTTGGTTAGGAAACTGGCGACGTTTTGCCGCCCGCGATTGGACATAAAGCCCGTGTGGGCCAGTTCGCGCAGATTGGCATCAATGAGGGGATACCCGGTTTCGCCCCGCCGCCATTGGTCAAATTGGGGCCAATCTACCGTCCAGGGGAGTTTGATTCCCCGCAGTCCTGTGACATGAAAGAGGCGATCGCCCCCATTCACCGCCCCATAGCGAAAATAATCCCGCCATAACAGTTCAAACATGAGCCAGTAGGTGGAATCATTTTGCACCCGTTCGGTTTCGTAGCGGCGGACTTCGGCGTAGATGTAGCGGGGAGAGAGGCAGCCGAGGGCGAGCCAGGGGGAAAATTTGGAAGAATAGTCCGGGCCGAGCATCCCGTTGCGGGTGTCTTTGTAGGTTTTGAGGCGATCGCTCTGCCAAAAATAAGCTTGTAACCGTGCGAATCCGGCGGTTTCGCCCCCCTGAAAGGCTAACACTCCCCGTGGATCAGGGGTGCGATCGCCCTCCAATCGTTCTAATTCTTGCGGCCATTCCCCCGAATCAATGGCAGGCAACGGCGGCAAGGCGGCAGGAGGGGGAAACGGGGGGCGAATCTGCCCGGCAGCTTCAACCCGTTGGCGAAATCGGGTGAACAGATCCGGCAGGTCTGGGAGGGAAAAGGGGAGATCCTCCGGGTGGGTGAGGGTTGCGCCCCAAACGAGACGCAGGGGAACGCCGAGGGATTGTAAGGCTGTGCTGAGGCGGTGTTCCACCTGGGTTTCTTCGGAGGTGGCTTCGGCGTGACCGTAGACGGCGGTGATCTTGAGGGTGCGCACGAGATCGGGAAGGATCACTTCTGGTTCGCCCCACCGGAGGATAAGATCGCTGCCGTGCGATCGCAAACTCTGCCGCAAATCCGCCACCGCTGCGGCTAAAAATTGCCTGCGCCATTGTCCCGTTTTCGGAAATCCAAAACGAGTCTGGCCAAACTGACGCGGATCGATGCAATAGACCGGGATGATTTGCCCACCCGTCTGCACCGCACGATGGAGCGGTTCATGGTCATGGAGGCGGAGATCATTGCGATACCACAGGAGAATACGGTCAGCCATGGGATTCAGTCTGCATTATTCGTCTAGGGTGGAGGGGGGCTTGTGCCACTGTTGGACGGAGGGGGAAAGGGTGATTAGGTCTTCAATATTCGCCGCCATGGTTTGGCAGATTTGATCGAGGGGGAGGTCATTGCGATCGTAGCCGAATGGGTTTTCAATTTCGATGCCAATTTCCTCAATCCCGAACACGGTAAAGGACACCAAGCCCACCACCACCGCCGTCCACCAGCGAAACTCATCCACCATTTGAAACGAAAGACCGAGACAGTAGATCAGCAATAATTGCTTGAGGTGGATCGAATAGGCGAGGGGGATGGGGGTTTTTAGAATGCGCTCGCAAGCTCCTAACACATCCACCATTGTATCGAGCAGTTTGAACATGGCCGCCAGTTGATAGGCGGTGATGCGATCGCGATCGTATTGTAATTGCAGATAGTCCCCAATCCAAAAGGCCACTTCCAGGGGGGGATTGTGCATGGTGGTGAGGCGATCGCACCGCTGCTGAGGCATCAATGGCGCAAGTTCATCACAGGCCATCGTTTCACTACGAAGATGGCGTTTCGTGGTCACGGCAAAGGCCACCAAAAGCCGCATCATCGCGATTTTTTGGGCCCGGTCTTGGGCGTTTTCGGCGGCGATCGCGACCCAAATCTGCCGCGCCAGGTTGCGCACCGTATTCACCAACGTCCCCCACTGCTTACGCCCCTCCCAAAACCGTTCGTAGGCGGTATTGGTGCGAAACACCAGCAGCAACCCCAGCACCAAACTCGGCACAATACTACTTTCGACCGGCAACGACACCGGCCAACCCTGCCGATGAACCATCGTCACCCCCAGGGCAAACCCACAACAAACCAAAATGCGCGGCAAAATCGCGGGGAGCACAGATGCTCGCAGTTGAAAGACAAACCGGAACCAATTGCGTTTTTCTTCAGGAATTGTGCGGGGCATGGGCATCACACCACAGGATCAACGTTCACCATATCCTAAGTCAGGCTCACGCGATTCACGGTGATATTCGCAAGGGAGATTTTTCCGGTCTTTTTTGTGATCAGGGTTGGATCACCGGATGTTTAAGCACCCCGATCCAACCTTGATCAACTATCCCAGGTGGCGGGTGGGGTGGCTTTGCCGATCACGATCGCTTCATAGTTATGGAGGTCGAGAAATTGCTCGGCGCGGAGTCGGCCCAATTCGATAAACCCTTGGCGTTGATGGAACTGGAGCGATCGCTGATTTTGAATCGGTTGCCAGACAACGATGGCAGAAAACAGGGTATTGGGAAACTGAATCGGGAGCGATTCATAGAGAGTGCGGGCCACCCCTCGCCCTGCCACGTCGGGGTGAACGGCCAAGATTTGAATATAGCGATGATTGTCGCGCTGGGTCTGGGCGGGGATGTGGGGATTAGTCCAGGTAATTTTATCTCGCAGGACGGGGTTAAGCAGGGAGAGGGCGATCATGACAAAACCGAGGATGCGATCGCCCTCATTTACTGCCACTAGATACCGTGTTCCCTTGCCCAAGGCTCCCTGTACTGCGTCTAAACTCGTTGGCTCCAGCAAAAAACCCCGATCAAAACGGTCACAGGCCCCACGAGCATTGCGATTGTGAATCTCCACTAAACAGGGCGCATCAGCCTCCGTAGCGAAGCGGACTTGATAAATTCCCATGCCGGTCTAATCCCGTTCATCATCGTACCCTTGCGCCAAACTGCGATCGCGCCCTTGCCATTGGCTGACCCCGCCGCAGATCCGCGTTAAGATTCTTCCGTCGGCTCTGGAGATGAACTGGGAGAGGCCTTATACAGGGCATCCAATTTTTCACGCGCATCGTCTACATTGATGGAACGCACCACAAGCAAGGGTTCATCAATGGGTTGACCATAGTCGTCTAACAGTTCAGGGTGGGGTGCTGAGACGGGGCGGCGTGCTCTGTTCGTTTGGGGTTGAGGGCCAGTCCGGACACGGCGATTAGATTCGATGTTTAAGGTAACCAAACTCCGAATCAAATTACTCACCGCGAAAAAAGCGATCACAGTAAAGACCAAAATGTAAAGTATCTGTAACATAAGCAGCATCCTCTAGTATCAAAATTCTAGCAGTTCTCATTCTTGAACAGGTTTAATGAAGACCATCAATGGACGTGATGGCGACGCTCAACGCTACCCCCTCAGGCTTCAGGGCAACCGTGGCCTGCCTATTACACGGATTATCACTCATCACGGATTGCGAGAATCGGTTATGAATTCGCCACTAACCCTCCACCACATTGTAACTGTTTGTTACGGTTCCTCACGGTACGTCTTTTGCTCGCCAGCGTCTCCATGGTGCGGACTGTTCTGTCCTCAAACTGTCGTTTTCTAGCAACCCTGTCGCCCTTGTTGACCCTATGCTGACCCCTGCGCCTGTTTTGTTCCTGATCACTGCTGATGCCAGCATTGCAGCGTGGTTTCAGCAATTCAGCCAAACCCAAAACTATCAACTGCACTGGTGCGCCTCGGTGGACGATATCCCGGCGATCGCTGCCGCCATCGCCACCCGCTTACCCGCCCTAATCCTCCTCGCGACGGAATTGCCAACCCTAGATAGTTATCATCTCTGTACCGTGCTGCCCCCTGCGATTCAAAATCGACCCTTGCCGGTGCTGTTTGTGGGAACCCCGACCCGACCGTGCGATCGCGAGCGGGTTTTTGCCGTGGGTGGGGCGGACTATTTAGAGTACCCATTTTATGAAGCAGAAGCGATCGCCCGTTTAACCCTCCAGTTACGCTTAATGACGATCGCGGTACTCACCGAGCCAAATGATGACAATGACGCAGATCTCGACCCGATCAAAACCCTGCCGAACAGCCAAACCATGACGCAATATCTCATTGAACAATGGGATCTGCTCACTCACCAGGCGTTGCCCTTAACCCTGTTGCTGTGCCAAATCAATGAATTCATGGCCTACGAAGAAAGTTATGGTTTTCGAGCGGGTCAACGCTGTTTTGGCCAAGTGGGGCAGCACCTCTATGCAACCCTAACCGATATCCATCATTTTCTCGCACGGTATCGAGAGGATCAATTCATGATCGCCTTACCCCAATGCCGCGCCGACGCTGCGATCGCGATCGCCCACACCATGACCCAACGCATCCAAGCCCTCCAGATCAACCATCCCCGCCAAGCCGCCACCCCAATCATCACAATCAGCATTGGCATTGCCAGCCTCATTCCCCGGCGCACCTTCTCCTATGAAGTCATGCTACGGGCAGTAGAAGCCGCCTTAAACGAAGCCCACAGCCAACCCCAAAAAGTCTGCCTCAAAGCCTTTCAAGACTAAGGCCAGCATCCCCTCAGCATTAATGCAATCGATGTCAGTTTGCTCTGCGTGATCGGATGTTTGAGATGGATCACCTCTCGAACCATGCCCAGACGCTTTTGAGGAAGTGAAGTAGCGATCATGACGGGGAAACAATCTGTATAAAATGCTAATAAGAAAATTATCCAGAGAATCTCCATATAAAATTCTTACCTCTCTTCTGTCAGAGTGGGTTCAAACGCTGATTCTTTCGTTGGCTGTGATCACGAGAATTCGTTGAAATTTCCCACAGTGATAGAAGAGAGTTACAGCCTTTACCTACAATACAAGGTACACTAAGCTAATCGCCATTTAAATTTCGAGGGCAATCCCCTTGCAGCAAGGACTTCAGGCTCATTGACATGCAGCTTAGACCCTGATCAGCTTACAAAGTGTTTGAACAACTGGTTTACCAAATGCTGTTCCTGTGCCTAGTTATTAAGGTAAAGGCTGTATATTGATTTCGATAATCTTTACAATAAAGGTACATAGTAAAAATACTTTATTGCTAATTTCATGCATGTTTTGATTATTGGTGGTGCTGGTTTTATTGGTTCCTATCTTGTTCGCCATCTAGAGCGTAGTCATCAAATCACTATTGTTGATAATCTGATTACAGGACACTTAGAAGGTTTACCACGATCGCTTCAGAATAATGTGATTACAGAGGATATTGTGAATGTAGTTTCTGAGACTTTCATAACCCCTATTGATGCGATTATTCACCTTGCTGCAATTCCGTCTGTACATCATTCTTGGCAAAATATTATCTCAATTCATCATCACAATCTTTCGACGACGGTTAAAGTGATTGAGCTTTGTCAAAAACTTTCGATTTCCAAAGTGATTTTTGCAAGTTCGGCCGCTGTGTACGGTGCTCGCGATGGAAATGATGCGATCGCAGAATCTACACCCTGTATTCCCACATCTCCCTATGGATTACAAAAGCTCGCCAGTGAACAATACTTGCAACTGTTTGCTCCTCGTTTAAAACTTCAAGTGATCGCCTTGCGTTTATTTAATGTGTATGGAAACAAGCAGCAAGTCAATTCAAAATATAGTGATGTTGTTTCTATTTTTAAGCAAGTTATGGAGCAAAACAAGCCCATTATGATCTATGGTGATGGTTCCCAACAACGAGACTTTATCTATGTGCAAGATGTAGCGATCGCATTCAGCCAAGCCTTAACGGTATCTCTCGATCATGGCAGCTTTGAAGCGATCAACTTGGGTACGGGACAGTCATCTTCTCTACTGGACTTAATTACAGGTTTACGATGTAACTTTCCTCAATGGCACGGCAAAATTCAATATTACCCAATTCGTTCTGGTGATATTCATCATTCGCTCGCAAATACAACCAAAGCAGAACAGCTTCTGAACATTAGACCACAATTTTCACTGGAGAGTGGATTGGCTCAGTTGGGAGTTGATTCTAGAAGCTAATTTTATGCAAGTTCAAGGATCGAGAGACCAATTACGTTGAGAAAGATGTTCTAGTTGAGAGCAAGCTGCCGTGCGATCGCTATACACCAATTCAAAATGATGAATATGTTGGATCAGCTTCACTAAAAAAGGCATGGCTTGAGTTTTATGATCTGGAAAATTAATACAGTTTTGCAGTAAGAATGTGATACTTTGTCCCGGAGAGCAAGAATGAATTTTCGTTTCAGAGTCTGGTTGATAATGGGGAAAGATAATTGCTTGAACAGGATGGGGGCGATCGCTGATCTGTTGGGGCGTGAACGAAACAGCCTGTTTTTTGACCTGGGTGAGTTGATGAGCACTCAACAACGTTGAAATCTCGCCACGAGGGCGAGGCGTTTGCGGTACAGGATAAATCTGTTGTGTGTAAAAATCGAGGGGAACCACATCATCACTACAATATTGCCAACCCTGTTGAGTTAGAAAAGTTGTCAATGTGCTTTTACCACCCCCAGCGGTAGCCGGAAAGAGGACTGCACCGTTGGGATTTGCCACAGCTCCAGCATGAAACCAAAGCCATTGAGTATTCGCCTGAATCAACGCGGTCATGACATGATACTTAAGCTGAATGAAACAGTGCGCACGATCATGAATAATCTCTAGGATTTGATCAGTATCCTGATCAATAACGTGATAATCCTGACCCTTCCGAACGATTGAAAATTGAGCAATAATTTGCTGCTCATCGTCGGCTAACATCGCCGCAAATCCTTCGGTAATGAGTGCAGCAATTTCCGATAAGTCTGTCTTTAGATAAACCTGTTTAGCCTGGAGAGTGATCCAAAACGAAAACACCATTGTTTGAGCCATCTTTGCAGGTCACAGGGTTATGGAGTTGACTCGGCTTGCTTCAAACGTTGGACGCGGGAAAAGGCAAACCGATAGGCTAGGCGTACCGGGCGAATGAAGAGGTATAGAAACTTCAAGGCGTTGGGTAAGTTTAGGAGAGTGCGATCGCGGCTTGTCGGGGATAGAATTCGTAACAAAATATAACGTCTTCGATCGTGCCAGCGTTCTCGAACTCCTAAATCGAGTCGAAATGAGTCAATAATCGCAGCTAAACCTTGAGGTAATTTATTGAGTGGAACTAACAGTTGATTATGTAAATAATTGCAGCACCAATCTAGCTGTGAGTCCTGCGACATTGATGCTGTGAGTATTTCAGGAAGTTCAATCTCAAGAACCCTCTGCGCTAATTTAAACCCAACATATAGCGTCCGCTGAATACCTAATTTCTGTGCTGTTTTTAAGATGTAGTCCCAATCTAAATCAGGAGTAGATCGCAAGATTTCGGCTAAATCACGTAACCAGATTAACCGCCGCCACCGATCTTTTAAGCCATGAATACTTAACATCAAAATCATGTCTTCTGGGGACGGTATCATGATGATTTGATCTTGAATTTTAACCGATTGAGCCTGTTCCCAAAGGGTATCGAAGGTCAAATCAAATGCATAGAATTTAGGGACTGGATAGCGATGTAGATCAAGCGTGATTTTGCCATTACTCAGAACAAAATCCCAGGCATGGTCAGAACTGGGGGTGAGGGCTTGGTAGTGATGTTCGGTGAGAATAGTTTGAGCGAGCATAAATTGCTCAGGATCAACAAGAATGTCTAGATCACAAAATTGCCGCCGCACAATATCACCATAGGCAGCGATCGCTAATGTTACGCCTTTATAGGGTAATGCTCGAATATTATGAGCTTGGAACAGCCCTAAAATTGTTAAAAGTTCTTGTTGATATTGCAGATTATGAATAACATTGGCGTGATATTCATGATTAAGATCACGCTTTGCTTGCCAATACAAATCAATCGTGTTGTGTTGAATGAGGTTCTGAAATAAAAGGGGAATAATGCCCTGTTCTGTGGCGACTCGCAGGACGTAATCCCAGTCTAGGTGATTCTGAGCTAAATCTAGCAGCTTGGTGGTTTGAAGCTCAGAATGGTTGGGTTGACTACAGAGCATGAGCAGCTCATTTTCGCGAGTGCGATCGCGCTCTGACGATGATGATTTTTCTGCAACATCTTCGGTATCTGCCACCACCCCATTGATCGTTCTTTTCTTGAAATTGACATTAACTCGCGCCTCAAACTCAGCAAGCGATCGCTGCTTGCCTAACCCGTAGCAGCCAAAATCACGGGTGCTCGGTTCCATCCCCAAAAGTTGCTTAGTATAGGTGGCAGTACGACATTGTCGCTGCCACCAACTACGGTTATCATCCCAATTCCCAATTCGGTTTTTTCCTGCACCATAAAAATGCCAACAGACCACTTTATGAGGATGGTAAACATCCCAACCATGAGTCCATAAACGCACCGCATAGGGAATTTCATCGGTGAAATAAATGTTGGGATCTTGGGGGACTTCTTGAATAACCTGAGCTGAGGAAAAACTAAATCCTCCGGCAATAAATGAACCGGGTTGGGGGGCATCACAATCACTTAAGTCCCCATAAGCCTGGGGGCGGAGATCCCACTGATCAATAAAATAGGTGACCCGCATACGAGCGGGGGTATGGCTGACCAGGTCTCGCGGGGGAACATAAGCCGGTGGATATGAGCTTAATACAGGTTTTTCGCTGGGACATTGGGCCAACATCGTGATTAAGGTCTCATCCCAGCGGGGGGCGAAGCGCATGTGAGCATCAATTTGCAGGGTGTAGGCTTCACCGTCCCAGAGGTTTTGGGCTTTGTTGCGTGCCCAGCCAAGGCCTTGAGCTTGTTTGGCGGGAATGGCGGTAATGCGACAGTTGGGGATGTCTTGTAATAAATCAATCAGGTGTAGTTCAGTATCGGCGTATTGCCAACAAATCCCAAAGTGAATCCGCTCCGGTTGGGCGGCTTGGGCGATCGCGTCTCGCACCGTTGGCACAAGTTCTAGATCACGATAAGCCGCAATTTGGACAAAAATAGAGTCACTGAGTGAGGTTGATGGTTGCATAAAAAATAACGCTTAAACATCTCGAAAATCGCCAAAACAACATGAGAGCGTTCGATATCTGAGACTTCAGCTTCACTCAGTTCAAGACTTTAAAAAAGGTAGTGGTACAAGATGGAGTGAAAAGATAACGAACAATCAAGGCGTTGAACCCCTAGATTTCACTACATGAAACCACTACCCAAGCAAGAGAGATGCCAGGCAGATAAGAATTAACCTAGGGATCTTATGGAGGGGGGGAGGTTGGTCGTGGTCATGTTATCGTCACAGCCGTCGTCGTCACAGCCGTCGTCGTTGCAGCCGTCGTCGTTGCAGCCGTCGTCGTCACAGCCGTCGTCGTTGCAGCCGTCGTCGTTGCAGCCGTTGTCGTTGTTGTGGTTGTCGATTGACCCGAAACCTGCGCTTGGGCGTGTTGGCTTAACCCCACCACCGTTACCACCGGAATCGCCCACCCAGCCGTCAGCAATGCGCGTCGCTTCAGCCGATACTGTTCCTCCGCCTGCTGCCCTCGAACCAATTGAGCGAGCCAGCGCGTACCCGATGCTGCGCCCAACCCTTGCAATGCCCACTCGTGAATCTCTTCACCGAGATCATGGGTATAGAGCAGCGCAATCTCAGGGGTTGCATAGGTTCTCAGCGTCCCTCCTTGGCGTTCGGTGACGAGCATTCCCACAATCCCTGTGATCGACTCTTGTCGAGGAGCATAGATGGCTTCCGCACGAGATTCCATCACCATACTGCCCAACACTTTTTGGACAGGGACGGAACCCACCCAAGCTAGGGGGCGTTGGGTGGCGGGGCGTTTAGCCGCTTTCCACAGATCCGTAAGGCTGACTAACCTAGTTTCTGCTTGCTGGTCAATGGAGTGACCTTGATAATTTAAAATTGCCATGGATATGCATATTCTGTACTTTGACCTCTTATCGCAAGCCTAAAGAAGCTCTAGACAGGCAAGGAGCTTAAGCCCCTTGTTGATCAGGACTGAGTGCTTCGCAAATCAAATAGGCTTGCTATAGTTCTCAACTATATCATTGATTTTTGGTGTTGGATAGTCTCATTTAATTCTTTTTTCATCGCCATTATTAAGCCCAAGAGATAATGTATATTTGCATACCCTAAAAAGTAATCGAAAATTATGTGAAGAAAGAAAATTTTTATTGTGCTTGAGTGGAAAGCTCTAATAGTCCAACTTGCTGAAGTCGGGTTACTGTTGTAATGACATCCGAGGCAATTTCTTCGGGATTTAAGCCATGACTCTGAGCCAGAGAAGCGATAATCTCAGTAATGCTAGATTGACCATTACATAAATTCCAGATCACTTGCGCTGAGGCATTGAGGGTCACACTCACTTCTAACTCTAAGGAATAGATGAGGAGTTCATTTGCAATGCTGTGAACCTCAAGCCCAGGAATGTGGTTGGGTTTGGTCTGAGCGTAGAAACTCGGTAACTCAGTCGGAGAAATAGAGTTGAATTTACCTGACATTGACTGTGTTGATTCGCTAAAGAATATCAATAAAAATGGTAAGCTATTTCAAGATTTTTTTATGAACATTAAGCTTACTCATGATGATGAAGACTAAAAATTCTAGTTCACATCCGCTTACGATTGGAATTATTAGCCTGGCAGATCTTACCCTGATCGATTGGACTCTTCAAACATTCAAGTTTTACCATCCTGATGTTTTAGACTCTGTAGAGTTTATTGTGGTGGCGGGAACATCTAATGGACAGGGTCAGGCGCAGCTACCTCCGGGTAATGCTTACGGTACACCATTAACTCGATTTTTCTGTGATTATGATCACACGAGTCAAGCTGTCTTAATCCAGCGGTTGATGCAAGAGGCCAACACACCTTATGTTTTGTGTCTGGAGGCGGGGGTGTTAATCCGTCCCGGCGCAATCCAGCAGCTTTTACGCCATTGCCAAACGGAGTCAACATCACTGGATTTGTGGCAGGGGCCAATCTTAACGGAGACTTTAGCTGTTGAATCGACTCATTTAGAACCGCAATGGTCGCAGGGACGTTTTGGGGTGTCGGGTTGTGATGAACGGGGTCAGGATATTGCGGGGGAGCCTTTTGCGATCGCGATGCAAGATCTAGGCTTATTCGCCTGTCATCGTGAGGCTTGGCCGGGTCTGAATCCGCGTTTTTTGGGTGACGGGGGATTGATTGGCTATTTACAAGAAAAGTATCGCCGTCAAGGGGGCGTGGTGAAGTGTCTACCGTTCTTGGGGTGGTCGCGTTTGAGGGTTTGTCCGTCGCCGCATCCGAACCCGTTGGGGTGGTTGCCCTGGGAAGAGACAATCCGGAATCATGCGATCGCCTTTCACGAATTAGGGTGGTCACTTGAGCCAATGTTTGAGCATGGAGCGCATTATTTTGGTCACCGTGCTTTTGCGACAGTCAAGCAACAGATCAGCACCGAACTGGAAAATCCATTTTTCTATTTTGATGCGATTTATTGCATTAACTTAGATCGACAGCCTGAGCGGTGGGAGATTATGGAACAACGCTTTTATAAACTTGGAATTTTACACCGAGTGCATCGTTTTTCTGCGATTGAAACCCCTGAATCTCATCATATTGGCTGTACATTATCCCATCGAACGATTGTTGAACGTGCTCAACAATTAGGTCTTGATAATGTGCTTGTCTTTGAAGATGATGCACTTTTTTTAGATACTATTCTTGAGGATGTATCACGTTGTGTTGAAGAGTTAAAGCGGATAGATTGGCAGATTTTTCAAATGGGGGGGCATCGGTGGGGGAATCAATTTCCCCTCGCACCGAACTGCCAAGCCCTGGAACATCCTTGCTGTGCCATGACCTCTGCCCACGCTCTGGCGTACCATGTTTCGGTGTTTGACAAAATCCTGCGGGATATTCCACCGGATATTGCGGGGGTGGCGGTGTGGAATCAGACGAACTATGCGATTGATCAATATATTCGTGCCTTTGCCGGACGCTATGCCACTCGTCCAGTGTTGTCGAGTCAGCCGATTTTGCTATCTCAAGAAGATCCGGCATTGCGCGATCGCTTTACCCTCTGATGCACCCGTGATTCTCCCCACCCCTCGACAAATCCCCCCATAATAAGAAACCGTACTCAACCGAATAATACTTTTGACGATGCAGATTAAAACCCTTGACATCTCACCCCCTGATTGACTGACAAAAGTGGGATAGGAGAGGGCGAAAGATTTGACGAGAAGGGGGATGTAGCGATTGAGGAAAAGGGTGAGAGACAGCCCTTTAGAATTGAGTCAAGCTAATCTCCATTTGAATTTCTAGGGTGATCCCCTTAGAGCAAGGGCTTCAGGCTCATTGACATGCAGTTTAGATGCTGATCAGCTTACCAGACAAAACCCTAAAAAGCTGCGAAAAACTCCCGCCTCCATGGGGAGTCATTAGCAACCACACATCTCGCGCCATCTCAACCCTTTTAAATAATCACCTGAAGCGTTTCCAAGGTCGGATCATTGAGGCCTGTTAATTGCCCGCCGAGGGTTTTGATCTGGTGCAGTGTTGCGATCGCAGCCTCGGTCACTGTTTCCCCTGGCATTAACACGGGAATCCCCGGCGGATAGGGGCAAATCAACTCGCCGCAGGGTTGACCGATGGCGGTGGCGATCGCGACGGATGCCGTGGGGGCAAAACTGGCAGCGCGGGGGGACAGAAGGATCGGCGGTAACGGTGGGGTGAGGGTCGGCAACGGGGGCAACGGTTCGCGGGGCGAAAGTTGCGCCATGGCCGCAACGAGGCAATCCACATCGGCAACGGTGTTGCCGAGGCTGAGGATAAAGGTGAGATGGCGGGCGAGGGGGAGTTCTGCCGTCACGCCTTGGGTGGTGTGGAGCCACTCATCAACGGCGAACCCGTCCCAACCGAGGCGATCCACAAACAGCGTTAACCGGGTGCGATCGCCCTGCCAAAACCCCGGCAGGGCAGGATCAGGCATAGTTAAAACGTCCAAATGGGGGATGGGCGCGAGATGGGCATGGGCGCGATCGCTGAGGGCGAGGGTTTGGCCCATTAATTCGGTTCCCTGATCGGACATTTGGGCGCGGGCGGCATCGAGGGAGGCGAGGAGGAGATAGCTGGGGCTGGTGGTTTGGATGAGGGCGAGGGCACGATTGAGGCGAGTCCAGGGGATGCGATCGCCCTGGCCGTGGAGCATTGAGGCTTGGGTTAACGCCCCTAGGACTTTGTGGGTGGATTGCACCGTCAGATCTGCGCCCAAACTCAGGGCCGACGGCGGTAAATCGGGGTGAAAGCCAAAATGGGGGCCGTGGGCTTCATCGACGATCAGCGGTAGGCCGTGGGCATGGGTGAGGGATGCGATCGCCCCCAAATCCCCACAGACCCCCTGATAGGTCGGATACACCACCAACACCCCCCGCGCATCGGGATGATCTCGCAACGCCTGCGCCACGGCTTCCGGCGTGATCCCATAACTCAAATCCCGCGCTCCATCGTAGGGCGGATTGAGAAACACCGGCATCGCGCCGGATAAAATTAACCCCGAAATCACTGACCGATGCACCGTGCGCGGCAGGATAATTTTGTCGCCCTCTCCGCAAATTGCCAACATTGCTGCGATCAAGCCGCCACTCGACCCATTCACTAAAAACCACGTCCGCTCTGCCCCAAAGGTTGCCGCCGCGAGGTCCTGGGCTGCCTCAATTACCCCCGCTGGCGCAAACAAATTATCCAACTCCGGCAACTCTGGCAAGTCACAGGCCGCCGCCTGTTGCAACAGTGTTGCCATCGCTGCCGAAAAGCCCCGCCCTTGCTTATGCCCTGGTGCATAAAAAGGGGCGTGCTGCCGTTGTGCGGCGGCGATCAGTTGGGTTAACAGTGGTAAATCGGGGCTGGATCGGGTCATAATATAGCGTGAAAAAAAGGGGAGCGATCGCCTGTGATGGGCATAACGGGTGGCGATCCTATCCCTCTGCACCAGTCAAACCTTTGCAACAGAACCAATGGATGATTATACGTTGCTGATCGACTTCCATAAAGGCGGCGATCGTCAAGGGCCGGGTAGTGATGCCGCGACTGAAATGGCTCTCAATCTCGCCCAATTAGACCCCGCCGCACCGCTAAAAATTGCCGATTTGGGATGTGGAACCGGGGCTTCAACGCTGGTGTTAGCACAACGGTTAAATGCTCAGATTACGGCGGTGGATTTTCTGCCGGAATTTTTAGAGATCCTCAAACAGCACGCCCAGCAGCAAGGCATTGCCGAAAAAATCACAACCCTGGCCGCTTCGATGGATGATTTGCCTTTTGAGGATGAGCAATTTGATGTGATTTGGTCAGAAGGTGCGATCTACAATATTGGGTTTGCCCATGGGGTTAACCAGTGGCGACGTTATCTGAAACCGGGCGGTATTTTAGTCGCTTCTGAACTGACGTGGATCACGGCATCGCGCCCCCGTGAACTCCAAGACCATTGGAATACTGAATATCCTGAAGTGGACGTGGCATCGGCGAAAATGAGCATTTTAGAACAGCAGGGCTATGCTCCAATTGGATATTTCATCTTGCCGGAATCCTCCTGGTTAGAGACCTATTATCACCCGATGGAAGATCGCTTTGATGACTTTTTAACGCGACATAATCACAGCGAGGCGGCAGCAGCGATCGTTACCGCAGAACGGCACGAAATTAACCTGTATAAAACCTATCGAGACTACATCAGTTATGGGGTCTATGTTGCCCGTAAGATTGCGTAGCAATTAAATAATTAATCGATCTACTCCGCCGGGGATTCAAATCCCTGGCTCATCACGAAAGTAGGCGATCGCCCACTCAATCTGGACCCGTTTTAACGGGTTTTTGCTCTGAGCCCAGAACTTCAGTTCTGGGCGGTTTTGGCAATGACCAATCACCGGAATTTGTGGTTAAATGGGGAGTTTTTTTAGGTCTTTATTTGAGCCTAAAACGACCATCGCTGTCCCCTTGCGGAGGCGCACATTGGGGAGGGGATTGATCTCGAAGGTGTCATCATCTTCGGCGACGGCTAAGAGGGTGAGACCGTAATGGCCGCGCAGTTGGATTTCTGCGATCGTTTTGCCGTCGAATTCTTCGGGGACGAGGACTTCTACGATGCTGTGGTGGGGGTCAAGGTCGAAGCGATCGAGAATGGCGGGTTTGGTGAGGGTATAGGCGAGGCTGCACCCTGCTTCGTACTCTGGAAACACCACCTGATCGGCTCCCACCCGTTCGAGGAGTTTGCCGTGAATTTGGGAGGAGGCTTTGGCGACCACATGGGAAACGCCGCCTTCTTTAACATTGAGGGTGGTAATAATGCTTTCTTGGACATAGTTACCGATCGCTACGACCACCGTATCAAATTCATAAATCCCTGCCTCCTTTAGGGCCGTCGGTTCTGTGGAATCGAGACGCACCGTATGGGTGGCGATTTGTTCGTTAAGAGCAGAGGCGACTAATCTTTCGTCAATATCGGTGCCGAGGACTTCGTAGCCCATGCCATAGAGCGAAGCCGCCACCGCTCGCCCAAATCGCCCTAGGCCAATGACAGCAAATTGACGATTGTCTTTACGCAAACTCGACAGAAATTTCAACGACCGCAGGTTCATGATTCACGCAGAAGCAAGGCTTCCCATAACGTTAAACCAATTTTAGAGCGATGCTGACGCGATCGCGCCTCCACCCTCCCAAACTAATCCGCCACCGTCGGCGCTGGGGGTATTGCCGGGGTAAAAAAGCGCTGCTTTAGCCCACTGCCGGCCACCACGAGGGCGATGATAACCACCGTTCCTAAGCCAAGGAAACTCGGAACCCAAAACACGGCCTCGATGTAGTTCAGTTGACCCGGTTGCAGTTGCCAAATGGTTTGCGGGCCGAGGCGTTGCACCAGGCTATCCTCGGCGGCGATCGCTCGTGCTCCCCAGGGGGTCGTGAGGCTAAATTGCAAATTCAGCAGGGTATTGGCATTCAACAAAAACGCCGTCTCGCCATTCAAGCCGCCCAAACTGCGCAAATCCACTTCCAGCCGGAGGCGATCGCGCTCCACCAAGAGGAAATTACTTTGGGTAAAACCAAGACCCGCAGAGAGTTCGATAATATCTTGTGATGGGTCGGTGGCCAGTTGTTCAGGGGTCTGCTGGGTGGGGTTGAAAAACTGGTTAAACTTGCGGTGTAAGTCTGCACCGTTGCTGAAGGGAATCGTGATTTCCAGGTCGGTGTCAGAGTTGCGTTTGGCCTTGCCGTGGAGGGCTTTGGCTCGTTGCTCTAGGGTTTTGAGCCAGTCCTGTACTTCACGCTGGCTAAAGTTAGTGAGTTGTTCGCCGAGTTGAATATGTTGGGTAATCGTGCCCTGATATTGCCCCACCACGTTCACGCCCACGTCATAACGCACACATCCCGACAACAGGAGGCTACACAATAGCAAAAACAACAAATAATGTAGGCGCGATCGCACCTGACGCTTCACCCGTCGCCACTGCTGGAGCCAACTCCGTTTTCTTCTGGTCATTCCCCACCTCTCAAGCCGTTGCGGTCGTTTGTTATCTTGCTCAATTTAGACTATCCCCCCAGCATTTTGTCACGAACTGCGGAAAATTTCGCGATCGCTCCCCGTTCTAAGCGTTGCAATTTGGCCTATGCTGTGGGCAACGTTCCCAGACCATCCGAGGAACGTGAAATCAGGAATTGTCTATAACTGGAGATGCTAACGATGTTGCGTTGGTTGATGGCATTGGGATTGAGTGTTATCTTGTGCGATCGCGCCCTGCCCGCGCAGGCTCAATCGATCACCCCAGCCCCCGACGGCACGGGCACAGTGATTCACCACGACGGCCACACCTACCGCATCACCGGCGGCCAAGTCAGGGGCGCGAATCTCTTCCATAGTTTTCAAGACTTTGGCTTAAACCCGGCGGAAGTTGCCCAGTTTCTCACCCAGCCTGGTCTAGCGAATGTGTTGGGGCGTGTGGTGGGGGGGAATATTTCGGTGATTGAGGGGTTGATTCGGCTATCGGGAAGTGGGGCGAATCTGTACCTGATTAATCCGGCGGGTTGGGTGATGGGGGCGGGGGCGGGGTTGGATGTGCCGGGGAGTTTTTACCTGGCGACGAGCGATCGCCTCGACTTTGCCGAAGGGGTGTTTCATGCCTTCGGCACGAACGACTACACCACCCTCAGCGGTGAGCCGACAGGTTGGCAGTTTAACCCCGATAACCAGGGGTTTATCGTCAATGCGGCAACCTTAAACGTACCAGGCGAACTGGGGGCGATCGCCCCCCTGATCCTCAACACAGGCACGCTCACCGCTGCCCACGTCACCCTCGCCGCTCCCCGTCCCGGCGCATCCCTCCGCCTGACACGCCCCGGCTCCCTCCTCTCCCTCGAACTCGCCCACGTTACCCCTGCTGATCTCGCCACGCTACGCCCGGTGGATCTGCCAGCCCATCTAACGGGCCCGTGGGATGGGCTGACGCTGCGGGGTGGTGATGCGATCATTGGGGGGGCGATCGCGGCTCCGGGGGGTGCGGTGAATGTGTGGGGCGATCGCGTTGCTCTGCTCGGTGCTGAGTTGGACGTATCCGGGTCGCAACCCGGCACGATTCGGATCGGGGGCGATTTCAACGGTTCCGGCCACGGCTTCACCGCCCAACGCACCCATATCAACGCCACCAGCCGCCTCCAGGCCAACGGCCAAGGGGGCAGCGACGGCGGCACAGTGGCAATCTGGGCAGATCACGCGACCCATTTCGCCGGACACATTGCCGCCCAAGGCAGTCCCACCGGCGGCAACGGCGGCAACGTCGAAGTCTCCGGGGCGGACTATCTCGGCTTTCACGGCACGGTGAACACCCTCGCCCCCAACGGTGCAGCGGGCCTCCTCCGCCTCGATCCCATCGATATCGAAATCGTCGCCACGGGGGGCAACACCACGAATCCAACCCTCCTGTTTGCCGACGTTCCCGCCGTCTCCCGCCTGGATGCTGCCGTGATCAATGCCGCCACCAGCCCGATCCGCCTCGAAGCCACCCATGCGATCGCCTTCAACGCCCCCCTGACCTTCACCACCCCTGGCATCAGCCTCACTGCCCAGGCCCACAACGGCATTACCGTTAACGCTGACATCACCACCCGCAACGGTGCGATCGCCCTCCACGGCAACGCCGACAACACCGGCTCCGGCTCCGTCGTGATCAACCACGCCACTTTGAACACAGGCACAGGGGCGATCGCCCTCACCGGCACAGGCACAGCCAACGGCGGCAACGGCATCACCCTCAACCACAGCAGCCTCATCACCACAGGGGCGATCGCCCTCACCGGCATCGGCGGCCACGGCAGCCCCGGAACCGATCAAGGCAACGGCGCAACGGGTGGCAAAAATAACCAAGGCGGCGCGGCAGGTTTAGTCGGCGGCAACGGTGGCAACGGCGGTGCGGGAATTTTTATCAATGCCAGCGTGCTCGATGGGGGTGCGATCGCTCTCACCGGAACCGGCGGCAACGGCGGCAACGGCGGCAACGGCGGCGGTGGATCAGGCGGCGGCAGCAACGTCAGCAGCAACATCCCTATCGGCGGCTTGGGCGGCAATGCGGGCGGTGCAGGCGGCAACGGTGTCGGCGGCAGCAATGCCAATCCGGGTGGGGGCGGCACGG